>JAQIIU010000002.1:0-320625 GCA_036946625.1 Methylorubrum populi
ATCTCAAGACCGTCCCGACGGCAACCGGCCGCAAGGACCCGACGACCCGGCCGGCCCGACCCTCGATCGGAGAGGCTTGCGTGGCGAAGACGACGGCGGACACCGAGACCAAGCGGTTGGCCAAGCGCGCAGGCAAGGACGCCGGCCAAGCGCGCAAGTAAGCGCACGGGCAGGAAGGAAGCCCGGAAGGCCGTGAAGGACGCGGCCGGTGCGGCGGGATCGGCCGCCGCCGAGGCGGAGTCTCTCCATCACGAGGAGGATCTCGCCGTCGCCACCGTGCGCAAGGTGGCGCTGGACGGTCGAAGAACCCGCCCGGAGCACGACCTGCTCGGCGACGGCGAGGTGCCGGCGGACGCCCTGTGGGGCCTCCACACCAAGCGGGCGGTGGCGAACTTTCCCATCACCGGCGTGCCGGTGGGCCATTACCCGGACCTCGTGCGGGCGCTCGCCCTGGTGAAGCAGGCCGCGGCGCGGGCCAACCACCGGCTCGGCTACCTGCCGAAGGCGAAGGCGCGGATCATCGACGAGGCCTGCACCCTCGTCGCGAGCGACCCCCTTTACGCCGAAGCCTTCGTGGTCGACGTGATCCAGGGCGGGGCCGGCACCTCGACCAACATGAACGCCAACGAGGTGATCGCCAATGTGGGCCTGAGGCTGATGGGGCGGGCGCCCGGCGACTATGCCGCGCTGCACCCCAACGACGACGTCAACATGGCCCAATCCACCAACGACGCCTACCCGACCGCCCTGCGGCTCGCGGTGATCTTCGCCACGCGACCCCTGGTGAAGGCGCTCGACGACCTCGCCTACGCCTTCAAGAGCAAGGCGGTGGAGTTCGCCGACGTGCTGAAGATGGGCCGCACCCAGCTTCAGGTACGCGGTGCCGATGACGCTGGGCCAGGAATTCGACGGCTTCCACGCCACGATCAAGGAGGACGTGGCGCGGCTCACCGAGATCGTCGGCCTCTTTCGCGAGGTGAATCTCGGGGCGACCGCGATCGGCACCGGCATCAACGCCGACCCGCGCTACGCCGCGCTCGCGGTGGAGGAGCTGTCGCGGCTCTCCGGCCAGCCGATGGTGCTGGCCTCGAACCTGATCGAGGCGACCTCGGATCTCGGCGCCTTCGTTCTGTTCTCCGGCACCCTGAAGCGGGTCGCCGTGAAACTCTCCAAGATCTGCAACGACCTGCGCCTGCTCTCGTCCGGCCCCCGCACGGGCCTCGGCGAGATTCGGCTGCCCGCGGTGCAGGCCGGCTCCTCGATCATGCCGGGCAAGGTCAACCCGGTGATCCCGGAGGTGGTCAATCAGGTGGCCTACATGGTGATCGGCCACGACCTCACGGTGACGCTCTGCGCCGAGGGCGGCCAGCTCCAGCTCAACGCCTTCGAGCCGACCCTCGGCTACTGCGTGCTGAGCTCTTTGCGGATGCTCACGGCCGCCATCGACACCCTGACCAAGCGCTGCATCGAGGGGATCGAGGCCGACCGCGAGCGCTGCCGCAGCCTGGTCCAGGGCTCGGTCGGCCTCGTCACGGCGCTCGCGCCGACGCTGGGTTACGAGGCGAGTTCCCGCGTCGCCCGCCGGGCCCTGAAGGAGAACCGGCCGGTGGCCGAACTGGTGCTGGAGGAGGGCCTGCTGACGGAAGCCCAGCTCAATCAGCTTCTGGAACTCGAAGCCATGACCCACCCGACCCGGCGGCAGAAGGCCGGGACGGCGGGGTGAGGACGGGCCCGGTCGCGATCCGGCCGGCGAGCGCTATCGGATGACGGGCTACGCCTGGAGCCGCGCCAATGCCGACGGCCTCGGCGCCCGGCCGACCTCCCGGCGCCGGGCGGGCGCTCAGACCAAGCCGGTCAGGTAATAGACCCCGATCACGAAGAACACGGCCACGGTCTTGATGATCGTGATGGCGAAGATGTCGCCGTAGGACTGGCGGTGGGTCAGGCCGGTGACGGCGAGCAGCGTGATCACCGCGCCGTTGTGGGGCAGCGTGTCCATGCCGCCGCTCGCCATGGCGGCGACCCGGTGCATCACCTCCAGGGGGATGCCGGCCGCCTGCGCCGCCTCGACGAAGCGGCCCGACAGGGCGCCCAGCGCGATGGAGAGCCCGCCCGAGGCCGAGCCGGTGACGCCGGCCAGCACGTTGACCGTCACCGCCTCGTTGATCAGCGGGTTGGGGATCGCCGAGAGCGCGTCCGCGATCACCTTGAAGCCGGGCAGCGCGGCGATGACCGCGCCGAAGCCGTACTCGGTGGCGGTGTTCATGCCGGCCAGGAGCGAACCCGCCACCGCCGCCTTCGAGCCGTCGGAGAAGCGATCGGCGAGGTTGCGGTAGCCGAGGATCACGGTGGCGAGGATGCCGAGAAGCAGCGCGCCCTCCACCGCCCAGATCGCCGCCACCGTCCTGACCGGCACGGTGACGGGGTGGGCGGCCATCTCCGGGGTGAGCGCCGCGCTCGCCTGCTCGCCGTAGGCGCCGGTGATCCAGGCGAGCAGCAGCCGGTTGCCGATCCCGACGACGAGGAGCGGCAGCAGCGCGACCGCCGGGTGGATGACGACCCGGTCCTCGGCCGCCTGCGGCTCGTTGGCGTGGCCCTCGCCGTAGCCCTCGTCGCCGGCCCGGCGGCGGCGCCATTCGAGATAGGCGACGCCGACCGCGAACACGAACAGCGCGCCGACGATGCCGAGCCAGGGGGCGGCGTAGGCGTCGGTCTTGAAGAAGGAGGCCGGGATGATGTTCTGGATCTGCGGCGTGCCCGGCAGGGTGTCCATGGTGAAGGTGAAGGCGCCGAGCGCGATCGTGCCGGGAATCAGGCGCTTGGGGATGCGGCTGCGGCGGAACAGCTCGGCGGCGAAGGGATAGACCGCGAACACCGCCACGAACAGCGAGACGCCGCCGTAGGTGAGGATCGCGCCGACCAGCACGATGGCGACGATCGCCCGTCCCTCCCCCAGCAGCCCGGTGACGGCACCGACGATGGAGCGGGCGAAGCCCGAAATCTCCACGAGCTTGCCGAACACGGCGCCGAGCAGGAAGACGGGAAAATAGAGCTTCAGGAAGCCGACCAGCTTCTCCATGAACAGCCCGGAGAACAGGATCGGCACGGCGGCCGGATCGGTCAGCAGCACCGCGCCCATGGCGGCGACGGGCGCGAACAGGATCACCGAGAAGCCGCGATAGGCGATTCCCATCAGGAAGACGAGCGCCGCGAGGCAGATCAGGAAGCTCAAGGATGCGCCCTCCGGCGCACCGATTCTCTCTTCGCGTGCGCGACGGTCAGTCTGCCCGAAGCGCGGCCGTGTTCAATGGAGGGAGTCGTACGCCATCCGGTCGATGCGTTCGGCCTGTCCTGCGTCCTTGCGGGGCGAAGCCGTGGCCATCCAGGGCGCGGACATGCCCGCGCCCTGGATCGCTTCGCGGCCGCTCGCGATGACGGAGGGGGGCCAGACCCGAGGCGATCGATCGGAAACGGTATTACAGGCCCCGGTGCATCACCAGCGCGTCGACGGCCCCCCGCGCGGGATGGCGGAACACGCCGGGCAGGCGGCCGACCTCCTTGAGGCCGAGGCTCGTCCACAGGGCGACCGCGTGGGTGTTGGTGGCGACGACCAGATTGAACTGCATCGCCGTGAAGCCCAGCGTCCGGGCGGCCCCGAAGGAGTGCAGGCCCATGGCGCGGGCCACGCCCCGGCCCCGTGCCCGCGGATGCGTGGCGTAGGTGCCGTTGGCGACGTGGTCGCCGGGGCCGAGCTGGTTGGCGCGGACGTAGTAGCTGCCGAGGATGGCGCCCGCGCTTTCCGCGACGAAGACATGGTGGGCCGGCGAGAACCAGTAGGCGAGCGCCCGCTCCCGGTCCCAGTCCCGCGGCAGGGCGTAGGTCTCGCCCTCGCGCAGGATCGGCTCCAGGATCGACCAGATCGCGTCGTGGTCGCGGCTTTGCGCCGGGCGGATGGCAAGGTCGGTCATCGTGTTCGTGGTGTTCATTGGGAGCGCGCCGGTCTCGGAAGTCCGATCCGCGCGCTCGTATCACGGATCGGGCCCTGCGACCGCCCTTCGCCCGCGGCGCCCACCTGGGGCAAGGGGACCTTCTCGGTCGCCGACAGCCCGAAGCTGGATTGTGCCGGCCGGCGGCAGGGCGACGTGGCCCTTCCGGACCGGACGCCGTCGCGGCGCCGAGCCTCGTTCCGGGGCCGGCTCAACCGGAGACGGGACCGGGTGCCGGGCGGCGCTCCGGACCCGTCGTCGGGGCCGCCTTGTCCGCGTCGCCGCCGGGGATCAGGGTGATCCGGCCCCAGCCCGGCAGCTTCAGGGCCGGGCGGCGCCAGTCGAGGCCCGCCACCGCGCCGAGCAGGTTGATCTCGAACCCGTCCACCCAGCCCAGCGTCAGGCCGACATAGCCGCGCCAGGACAGGCGCAGGCCGGTGCCGCTCGGGGTGCGCTCGGCATAGCGGCCCGGGGGCGTCCAGTCCTTGCCGAGCGCGGTCGGCGGCAGCGGCACGTCGTTGCCGGGGATGCGCGCGACCACGTGGGCGGCGAAGGTGTTCGAGTTCGGGCCCGGCCACGCCCGGTAGGAGCCGAGGCTGCGGTAGGGATAGTCGGCCACCGCCGAGCGGATCTCGGGAATCGCCCGCGCCGCCGCGGCGCCGTCGAGCGCCAGCACGATCTCCGGCGCGTTGCCGAACCAGCGCCCGTCCGGCGCGTAGGCGTCGGTGCGCACCGGCCGGCCCCAGCCGACCACGTCGTAGCGGGTGTAGCGCGGGGCGTTCGCTTCCTTGACCACCACCCAACTGTGATGGGCGAAGATGCCCCGCCAGCGCCCGACCCGGGCGGCGTAGACCCGCACCATCGCCCCCGGCACGGCGGCGGCCGGCGGCAGCAGGCCCGCGCTCGACCAGTCCGCGCTCGACCAGTTCTCCGCGCGTCCGCCCTTCGCGGTCCACCACAGGGCGTGGGTCGCGAGCGGAACCAGGAAGAGAAGGACGAGGAGAGCGAGACCGAGGAGGAGGAAGCGGAGGGCGGGAAGAAGCACGTCGGCAGACATCGGGTTCCGGAGATGTCGAGGCCCCGGCAGGCGGCACCTGCCCTCCGGGAGACTCGATGTGGCCTCCGGCCCCGCTCGGCACAAGCGCCTGCGGTGCCGCGAACCGGCCTGATGCAGGCCGGCCACACACCGGGCCCGGATCGTCCCTGCCCGGGCAAGCGGAGCGGACAGGCCTTGCAACATTGTAACACCTCGGTAATGAAACATTGTAACGTAGCCAGGCTGGATCGACGGGAATGCGGCGCGGACGCTCGGGACGGATGCTGCTGGCGGCGGGGGCGGTGCTGACGGTCGCGCCCGGCACGGTTTCCACGGCGCGGGGGCAGGAAGCCGCCACGCTGGAGGAGATCGGCGTGACCTCGGTGAGCCCGATCCAGGCCGAACCGGCCGCCACGGCGGTCCCGCCGGCCACCCTCGCCGCGCGGGCGGCCGAGCTGCTGCCGGTGGTGACGAACACCTTCTCGCCGGTCACGGTGGTGCCGCAGGAGCGGATCGCCCGCGACCAGCCGCGCACGCTCGGCGACGCGCTGTTCGACCGGCCCGGCATCTCCGCCTCGACCTACGCGCCGGGGGCGGCCTCGCGGCCGATCATCCGCGGCCTCGACAACGCCCGGGTGCGCATCCAGGAGAACGGCATCGTCAACGGCGGCGTGTCGGATCTCGGCGAGGACCACGCGGTGCCGGTCAACCCGCTCAACGCCGGCCGGATCGAGGTGATCCGCGGCCCGGCGACGCTGCGCTACGGCTCGGGCGCGATCGGCGGCGTGGTCTCGGCCGAGAACAACCAGGTGCCGACCTTCATCCCCGCCCGCGGGATCACGGGGCAGGTCACGACCGGCACCACAAGCGTCGACAACGGCCGGACCGGGGCGGCCAGCGTCGATGCGGGGGCGAACGGCATCGCGGTCCACGCCGACGGGTTCAGGACCGCCACCGATTCCTACGCGATCCCCGGCGGCATCCAGCGCAACTCGGCCACGCAATCGCAGGGCGGCTCGGTCGGCATCTCGGCGATCGGCGAGCGCGGCTTCGTCGGCCTCGCGTTCAGCCACTACGACGCGCTCTACCAGATCCCCGGCGGCGAGGCCGAGGCGGCGCGCACCCGGCTGACCCCGAACCAGGACCGCCTGCTCGCCCGCGGCGAATATCGGCCGCTGAACGGGCCGTTCGAGGTGCTGCGGTTCTGGGCCGGCGGATCGGTCTACCGCCACGCGGAGATCGGCATCGGCGAGGACGGAGTCGAGGGGGTCCAGGCGATCTTCAAGAACCGCGAGGTCGAGGCCCGCTTCGAGGCGCAGCACGTCCCGGTCTTCACGGCGCTGGGCACGCTCACCGGCGCGGTCGGCGTGCAGGCGGGCCGGCGCGTGCTCAACTCGCAGCTCGAGAGCTTCCTGCCGAAGACCGAGTCGCGGATGCTCGCCGCCTACCTGTTCGAGGAACTGGCGGTGGGCGGAGGCCTGCGCTTCCAGGCGGCGGCCCGGATCGAGGGCGACCGGCTCAACAGCATCGCGACACTGTTTCCCGGCGATGACCTGCCCGACGGCACCGATCCGGCGAGCTTTGCCCTGACCCGCCGCTTCGCCCCGAAGAGCGCCAGCTTCGGCGCCCTGCAGGATCTGCCCTACGGCTTCGTGGCGAGCGTCAACGGCTCCTACGTCGAGCGCGCGCCGACCGGCTACGAGCTGTTCTCGCAAGGCCCGCACGACGCCACCGCGACCTTCGAGATCGGCGACCCGACCCTGCGGCTGGAGCGCGCCCGCACGGTCGAGATGTCCTTACGCCGGGCGGAAGGCCCCTTGCGCCTCGACGCCACCGGCTACGTCACGCGCTACACCGGCTTCGTCTACAAGCGCGACACCGGCAACCGCTGCGACGACGACTTCGCCTCCTGCGGCAGCGGCGACGAACTGCGCCAGGTCGTCTACTCGCAGGCCAACGCCACCTTCACCGGCGCCGAGATCGGCGCGCAGCTCGACCTGTTCGCCGTCGGCGACGGCTGGGCGGGGATCGAGGCGCAGTACGATTTCGTCCGGGCCCAGTTCGACGACGGAAGCTACGTGCCGCGCATCCCGCCGCACCGGCTCGGCGGCGGCGCCTTCGTGCGGGCGGGCGGCTGGTTCGCGCGGATCAACCTCCTGCACGCCTTCGACCACGTCGAGATCGCCCCGTTCGAGACGACGACCCCGGGCTGGAACGACCTGCGGGCCGAACTCGCCTACACCCAGGCCCTCGACCCGGCGATCTACGGCGCCACCGAGGTGACGCTCGGCCTCCAGGGCCGCAACCTGCTCGACGACGACATCCGCAACGCGGCCTCGTTCAAGAAGGACGAGATCCTGCTGCCGGGCCGCAACGTCCGCCTGTTCCTGACCGCGCGGTTCTAAAGGCCGCGCCCCTCCCCCCGCCCCTACTTGCCGCGGGCCGGCTTCACCGCCGGCCGCTCGGGCGGCGTGACGGCGCCGGCCGCCGTCCAGTGGCACACCGCCGTGCCCTTGAGCGCGAGGCAGTCGTAGGCGCGGCCGTTGAGGGCGACGTGGTCGGCGAGCCCCGTGACCGCCGCGCGGTCCACGGGGCTGCAGCCGAGATCGGATTTCGGATCGGCGGCGAGCGCGAGCGCGGCGGCCCGGTCCTCCCCCGTGCTGCGCAGGAGGCTGCGCAGATTGGCCAGCGAGGTGCAGCCGATCACGGCGGCGGGCCGGGCCGGCGCCTTCGGATCGCTCGTCCTCGCCCCCACTCCCTGCGCGGCGGCGCACGAGGCGGACAGCATCAGGGCGATGACGGCCGGGGCGGCCAGAGTCCGGAGGACGGAGAGCGGCAGGCGGGACATGGATCGGTCTCGGACGGCGGAAGCCTCGCCCCGAACGGCGGCTGCCGGCCCTCGGAACGGTGTGCTCACGCCCGGCATACCATGCCCGGCGCCCCGGACCGAGCGCCGCTCGCCCGTGGCCCCGTCCCCCTCTCACGAGGCCTCACGATCCCGCACGCGTCCCCTGCGCCCGCAGCTTGGCGTAGCGCTTGAGGGCCCGGTCGCGGCGCAGCCGGGTCAGCCGGTCGATCCAGAAGATACCGTCGAGCTGATCGATCTCGTGTTGCAGGCAGGCGGCGCGCAGGCCCTCGGCCTCCTCCTCGCGCCCGGCGCCGTCGAGGTCGCGGTAGCGCACCCGGATCCGGGCCGGCCGCTCCACCGGCTCGACCACGCCCGGCATCGAGACGCTCCCCTCCGGATGCGAGGCCCGCTCCGGCGAGGCCCAGACGACGGCGGGATCGACGTAGACCGCGTGCGGCTCGTCCGGCTGGAGGCGGATCACCACCACCCGCTCCGGACGCCCGACATGGATCGCGGTCAGCCCCATCGCCGAGACGGCTCCGAGAGTGTCGAGCACGTCCGCCGCGAGCGCGCGCAGGGCCTCGTCCGACACGGTGAGGGGACCGGCCGGGCGGTGCAGGCGCGCATCGGGATAGAGGATCAGCGGCAGGGCGGGCATGGGCACGGCTTCCGGGACACGAACGGCGCGGGGATGGGCGATGTCCGCGGCGGGACACGCTTCGATCCCCCCCCCATACCAGACGGTGAAAGGGTCCGATGCGCCGTCTCCGCCCCCGGGTCGGGCCTCCGTGATCGGCCGCGATGCCGGCCGCGGCAAGACCGGCCGCGGCAAGACCGGACACGTCCGGCCCGCAAACGAAAGATCGAAGAAACCCGCTTTGGCCGAGAGGGACCGCGATCGAGATCGATCTATCCGCGCCGATCCGGGAGGATCGGGCACATGTCGGAACCGCGGCGGCACCGATGCATTGGTTTCCCAAGCCCAGAGGGAGCACGACATCATGATGAAGACCGTGACGAGCCTGCTCGCCGGCACCATCGTTGCCGCGACCATGACCGCCGCGCTGCCGGCCTCCGCGCAGTCGATCATCATCGGCCCGGACGGACGGCCGGGGATCGATCTGCGGTCCCGGGCGCAGCGCGAACGCGATTTCCAGCGCGAGATGCGCATGCGCGACCGGGACGACTACTACCGCGAGCAGCGCTTCCGGGATCGCGACCGTCACGACCGCCGTTACGACCGGCGCGGCTACGATTACTGACCGGAGGCGGGACGGGTTCCGCACCCTCGGGGAGCGGTGCCTCGATCCACGGCGATCGGGCACGGCTTCCGCAGCGGAACGACGGGACGCGGCCGGGAGACCGGCCCCTTTTTCGGGCCCTGCACCGGCGCAGCCCCTTCCCGCATTCCGGACAACGGGTACGCGGCCCATTTGCCCAGCCCGCAACAAATGATGTCATAAGGCCGGCACTCGGTCGAAATTCGCACCATTTCAGCGTACTCGCCCCGAATGGCCAAGGTTCCGCCACGGATTTCCGTCCTGAACGCAGGGCCGCGTCGGCGGGAAACCTTTGCGCCGCTTGCACGGTTGTCTCATCGAACATAGCTTTGACTCGTCGATCGGTGGCCGACCCCGACAAGGCCCTCGATGTCCCCGGAAGGGGCGCGGCACCGGCTCATCTCCTCGCTCGCTTCGACGAACGGGACGGCCTTCCGGCCGATGGCGGGACGCGTTCCGCTTGGGGACGCTGCGGCGAGTGGAGGAGGAACCCGGATGAATACTGGTACGGTGAAGTGGTTCGACGAAATCAAGGGTTACGGGTTCATCCAGCCCGATAACGGCGGCAAGGACGTGTTCGTGCATATCTCCGCCGTCCAGCAGGCGGGCCTGCGCGGCCTCGCCGAAGGGCAGAAGGTCAGCTTCGACATCGAGAACGACCGTCGCAGCGGCAAGCCGGCCGCGGTCAACTTGCAGGCCTCCTGACGCGGCCGGCGGCCCGGGAGACCGACCCTGTACGGCAACAGGCTCGAAAAATGTCACCGAAGTCGCCCCGAACAGGGACGGCATCTGTTGCGTGTCGCGACGCACTCGTGCATCGACTGCGCCGGTTCTACAACGGCTCGCGCCGAGTCCCGGCCGCCCGGAACGTGATGGATCCGGCGGTCGGCCGTATCACCGCATGAGAAAGGTCATATGAGCGCATTCGACTTCAGAAACTTCGAAGACCGCCGTCAGAACTCCCAGGCCGCCAAGGCGGCATTGCTCGAAAAGTTCAAGGCTCGTCCGCCTCTGGATGATCCGGAGATAAGGGCCAAGGCCCAGGCCCGTGCCGAGGTCGCCCGCGCCCGCGGCGAACGCGCCCGCGAGCGCGAACGCATCCGCATCGAGACCGAGCGCAGGGCGGCGGAGGAGAAGCGTCAGCGTGAGGAGGCGGAACTCGCCGCCCAGATCGCCCGCGAGGCCGCCGAGGCCGCCGCGCTCGCCGAGCGCAAGGCTTCCGAAGCCGCGGAAAAGAAGGCACAGCGCGACGCGCGCTACGCCGCCCGCAAGGCCAAGGTGAAGATCCGCCGCTAGAGCATCGTCCCGAAAGACGGCCTCCGGCTTGTCTGAAAAGACGATGCAAAGTCTAAAACCGAGAGCCTCGTCCTGGATCCGATATCCAGGACGAGGCTCCGGATGCGTCGGTCCCGGCCTCCGGGACCCCCGCGGAATATCCGGCCGAGCAGTCGACCGCTTCGAGACGATTCTACGCGCCGGACGCTTCGAGCCCGGCGCGTTTTCTTTTGCCCGGCCCTATTCCCTGTGGGCAGCCTACGCAGGCTTCCGACGAAACCTCTTGGCAGCGCCCGGTAATCCGCAACCTTGTCCTCCATGCTTCCGAATCGCCGCAATCTCGTCGAGGCGAACCGGGAGCGAACGGGAAGGCCGAGGGACAGGCCCGTGAAGAGGGAAGGCCAAGTTTTGCGCAGCATCGTCTTGCGGACCATTCGCACCCGCCTCGGCCCTTCGGCGCCACGCCGACGGGGCTTGACCAAGAACTTGACCAAGAACTTGGCGACGAGCTTGGCGGCCGGCCTGCTCGTCGGTCTCGGAGCGGGCCTTGCCGTGTCGCCCGCTGCCGCGCAGTCCGAGCCGCCGATCCGCAGCGCGGAGGACGCGTTCTGCCGCAGCGAGGCCCGGGCCCAGGTCTTCTCCACGCCCGACCCGCTCAATCTCGGCCTGCGCGAGATCGGCCGCCGGATCTGGGCGAGCTGCATGGAGCGGACCAAGCGCAAGGGGCGGACACCCCACAGGCGCCGCCGGCACCGCTGACCCGCGGGAGAGGGCCGGTCCCGTCGTGCATCGCGGGTGGATTCCGGGTTTCGCTGCGCGACCCCGGAATGACGGGTCCGTGCAGGAGGACCTGCAAGAGGAGCGGTCGTCGAAAGCCGCCAACCCGGGTGCGCAGCCCTGCCGGTCGGCACCCAGCTCTTGCCTTCGCGAAAAAATCCCTTTAAGGGCGCGGCCTTCGCGTTCGCTCCGGCCGGGGGCTGAACGGGCGGTGCCGCAAGGGACGACCTCTCGCGGCACAGGGTTAAGTCACCACTGACCGATCCCGTCGTCCGGTGTTCCCGCCTTCGATCAACCGCTCGGGCCATCTTCACGGCTCGAAGGGCTTGGCGCCGAGAGAACGCGGGACGAACGGCCCGACACACCCGCGACACGCGGGCGGGCTTCCTTATGGCAAGGAAAGGCCCAGAAATGCCTCTCTACGAGCACGTCTTCCTGGCGCGCCAGGACGTGACGTCGCAGCAGGTCGAGACCATGGTCGAGACCTACAAGGGCGTCATCGAGGCGGCCGGCGGCACGATCGAGAAGATCGAGTCCTGGGGCGTCAAGTCCCTCGCCTACCGCATCAAGAAGAACCGCAAGGCGCATTTCACGCTCCTCAACATCTCCGCTCCCCCGGCCGCCCTGGCCGAGATGGAGCGCCAGATGCAGATCTCCGAGGACGTGCTGCGCTTCATGACCATCCGCGTCGAGCAGTTGGAGGCCGAGCCCTCCGCGATGATGCAGAAGCGCGACCGCGACGACCGCAAGGACCGCGACCGCGGCGACCGTCCCCGCCGCCGCGACGACGATTTCGGCGGCGACCGTGGTGACCGCGGCGACCGGCCCGAGCGCAACTTCGGCGGGGAGAACTGATCATGGCTTTCGGTGCTGGTGGCGGCGGTGGCCGTCGTCCGTTCTTCCGTCGTCGCAAGAGCTGCCCGTTCTCGGGCGAGAACGCTCCCAGGATCGACTACAAGGACGTGAAGCTGCTCTCCCGCTACGTCTCGGAGCGCGGCAAGATCGTTCCCTCCCGCATCACCGCGGTCTCGGCCAAGAAGCAGCGCGAACTCGCCCAGGCGATCAAGCGCTCCCGCTTCCTCGGCCTCCTGCCCTACGTCATCAAGTAGGCCTTTCTGCCCGGCCGTCTCCTCGGGCGGCCGGCGATCACCGCGAGGGCGGCTCTCCCGTAAAGGGGTCGCCCGATCGCTGGGGCATCAGCCCCTAACCCTGCCCATCTCAGGGACAGCGGGACAGCGGACTTCATGACCAAGGATATCCCCGTCGGCGCGGGCGCCGGCCTCGTGGCGGCACTGCTGTTCGGCGTGCTGCTCAAGGCCACGACGCTCGCCATCCTGCTCTACCTGCTCGCCCCGCTGCCGATCCTGATCGTCGGCTTGGGCTGGAGCCATCGCGCGGCGCTGGCCGCCGTCGTCGCGGGTGCGCTGGCGCTCGCCCTCGTCGTCTCGCCCTCTCTCGGACTGGCCTTCGCCGCCTATCTCGCGGTTCCCGCGTGGTGGCTCGCCTACCTCGCCGTGCTCGGCCGCCCGAGCGCGGACGGCGCCCTCGAATGGTACCCCACAGGCCGCCTGCTGGCCTGGGTGGCGGGCACCGCGGCGCTGGCCTTCGTGGCGATCGCCGTGATCGCCGCGCCCGACTACGACACGTTCCGCGCCCAGATCTCGGCGATGAGCCGCCGGGTGGTGCAAGTCCAGGTGCAGCGCGGCCGCATCCCCGCGCCGACGCAGGGCGATACCGCGAACGAATCGGCGGCCGGCACCGACGGGAAGGCCGCCGGGCCCCAGCCGCAGGGCGGTGGGCAGGACGGCGACCCCCAAGGAAAATCCGACGACCTCGCCGGCGAGGTTGCCGACGCGCTGGCCACCGTCGCGCCCGCGCTCGCCGCGCAGGGCCTCACCGTCCTGTTCACCTTCTACCTCTGGGCCGCCGCCCGCATCGTCCAGATCTCGGGGCGCCTGCTGCGGCCCTGGCCGGACCTGCCCGCGACCCTGATGCCGCGCACCGCCCTGCTGGTCTTCGCCGCCGCGCTGACGCTGGCGATGCTGTCGGGCTATCCGGGCGTGCTCGGCATCGCCCTGATCGGCGCCTTCAGCGCGGCCTTCGCCCTCCAGGGCCTCGCCGCCTTCCACGACCGCAGCCGCGGCCGGCCCGGGCGCTTCGCCCTGCTCGCCGGCCTCTACGTGCTGCTGTTCCTCACGCAAGGGGTGGCCATGCTCGCCCTGATCCTGTTCGGCATCGCCGACACCGCCCTCGACCGGCGCCGCCCGCAACCCCGCGGCGGCGCCTGATCGAAACCCGCTTCCGACAAACCCGAAGGAGAAGTCAGATGGAAGTCATCCTGCTCGAACGCGTCGCCAAGCTCGGCCAGATGGGCGAGACCGTGAACGTGCGCCCCGGCTACGCCCGCAACTTCCTGCTCGCCCGCGGCAAGGCCCTGCGCGCCACCGAGAACAACAAGAAGCACTTCGAGGCCCAGCGCGCTCAGCTCGAGGCGCGCAACCTCGAGCGCCGCAACGAGGCCCAGACGGTGGCCGAGAAGCTCGACGGCCAGAGCTTCGTGCTGATCCGCCAGTCCGGCGAGACCGGCGTGCTCTACGGCTCGGTCTCGACCCGCGATCTGGCCGAAGTCGTCACCAAGGAGGGCTTCACGGTCGAGCGCGGCCAGTTCGTCCTCAATCAGCCGATCAAGACGCTGGGCCTGCACACCGTGCCGGTGACCCTGCACCCCGAGGTCGAGGTGAAGGTGAGCGTCAACGTCGCCCGTTCGCCGGAAGAGGCCGAGCGCCAGGCTCGCGGCGAGTCGGTCACCGAGCGCGAGCAGTTCAACCTCGACGACCTCGGCCTCGAAGTCGGCCAGGCGCTGGCCGATGCCGGCGAGGGCGCCGACGACCGCGGCTAAGTCCGGGTTCCCAAAGGGATCATCCCTTTGGCGGGGTATCGGGGCGGCGCCCCGATGTTTTCCCAGGGCTCCGCCCTGGACCCGCGAAAGGGCTTGCCCTTTCGAAACCCCTGACTTCGGCCGCGCAAGCGGCATAAGCGGTGGAGAACGGGGATGCGCCGGCCTTCGGCGTTGACTTGTTCTCAATCCGTTCCAGCATGACGCTCGTGATTCCCGCTGCCGGGAGCCGCGGGCGTTGCAGCCGCCTCCAATCGGCTCGGCTAAGGAAGGCTTCACCATCCCGAGGCAAGGTCCGGCGGGCATGAGACGGGGCGGCCGATCGGGCCACCCTTCGAAACGGAGCGACGGACAAGCGCCATGGCCCTGCCCAACGCCCTCACGGCCAATCTGGAGGCGGTGCAGCCGGAATACCGGGTGCCGCCGCACAACATCGACGCGGAGCAGGCCCTGCTCGGCGCGATCATGGTCAACAACGACGCCTATTACCGCGTCTCGGACTTCCTTCTCCCTGAGCACTTCATGGAGGCGGTCCACCGCCAGATTTTTGAAGTCGCGGTCTCGCTGATCAAGGCGGGCAAGCTCGCCACGCCGATCACGCTCAAGACCTATCTGGGCGATGCCGATCTCGGCGGCGTCACGCCGATGCAGTACCTCGCCCGCCTCGCGGCGGAGGCCACCACCGTCATCAATGCGGGCGAGTACGGCCGCACCATCTACGACCTCGCGATCCGCCGCCGCCTCATCACCATCGGCGAGGATCTGGTCAACGGCGCCTACGAGGCGCCAGTGGAGGCCGCGCCCCGCGACCAGATCGAGGCGACCGAGCGCCGGCTCTACGAACTCGCCGAATCCGGCAAGTACGACGGCGGCTTCCAAAAATTCTCCGACGCGCTGACCGCGGCCGTCGACATGGCGGCGAAAGCCTATCAGCGCGACGGCAAGCTGTCGGGCATCGCCACGGGGCTCACCGACCTCGACGCCAAGATGGGCGGGCTCCAGCCCTCCGACCTCATCATCCTCGCGGGGCGCCCGGCCATGGGCAAGACCTCGCTCGTGACCAACATCGCCTTCAACATCGCCAAGGCCTATCGCGGCGAGAAACAGGCCGACGGCACCATGCTGACGGTGAACGGCGGCATCGTCGGCTTCTTCTCGCTCGAAATGTCGGCCGAGCAGTTGGCCACCCGCATCATCGCCGAGCAGTCCGGCGTGCCCTCCTACAAGATCCGCCGCGGCGACATCCGCCCCGAGGACTTCTACAAGATCACCGACGCGGCCCGGGACATGCAGACGATCCCGTTCTACATCGACCAGACCGGCGGCATCTCGATCGCCCAGCTCGCCGCGCGCGCCCGGCGCCTGAAGCGCCAGAAGGGCCTCGACCTCCTCATCGTCGACTACCTCCAGCTCCTGTCAGGGAGCGGCAGGCGCAGCGACAACCGCGTGCAGGAGATGACCGAGATCACCACCGGCATGAAGGCGCTGGCCAAGGAGCTGGGAGTGCCGATCATCGGCCTGTCGCAGCTCTCGCGTCAGGTCGAGAACCGCGACGACAAGCGCCCGCAGCTCGCGGACCTGCGCGAATCCGGCTCGATCGAACAGGACGCCGACGTGGTGATGTTCGTGTTCCGCGAGGAGTACTACGTCGGCAACAAGAAGCCGCGCGAGGGCACGGAGGAGTTCTTCGCCTGGGAGGCCGAGATGCAGCGCGTCCACGGCAAGGCCGAGGTCATTCTGGGCAAGCAGCGCCACGGCCCGACCGGCACGGTGGAGCTGCAGTTCGACGCCAACATCACCCGGTTCTCGAACCTCGCCCAAAGCGACCGGATGCCCGAGCGGATGTGATAGGGTCAGTCCGTGCAGACGGATCGGAGAGACGACTTGGCTCTCGCACCGAAGGCGCGGTCACCCGCGCATCCTACACTGAACGAGGTCTTCGAGGCCGAGCAGCAGCTTGTCGGCCTCATCCTGGCGGAGCCCGCCGTCCATGCCCGGATCGCCGCGATCCTGCGCGACGAGGATTGGACCGAGCGGCTGCATCGCGGCGTCTTCGAGGTCGCGGGACACTTCATCAGAGAAGGCCGGCCCGTCTCGCCCGACTCGGTGTTGCCGCGGGTCAGCGACGTGGCGCCCGATGGCGGACCGGCCGATCGCTATCTCGCGGCACGCGTCGCGAAGGCTCCGCCTCCAGCCCTCGCCGAGCCCCTCGCGCATCTCCTGGCCGAGGCTGCGCACGCCCGCACGGGTCCCGACCACCTCGACCGTGACCTCTATGCCTGGGCCTACGAGCAGGCCCAGGCGCTCCGCCGCGGGCAGTTCGCCGCCCTCGACGCGCTCAATCTGGCCGAGGAGATCGAGGATTTGGGCGGCGAGATCTACAACAAGCTGGAGAGCGCCTTTCGGATCATCCTGATGCATCTCCTGAAGTGGGATCATCAGCCAGGACGGCGTTCGCGGAGCTGGACGATCTCCATCCGCGTCAAGCGGGTCGATGCCGAGCTTCTTCTCGAACGCTTCCCGAGCCTCAAGCATCGCCTGCCGGGCGCCGTTCGCGACGCGTATCGCCGGGCGCGCATCGAGACGGCCGGCGAGACCGGCCTCGACGACGATGTGTTTCCGGCCGAATGCCCCTACACCTTCGAAGCGATCATGAACCGGCCGGTGCCATGGCCACCGGAGAGCGGGGAGTCCTGACCATCTCCGGAGACAGTCCCGTGCCCTCGGGCCACGGCGCCCGCCTGACGGTCGATCTCTCGGCTCTCGTCGCCAACTGGCGGACCCTCGGCGCCTGCGCCCCGCAGGCCGAATGCGGCGCCGTGGTGAAGGCCGACGCCTATGGCTGCGGCCTCGCCGCCGTCGCCCCGGCCCTGTGGCGGGCGGGCTGCCGGACGTTTTTCGTGGCTCACCTCTCCGAGGGGATCGCCGCGCGAAAAATCCTGCCGGACGCCGCCATCTACGTGCTCAACGGCCTGGTGCCCGGCAGCGCGGACATCTTCCGCGCCCATGCCTTGCGCCCGGTTCTCGGCAGCGGGGAAGAACTCGGTGAATGGGCCGGCGCCACGCGGGGCGCGTCACCGGCCGCGCTCCACGTCGATACCGGCATGAACCGGCTCGGCCTGCGGGCCGAGGAGGCCCTGGCGCTGGCGGGCGATCCGGTGATCGCGCGCGCCGGCATCGATCTCGTGATGAGCCACCTCGTCAGCGCGGAACGGGCCGACGATCCCGTCAACGCGCGGCAAGCCGCCGATTTTCTTCGCTTGCGGGACGCCTTCCCCCACTTGCGCGCCTCGCTCGCCAATTCCTCGGGCACCTGCATCGCGAAAAACGCGCGCCACGACCTGCTGCGGCCGGGCTACGCCCTGTTCGGCGGCAATCCGGAGCCGGGAAAACCGAACCCGATGCGGCCGGTGGTGCGGCTCGACGCGACGATCCTGCAGGTCCGCGACGTCGAGGCCGGCGAGACCTGCGGCTACAACGCCCGCTGGCGGGCGCCCGACCCGCGCCGGCTCGCCACGCTCTCGCTCGGCTACGCCGACGGCTATCCCCGCTCGGCCAGCGACGGCGGCCACGCCCTGGTCGGCGGCGTGCTCTGCCCGATCCTCGGCCTGATCTCGATGGATCTCATCATCCTCGACGTCACCCACGCGCCCGGGGCACGCCGCGGCGGCACCGCCACGCTGATCGGCGACAGCCTCGACATCGACACCGTGGGGCAGGCGGCGGGCACCATCGGCTACGAGATCCTCACCGGCCTGGGTTCCCGTTATGTTCGCTCTGCTGTAGAGTGACGCCGCAACCTGGTCGTCCCACCCCCGCCCTCATCCTGAGGTGCCGAAGCGCAGCGGAGGCCTCGAAGGGTCGTCCAGGGATCGCGCGCTTCCTGGAGGATCCTTCGAGGCTGCTTCGGCACCTCAGGATGAGGACGCGGGTTGGACGTCCCGAAAACGCTCGGCCCCGAAGACATCCTGCCCCATGGCCAAGATCCAACAGACCTTCGTCTGCCAGTCCTGCGGGGCGGTCTACAACCGCTGGCGCGGGCGCTGCGAGGCCTGCAACGGCTGGAACACGATCCAGGAGGAGGTTCCCAGCGCCGGCCCGCAATCCGGCCCGGCCGCGACCCGTCCGTCGCGGGCGCGGGGCCGCGTCTTCCCCCTCGAAGGCCTGACCGGCGAGGCCAAGGAGGCGCCGCGCACGCCCTCGGGGATCGACGAGCTCGACCGCGTCGCCGGCGGCGGCTTCGTGCGCGGCTCGGTGATCCTGCTCGGGGGCGATCCCGGCATCGGCAAGTCGACGCTGCTGATGCAGGCCTCCGCCGCCATGGCCAAGCGCGGCGAGCGCGTCGCCTACATCTCCGGCGAGGAGGCGGTGGGGCAGGTGCGCCTGCGCGCCGAGCGGCTGGGACTGGCAAGACACCCGGTGGAACTCGCGGCCCAGACCAATGTCGAGGACATCGTCGAGACGCTCTCGCAGGGGCATCCCCCTTCCCTCACGATCATCGACTCGATCCAGACGATGTGGACCGAGACGGTGGAATCGGCGCCGGGCACCGTGACGCAGGTGCGCTCCTCGGCCCAGGCCCTGATCCGCTTCGCCAAGACCACGGGCACGGCCGTCATCCTCGTCGGCCACGTCACCAAGGACGGGCAGATCGCCGGGCCCCGCGTGGTCGAGCACATGGTCGACGCGGTCGCCTCCTTCGAGGGCGACCAGGGCCACCACTTCCGCATCCTGCGCGCCGTGAAGAACCGGTTCGGGCCGACCGACGAGATCGGCGTGTTCGAGATGACCGATTCGGGGCTCGCCGAGGTGCCGAACCCCTCCGCCCTGTTCCTGGCCGGCCGCGATCACGCCGCGCCGGGCACCGCCGTCTTCGCCGGGATGGAGGGCACGCGGCCGCTGCTGGTCGAGATCCAGGCGCTGGTCGCCCCCTCCTCCCTCGGGATGCCGCGCCGGGCCGTGGTCGGCTGGGACCCGAACCGCCTGTCGATGGTGCTCGCCGTGCTGGAGGCCCATGGCGGCATCCGGCTGGGCGGCCACGACGTCTACCTCAACGTCGCGGGAGGCTTACGCATCTCCGAGCCCGCCGCCGATCTCGCGGTCGCCGCGGCCCTGGTCTCCTCGCTCTCCGGGGCGGCGCTCCCCTCCGACTCGGTCTATTTCGGCGAACTCGGCCTGTCGGGCGCGGTGCGGCCGGTCTCGCAGGCGCCCGCCCGGCTGAAGGAGGCGCTCAAGCTCGGCTTCGGCAAGGCGATCACCCCCCAGGGGCGGGGCGAGACCGGCGAGCGGGCGCTGCCGACGGAGGCCCTGCGCCACATCGCCGACCTCGTCGCCGGCATCGCCTCGGGCGCGCCGCGGCGCGTCGGGGGCAAGCGGGAGAGGGTGCGCGACCACGCGGTGCCGGACGATCCGTTCTGACGGGCGGCTCCGCATCTCGGGTCCTGCTCCTGCAAGGCGACAACCTTGATTTTGTGCTGCCCCGTGCGATGATCTCCCGGCAGACCGACGTGCGCGAACACTTCGGTCGTCCTCGGGATGCCATGGCACATCGGCTTCCCGAGGAGTGGGCCGAGAGACCGCGAAGTCTCCCGACCCGTGTGGTGATACCGCGACCCGAGCGATACGCGGAGGATCAGGTGAACGCTGGTCCTCCGCACTCGGCGGAACATCACACTCACGCGGATGCGTGGCACGAACCACATCATCGTTGTGCTCCTTCGTGCGATCAGACGATGCCGTCGCCCGCAGGCGCCCGGCGGCTCACCGGGCGCGAGGCCCGTTCCAGCCCTGGCGTCTCCGCGCAATCGCACGCGCAACCCTCGCGCGCACATGCCACAAGCTCAACCTTGGGGATTTGCATGCAGAGGCAGCCCGCATCGCCGTCCGCCCCGAAGGTGACGGCCGAGGTTCGCCGGGGTATATCGTTAAGGATCACTGAGGACGCGCGGGCCGGGGGAACCGTCGCGATCCGGCAAGGCTGCCTCGTCCCGCCCCTGCGAACGCGTATCCTGCAATGCCGTTTTCCGTCCTCGATCTCGCGGTGCTCGGCATCGTGCTCGTCTCGGCGCTGCTCGCCGCCGTGCGCGGCGTGACCCGCGAGGTGCTCGCGATCATCGCCTGGGTCGCCGCCGCCGCGGTGGCGTGGTCGCTGCACCCGCTGCTCCTGCCCACCGTCAAGCAGCACGTCTCCAGCGACACGGTGGCGCTGGTCGCCTCCATCGCCGCGATCTTCCTCGGCACCCTGATCGTGGTCTCGCTGGTGACGGTGAAGATCTCCGATCTCGTGCTCGATTCCCGCATCGGTGCGGTCGACCGGTCGCTCGGCTTCCTGTTCGGGGCCGGCCGCGGCTTCCTGATCTGCGTGATCGGCTGGGTGTTCCTGGCCTGGCTGGTCCAGGGCAAGGTGCCGGACTGGGCGGCGCAGGCCAAGAGCCGGCCGATCCTGGAGAGTTCGGGCGAGGCGCTGGTGGCGCAACTGCCCGACAATCCGGAAGGCTTCCTCAAGCAGTTCCGCAAGCCCAAGGGCGACGGAAAGGGCGACACCCCGGCCGAGGAGCCGCCGCCGGAGACCGACCTCCCCGCCCAGCGGCGCAGCGATGCCGGGCCTGCGCCGAAACGCTGATATGCTGGAACCGGTCTTGGTTGCGACGCGATCCGCGCCTAGGTAACGGTTTCACGACGGTCCCGGCGTAACCCCTCGCGGCAGAGGCCGCGGGCGGCGGCGCCTGCGGCCGTGCCGGACGTGAGGCTTGCGGTTCCGCGCCGCGCCCCCAGGATTCGAGATCGACATGTCAGTTGTCTGCGCGAGCGCCGATGTCCGCGACTGGGACATCGACGGGGACACGCTTCGCGAGGAATGCGGCGTGTTCGGCATCTACGGGCACGACGACGCCTCGGCCATCACCGCGCTCGGCCTGCACGCCCTGCAGCACCGCGGCCAGGAGGCGGCGGGCATCGTCTCCTACGACGAGGGCGTGTTCCATTCCGAGCGCCGCCAGGGCCTCGTCGGCGATTCCTTCTCCGACCGCGCCACGATCGAGCGGCTCGCCGGCCGCTCCGCCATCGGCCACGTGCGCTACTCGACCACCGGCGGCACCATCCTGCGCAACGTGCAGCCGCTGTTCGCCGAACTCGCCGGCGGCGGCCTGGCGGTCGCGCATAACGGCAACCTGACCAACGCGCTCTCGATCCGCCGCGATCTCGTGCGCGACGGCGCCATCACCCAATCGACCTCGGACACCGAGGTGATCCTGCACCTGGCCGCGCGCTCGCGCAAACCGCGCATCGTCGAGCGCTTCATCGACGCGCTGCAGCAGATCGAGGGCGCCTACGCCATCGTCGCGCTGACCAACAAGAAGCTGATCGGCGCCCGCGATCCCCTCGGCATCCGCCCGCTGGTGCTCGGCGAACTCGACGGGCGCTACATCCTCACCTCCGAGTCCTGCGCGCTCGACATCATCGGCGCCCGCTTCATCCGCGACGTGGAGAACGGCGAGGTGATCGTGATCTCGGAAGCCGGCGTCGAGTCGATCCGCTTCTGCGACAGGCAGCCGATGCGGCCCTGCATCTTCGAGTACATCTACTTCGCCCGCCCCGACTCGGTGGTGAACGGCAAGAGCGTCTACGCGGTGCGCAAAAGCATCGGCCAGGAACTCGCCCGCGAGGCGGCGCCGGAGGCCGACGTGGTGATCCCGGTGCCCGATTCCGGCGTGCCGGCGGCTTTGGGTTTCGCGCAGGAGGCCGGCCTGCCCTTCGAGATGGGCATCATCCGCAACCACTATGTCGGGCGCACCTTCATCCAGCCGACCCAGACCGTGCGCGAACTCGGCGTGCGCATGAAGCACTCGGCCAACCGCGCCGCGGTGGAGGGCAGGCGCATCGTGCTCGTCGACGACAGCCTCGTGCGCGGCACCACCTCGGTGAAGATCGTGCGGATGATGCGCGATGCCGGCGCCCGCGAGGTGCATTTCCGCATCGCCTCGCCGCCGATCACCTATCCCGACTTCTACGGCATCGACACGCCCGAGCGCGAGAAGCTGCTCGCCGCCACCCACGACTTGGAGGGCATGCGCCGATATATCGGCGCCGATTCGCTGGCCTTCCTGTCGATCCCCGGCCTCTATCGGGCGATGGGCGAGGAGGCGCGCAACGGCGCCTGCCCGCAATACACCGACCACTGCTTCACCGGCGACTACCCGACCGGCCTGACCGACCTCGCCATCGCCGGGCCGAAGCGCTTCGCGATGCTGGCCGAGGCGGACTGAAGCCGATGGCCGGCAGGATCCTCGACGGCCGCGTCGCCGTCGTCACCGGCGCCTCCCGCGGCATCGGCCGCGCCGCCGCGCTGGCGCTGGCTCAGGCCGGGGCCCACGTCGTCGCGGTGGCCCGCACGCAGGGCGGGCTGGAGGAACTCGACGACGCGATCCGTTCGGACGGCGGGAACGCGACCCTGGTGCCCCTCGACCTCACCGATTTCGACGCCATCGACCGCCTCGGCGCGGCGCTCGACGCGCGCTGGGGCCGGCTCGACGCGGTGGTCGGCAATGCCGGCATCCTCGGCAACCTGATGCCGGTCAGCCACGTCACGCCGAAGGTGTGGGAGCAGGTGATGGCGATCAACGTCACCGCGAACTGGCGCCTGATCCGCTCGTTCGACCCGCTGCTGCAGCGCTCGGATGCGGGCCGCGCCGTCTTCGTCTCCTCGGGCGCGGCCTCGAAATGCCGGGCCTATTGGGGGCCCTACTCCGCCTCGAAGGCGGCGCTCGAAGCGATGGTGCGCACCTACGCCGCCGAGAACGCGCGCACGAAGGTGCGCGCCATGCTGCTCAACCCGGGCCCCCTGCGCACGCGCATGCGCGCGGCGGCGATGCCGGGCGAGGACCCGGCGACGCTCAGGACCCCGGAGGATCTGAGCCCGCATTTCGTGCGCCTCGCCTCGCCCGCCTGGAACGAGACGGGCAAGCTCTACGATTTCCCCGGCGACCGGGTTCTGGATTTCCGCAGCCCCGCGTAAGGGGGTCCGGGGCCTCAGGCCCCGGCGGGGTTGCGGGCAGAGCCCGCTTTCTTTGTTTCTCGGGTTCCAGCCATGATCGACGTCCGCTGCATCTGCGCCATCGGCCAGCGGGGCCAGCTCGGCCTCGACGGGCAGCTCCCCTGGGAGGGCAACACCGATCCGGTCTTCGTCGAGGACGTGACGCGCTTCTTCGCGCTCACCATGGGCCACGTGCTGATCGCCGGCCCGAAGACCGTGGCCTCGGTGCCGGACTTCGCGTTCGAGGACCGCACCATCGACGTGATCCGCTCGCACGAGGATCCGGAAGCGGTGCTGAAGCGCTATCCCGGCCGGCGCATCTTCGTCGGCGGCGGCATCGCGGTCTGGAACGTCTACGCGCGCTACATCCAGCACTGGGACATCACCCGCCTGCCCTACGACGGCGAGGCCGACCGCTGGTTCGACCCGGCTTGGCTCGTCGGCGGCCCGCTGCGGGTGCGCTAGACTCTCGTTTTTGCATCGTCTTTTCAGACAAGCCGGCAACCCCCTTTCGGGACGATGCTCCCAGCGCCGCTCAGGCGCCTCGAATCCGTGTCGGAGCCTCACCTGTGCGCCCGGCGGCGGCCGAGCGCCTGGCCTGCCGGACGACCTCCTCGGGCGTCGGCGGGTTGGCCGGATGGTAGCTGAGACAGAGCGGCGTGCGCAGCTTGGCCGGCCGCCCCGAACCTTCGGTCGCGAAGTAGAACTCGCCCGCGCCGAGCTTGCCGATATCGGCGGCGGCTCCCCCGCTCGCGGCCAGAATCTCCTGGGCGGCCGCGATGGTCGCGGGTGCACTCTGCCGGCCGAAGAACTGCGTGGTGCAGTTGGAGACGACCTGATTGTGGATGCCGCGGGGCACCTGCGTCGCCACGATCATCCCGAGCCCGTACTTGCGGCCCTGCGCCACCAGCTTGATGCCGCTGCCGAGGCTCGGTGAGGCCTTCTGGGCGGGCAGGAAGGTCTGCGCCTCGTCGACCACGTAGAGCATGCCGCGCGGCGACGGGTTCTTCTTGATCCAGCCGAACAGCGTCATCTGGAGACGGTTCACGAAATCCTCGCGCGCCGCCTCCGAGGCGAGCCCCGACAGGTTGACGACCGAGATGCGGGTGCGGGCCGGGTCGGGCCCGAAGAACAGGTGGCGCGGGTCGAGCACCGTGCCCTCCACCTTCAGGAGCGGATTGGTCGCCACCGCGGCGTGAAGCTGATCCGCCATGCCGGCCCCGAGCCGGGCGGCATGGCCGATCCGGCTGATCCCGTCGGGCAGGTCGCCGAGCAGGGCGATGAGAGCGTCGAGGTTGCCTCCGTCCCGCTCCGCGAAGCGCCGCAGTGTATCGGCGAGCACGCCGCGCTGGAGCGCGTTCTTCGCGCCGGCGAGCGGCCCGAGGGTCTCGGCCGCCATTTCGATGGCCTGCTGGCGCTCGTCCCGGTCCCCGCTCAGGTCCGAGAAGTCGGGCAGGACGGAGAGGAACAGCGGGTTGCCGGCATGCACGCCCGGCGTCCAGACCACGACCTCGACCCGCGCCCGGTAGGCGGCGGCCTTGCGGTCATCCTCGTCGGAGAATCCCTTCGGCCGCTCGGGCCAGGGCGCGCCGAGCCGCGAGAGGTCGTTGTTGGGATCGATCACGATGGCCGGAAGCCCGGCCAGCGCGGCCTCCTCCACGAGGCGGCGCAGGAGCACGGTCTTGCCGGAGCCCGACCCCGCGATGATCGCGGTGTGACGAGGCAGCAGATGGAGCGGCAGTTCGACGCCGGATGCGTCGGGCGTGAGGCGATGCCCGACCGGGATCGCATCCGATCCGGCCCCGGTCGTCCGCGCTCCCGAAGCGGCGCGGATCGCGGTGACGGGTCCGGAGCCGTGCGCCGTCGGCGCACCGGTCTCCTCCGCGACGGGGCGGGACGCGTCGGACCCATCCGCCGCGCCTTCGCGGACGGAGTCGGCCGGGGCCGGGACATCCGGCGCCCCGCCCGCCAAGCCGGCTTCGCCGCTCGGGTCGTGAGCGAGACCGGCCATCCGGAAGAAGGACGTGTGCACGATCGGCTGCGCGGCGCGAAGCCAGCGCTCGAACCGGTCGGAGGCGCCCTCGGCCTGCGCCTGGCTCCGCAGATCGCGCAGGGCCACGAAGACTCGCAGATCCTCGTCCAAGGGGTCGATCAGCAGGCCGCCGGCCGCCGTGAAGGCGTCGACGAGCTGCCGCGTCTTGGCTCCGCCAGGCATCGGCCCGCGGCGGACCAGCAGCAGCGCGCGGTCGGGGATGCGCGCCGAGATGCCCGAGGCCGTGAGCGCCGCGCGCAGGCGGGCCTGGAACGCGATGGCGTTCCGGTGCTGGAGCGCCCGGTAGCAGACGTGGCGCTCGCGGTCGTTCTCGTCCCGATGGATGAAGATCAGTCGGCCGTGCAGCGGCGGGATCTTCTGGTCGGGCTCGCCCTTGCTCGCGACGTCGAGCGCGTCGTCCGGGTCGTCCTCCAGGGCGTAGAGGTCGAAGGCGCCGCGGAGCACCTGCCCGAGCCAAGTGTCCTCGTCGCTGCGGATGCCCGCGATGTCGGCCCGTTCGCACGCGGCGGCGAGGTCGAACTCGGAGGCCGGAGGCGGGGGCGCCGCGGCTTCCGAGGCTTCGACGAGGCTGTCGCAGACCGTGGCCGCCCCCGCCGCGAGGCAGCGGCGACGGAACGCGTCGCAGCGCATCAGCAGCGTGCGCGGCATCATCGCCGCGGCCGCGGCCTCGGCGATGGCGCGCTCGCTGAACGGCCATGTCGGGGATGGCGATGCGAAGCCCGCCTCCGCATAGGCCGGCTGCAACCGGCCGGCGATGAGCGCGATGGCCGCGGCCCGCTCGTTCATCCCGACGAGAAGCGTCGGCTCGGCGAAGCGCTGCAGCATCGGCTGCAGGCTGCGCGCGGCGAGGCGCTCCCAGGATTCCTGCAGGCAGGTCACCATCGTCATGCTGCGGTCGCAGACGACGTGGACCTCGAGGAGGCCCGCGGCGAGCACCTCGGCGAGACCGGCCTCCGCCTCGATCCCGTCCTCGGCCGCGAGCCGGCTCGTCTCGATGATCCCGTCGATCTGATCGACGGCGATGAGCGTCGGACCACTGAGCGCCATGATCCAGCCCATGCCGCGCACGAGTTCGACCGGGGCCGGCGGCGGCGTCCGGAAGCCCAGAGCGGCCCGCTCCGCCGGATCGGCCTCGTAGCCCTGGAGCCAGGCATGGGCGAGCCCGACCACGGCGAAATCCTGCGAGCGCAGCAGGCAGAGGGCGCGGAAGACGTCGAGATGCTTGAGCGCGCGGGCGGCATCCACGCTCATGAGCGCGCGCACCAGAACGTCGACGATCCGGCGCGCATCGATGTTCGGGGTGTTGAACGCGGCCTCGACCTGCGCCTCGACGCCGAAGCGGCGCGCCACGCCCGCGAGCACCGCATCCGACTGCCGCCGCCCGTCCGGCATGGTCTGCAGCAGGGCGGTGACGAAGCTCAAAGCCGCGCTGCGCCAGAAATCCGTGAGGCCGAGCACGTCGAGGGGCACGAACCAGCCGCCCGTGCGCCAAACCTCCTGCCGGAGCCGACCGACGAGATGGGTCTTGCCGACGCCGGATTGGCCGACGAGCACGCGGCCCATGGCACGGTCGGCCGGCGCCCGAGCCTTGCGGTGCAGCTCGGCGACGATCTCCGGGGCGAGCCGCTCGTTCGGGCCGCCGGTCGGCGGCGTGTCGATCCAGATGCTGTCGAGCGTGCGCACCCAGTCGAAATCGACCCGGCGCAGGGCGTCGAGGGCATCGCTCATGACTGGATCCAGATGATGTGGAAGGGCTCGCCCGCCGGGCCGAACGCCGCCTCGCGCTCGGCGGGGTTCAGCGACTTGGGATCGCTGAACTGGCTCAGGCGCGCCGTCTCGTCGCCGCGCAGGATGGCGGCGAGACCGGAATCGACCGTCGCACGGTCGAGGTCGCCGAGTTGGGCGCGCAGGGCACTCAGGCGCACGGCCTTGGCCTTCGCCCCGCCCGTCAGCGCGAGATAGGCGGCCTCGATCCGGGCACGGAGCTGCTTGGGGCCGAGTTTCTTCGGTCCCGACGTCGCGCCCTTGGCAGCAGGCTTGCGCGTTCGAGCGGGCGGGCCGGCCGGCGCCGGCTTCTCGGATGGTGTCCCGACGAGCTCGGCGAGCGTCCGTCCCGTCGCGGCCAGATCGGCCTGCATCCGCTCCAGCCAATCCTGCAACACGCGAAAACTCGGCGGCAGAGGCTCGCGCATATGCTCACCCGCCCAGTTCCAGCCTTTGTCGGTGACGGTCAAAAGCAGCGAGCGGCCCTGCTTCTCGGCCGCGAGATAGCGGCCGGCGATCAGGGCCTCGCGGTCCGCCTTGTCGATGCGCGGCACGAGCGCGCTCTGCAGGGCGCTGCCGTGCCGGCCGAGGAGACACCACAGGATCAGGGCCTGTTTCGGCGTCGGCGTCCCGCTCATCGCTCAACCCTCGTTCATGCCGCGCCGCAGGCGCACGACGGCGCGTATCTTCTCGATCGCCAGAGGCAGGTCGGCCGCGACCTGATCGTTGGTCAAGCGCAGCACGAGATAGCCGGCAGTCAGCAGTTCGTAATCCCGGTGACGGTCGTTGCCGAACTTCGGCTCGGCCCGGTGCTCGGGGCCGTCCAGTTCCACGACGACGCGATGCGCGCGGCAGAGCAGATCGACACGGGGCGCGGCGCCCCAGGCCCCGACCGGCACCGACGCGTTGCCGACGAACAGGCCGGCGAGGTCGGCATCCCGTTCCAGGGCGGCCGCGACCCGCCGCTCGATGTCGCTGGCAGGATGCGCTCCAGCCGGCGCGATGAAACGCGCGACCGCCGCGCGCTCTTCCCGGACGAGTTCGCAGGCGCTGTAGAGGATGCGGTCATAGGGAGTGATCTCGGGCGGCTCCACGGTCAGCGCCGTCACCACGGCCGCTCCATGCCGCATGCACCATTCCAGCGCCTCGATGACCGGACGGGCGCGCGCCGCCGAGGCGGGATCGATCTCCCAGACCAGAAGGACGCCGGCAGGATCGATCGCCCCCAGCAACTGAGCGAGTTCGAGCTCACGTGCCATCCGCCGGACGCGTGGCTTGAGCCCGAGCCTGGCACGCTTCGAGGCCGCCTTCAGCCAGGGATCTGCCGCGAGCGGATCGACGCTCTCATCTCGGCCATGCCATCGCGGCCAGTGGTCGAGCGCCAGTTCGGCGAGATCATCGAGAAGCCGGTCGATGAGGGCGGAGGCTGTGAGCGGCCCCTCGCACGAGACCAACAGCGCGCTGCGTCTGCGATCGGAGACCGCCGAGACGAGGTCGCCGATGCCCTCGCGGCCAATTCCTATGACGACCAAGCGCTCGCCCGGAGCCAAACGGGCGATGCCACGGGCGAGATCGTCTGCCGTGGTCTGCCGCCGCGTCGCAGCGTCGGGATGGGTAGACGATGACAAACTGAGACCGTGCTGCCGGGGCGACCGCCGACGTTCGAGCGTCGAGGCGTCTTCGTGCGCTGAGTTCAGCACAGGCTTTCGATCCTGGCTACCGGATTCGCATCCTCAGGTTGCCCGTGCTGTGGAGGCCGCCCTGATGCTTCTCCGAGGGCTTGGGCCTTTGCAATCGCCCGACGCTCTCGCACACGCCGTCCGCCTCCAAGCGCTTCAGCGGTGCCTCGATGGGCGTCCAGCGGCATGACGCGCACTCGACACGATTCGAACGTGTGACCTTTGCCTGAGGAGTATCACGTAGCCATGCCTTTGAGCGACCATGCCTTTGAGCGACCATGAGTTTCGATTGCCTCGATCAGCGCCGTTGCGTCGGCTGCCCAGTTGGGCTACTCACGAGCCACGGTCAGCACCCGTAGCTCAGCTGGATAGAGCGTTGCCCTCCGAAGGCAGAGGTCACAGGTTCGAATCCTGTCGGGTGCGCCATTTTTCTCTCATATTTGCGGTGGTTTAGCAAGGTCGGCCATGCCGGCCGAGCGACCTTATTTGGGCCACGGAAGCACTACGGAAGCAGGATCGCGCGCACGGAAGCGCGGGCTGGCGGAGGGAGGCCGGATAAAATCGGCGACTTCTCTTCGACCCGATCATGTTGGTTGCGTCAGCCGACCAGCCATTTGGCTAGGCGGATGTCGGTCTCGATCGACAGGCGTGACCTGCCTGTCAGGTGATTGAATGCCGCCTGCGATATTCAGCCGGGGTGACGCCGACTCGCCGTAGGAAGGCACGCCTGAGCGTGTCCGGCTCGTTGAAGCCGCAGGCGGCTGCAACCTGTTTCGGCACGACGTCGCCGCTTTCAAGCATCCGACGTACTGCCTCAATGCCCACGGTTTCTACAAAGACAGCCGAGGCGAGTCAGCGACGATCGGCAGCAGCCATTACGACGATCAGACGGCTCAGTTCGTCCTTAGCCTGCGAAGGCGTGATCTCTCCTGTCGCAGCAGCTTTCGACAGCGCCTCGGCCGCGCCTAGCATCGCCCAGAGACCGGCGGTCGTCACCTTGCCGCTTCCCGTAAGAGGGGCAAGCGCGGCACGACACTTTTCCATGAAGGCCACCAGATAGGCGCGCTTCGTAGCCTCCAGTTCCGGCGATCCGGCGAGCGCGGCTAACACGTCGGGGATCTCGCGCCCCTGCGTGAGCACGCAGTCGACATAGGACGAGGCGATCACGGCGGCCGTCTCCGAAAGCGTATGAACGCTCTTGGCCAGCGCCGCATCCATGATGGCGGTCTGGCGCCGGTCGAACGCCTCGTAGAGTGCGACCAGCAAACCGTTCCGCGTGCCGAAGTGGTCGTACACCACCGGCTTGGTGACACCGGCCTGTGCCGCGAGATGGCCGAGGGTCAGGGCATCGGTGCCCTCCTCGCGGATGATGCGCCACGATACGTCGAGGAGTTGTTGCAACCGGTCTTCGCGCGTGAGGCGAAGGCGGCGCGGTGAGGCAGGCGCGGTTGACATTGCTATGTACCGATCGTAACTTACCTTCAGTATATAGAGGTAAGGGCCGTGCTGCAACCCGCCGGAGCGATCCGCGCGGCACGGGCGGTCTTGCACCCACTGCCCGGAGACGCCCGACCATGACCGACGCCGCCATACCATCGTCTCGCAGGAGGTCGTGGCTCGGCCTTCTCACCGTGCTCAGCCTCGTGCTGCTCGTCGCGATGGACGGATCGGTCCTTTACCTGGCGATGCCGCGCATCATGGCCGCGATAAACCCGACGGCGGATCAGGCGCTCTGGATCCTCGATATCTACGGCTTCCTCGTCAGCTCGCTGCTGGTCGCCTTCGGCAACATCGGCGACCGCTACGGGCGTCTGAGGCTCATGATGGCCGGCGCCATCGTCTTCGGGCTGGGCTCGCTCGGAGCGGCTTTCTCTGAAACGCCCGCAGCGCTGATCGCATGTCGGGCGCTTATGGGGCTCGGCGGCGCGACCCTGCTCCCGTCCGGCCTCGCCATCGTCAGCGCGCTGTTTCCCGACCCTCGCGAGCGGGCGCAGGCGATCGGTATCTTCGCGGCGACCTTCGCGGCTGGGTTCGCGATCGGCCCGGTGCTCGGCGGCCTGCTGCTCCAATCCTCCGACTGGGGTGTCGTCTTCCTCATCAATGTGCCCGTCGTGCTCCTCTTCCTGATCGCGGCACCCGTTTTCCTGCGAGAGGTGCGGGCGACCGGCAGCGGCAAGATCGACCTCGCCAGCCTGTTGCTCTCTTTCGTCGGCCTGCTGCTCTTCGTCTGGTCGGTGAAGACGGCCGCCGCCTACGGGATCGGAGCTTCTCAAGCGGTGATCGGCATCGCTGGCCTCGGGGCGCTGACGCTGTTCGTCGACCGTCAGAGGCGGATCGACGACCCGTTGCTGGAGCTCGCCCTGTTCCGCGATCCGGTGTTTGCCATAGCTATCCTCACCGGTCTGCTGTCGCTCGTCGTTTGGTCGGCTACCGGCTATCTGTCGGGCATCTACCTGCAATCGGTGCTCGGACATCCGGTGCTCGGCGCGGCGTTGCTGACGCTGCCCGGTGCGATCACGCTCACCGTCACTTGCATCGGCACGAGCCGGATCGTCGAGCGCATCGGCCGCAAGGCGGCGCTGGTGGCGACGCACGTCCTGATCGGCTGCGGCGTCCTGCTGATCCTTCTTACCACCGTCGAAGCCGGCGCGGTCGTTCTCGTCGCCTCGACCGTCATAGCCGGTATCGGCTACGGCCTGTCGTTCAGCCTCGTAGCGGAGATCGCCGTGTCCGCCGTGCCCGTCGAGCGGGCCGGCGCGGCGGGCTCGATAGCCGAGACGAGCAACGAGCTGGGCAACGCGCTCGGCATCTCGCTGCTCGGATCGGTAGCGGCGGTCTGCTTCCGGCTCTTCGGTCCCGGCGTGGCTGGCACGCTCAACGAGACGCTGGCTCATCCTGGGATTTCGCCGGAAGCGATCTTTCAAGCCAAGCAGGCATTCCTGACCGGACTGCACGCCGCCGCCGGTATTGGAGGCGTCATCACGCTGCTCGTAGCGCTCGCCGCCTGGGCTTGGCTCCCCCGAAAGCTGCCGACGTGAGTGTCGATTCCCTACCTGCCATCATGATCGGGGAATAACATGTGGAGGGCGAAGCCGCTTTCCTCGATCGAGCTTCGCCACCTCCGCTATTTCCTCGCTGCCGCCGAGCATGGCAGCTTCCGCAAGGCCGGTATCGCGCTGGCAGTGCAGGAATCCTCGGTCAGCCGTCGTATTCGAGACCTTGAAGACCAGCTCGGCGCCTCGCTGTTCCAGCGGCACAACGGCGGTGTCGCCCTAACGCTAGCGGGCCAGCGCTTCCTCCTTCAAGCCCGCACCGCATTGAAGCATCTCGGGGACGGGGCGAAGGATGTCGGCGCGATCGGTCGAAGCGAGAGCGGCCACATTCGCGTCGGCATCTTCTCCTCGCTCGCCTCCGGTTTTCTCTGTGACCTGTTCCAGGCCTACGACGCGGAGCGGACGGATGTGCGGATCGATTTCAGCGATGGCCATCCGGCCGAGCACATCGCGGCGGTGCGCCTGCACCAGCTCGACGTCGCCTTCGTCACGGGGACGGCGGAGTACGCCGGGTGCGAGACCACGCAGCTCTGGTCGGAACAGGTGTTCGCCGTGCTGCCGGTGGCTCACCCTCTCGCCGAGCGGCCATCGCTCACATGGCCGGATCTGATCGGCGAGACGTTCATCGTCAGCGAGCAGGCGCCGGGACGCGAGATCCACGACTTCCTGGTCAAGCGCCTCTCCGACCTCGGACGCTATCCCGAGGTGTATCGGCAGAATGTCGGCCGCGACAACTTGATGTCGCTCGTAGCGATCGGGCGCGGACTTACGCTCACCAGCGAGGCGACGACGTCCACCTGCTTCCTCGGCCTGGTCTATCGGCCGATTGTTGGCGAGACGCTGCCGTTCAGCGCCGTGTGGTCGGCGAAGAACGACAACCCCGCCCTTCGCCGGCTGCTCAGCATGGCGCGTACCCGGCGCAAGGTCATCGAGCCGATCGAAATGCCGATAGTATTGCCTATCCGGCCGTCGAGCGCCGCGCCTTCGCGAACGCGCGATCGGTCGCCATGAAGCGCTCCAGCATGGGCGCGATCAGGCGGAGCGGATCGGCGGCAGGCTGCCCCGTGTCGCGGGCGAGCACCTCGGCATAGGCGGTGAGATCGCGATGGAGTTCCGCCGGCAGTTCCAGCGTGACCTTCACTGGCTTGTCGTCGGCGATGGGGCCGAGCTTCAGCTTCGTCATGTGTCAGTTCCGATAAGGTTCGAGGACGAGGTCGCGGGTGACGATGACGCGGACCGGGAAACCCGGCCGGATGGTGAGCGTCGGCGCGATGTCGAGCTGGCGGCCGACCACCTGCCGGCCGGTCTGACTGATGCCGTCCGACGCGCCTTGGCGGAGTGCGCGGACGAGGTCGCCCTGCTCGCCCGAGCTACCAGCCTGCGCGCCGACCGACAGGGATGATCCGCGCCGGCATCCGGGGATTGCCCTTGGCGAGAAGATACGCCTGCTCGTGCTCGTAGCGCAGGAACCGCGACGACGACGCATACCGCTTGCGGAACACCAGATGCCCGACGATGCGGAAGCCCGCCGCGCGCCACGCCTCCATGAACAGGTCGACCTTGTTCCAGCCGTAGAAGCTGACCGCGAACCCGCCGTCCTTCAGCACCCGGTGGCATCTCGGCGAAGGCGGGCTTGAGCCAGCGGCCGTTGTCGTCATTGGCGACGCTGCGACCCTGCCGGTCATGGTAGCGGGTGACGTAGGGCGGGTCGGTCAGGATGAAGTCGATGCTGCCGGTGTCGAACGCCTGCATCACATCGATGCAATCGCCGTTGAAGATCGTGTTGCGGGGAGCGCTGGCGGTGCCGGTCATGGCTTTGTCCTTTGGGTCTGAAGGTCAGCGTAGCGAAGCGCCGCGCCTGACCTTCTGGCCGTCGCCGAGACCGGGTGTGCAACCGGAGGGGCGTCTTCGCGGGGAACCGGCTGCACGAAGCCGCAGGCGTAGGAAGCTGGGCGGAAGATGATCCGAAGGGCGCCGAGGGCGGAGCCCTAAGCACCGGAGCGGAGCGAAAGAGCCAAGTCTCGCCAAAGGCGACCGCTCGGACTGGGGCGTTGCGGGTTTCTCCCGCAGAAGGGGTCGACCGAGACAGCAGGCTCGGGCGCAGGGGAAGGCCTTCCCCTCATCACCGAAAGCGGATTGTCGGAACCTCGGCTTTCCGGTTTTCAGGTTCTTCGGATGGCCTTATGCTCTTGGATTGATAGACCGAAACGGAAGCCAGGCATCGCAAAGCACAGGCTAAGCGCATCCTCTCCTGGACGTCTTTTGAGGAGTGGAACGATGCCGAGGGGCAAGCCAGTCGTTTTGGACACGCGATCATTTGACAACCAGAAGATGGCAACCGCGTTCTTCAAGTCGATGCTCAATAGATACCGGCCGAAGCAGCGGGTTTCAGACGAGGATGCGGCCGATCTTGCTGGGTTGCTGAAGCGCCATGCTGAGTATGAGGAGAAGGTCGGAGTTGGTATCGATCATTTCGAGGTGATGAGCGCGGAGTTCGGAACGCAGTGCTTCCGCTTGGTGCGCGTGGACGGCACGGGTGAGGACTTCTCTTACCCGCACTGCATCGCCGGCGGGCAGGCCAAGTGAGCCATCCGTTCGGGATTTATCTCCCGCGTGCCTAACTCCCCCATGCCCCCGCCGCTACTGCGGACTGTCGTCAAGCGCGTTCAAGATGTGCCGGGACTGGCTGGCGTTTGTGCGGGCTTCGAGGCGGGCGAGTGGCGCTACGACCAGTTGGCCGAGCACATCGTCGAGTGGTTGCCCGAATTCGCGTTGAACGAACGGGAGTTCAACGCCTTATCGGGCGCGAACGCGCGGCGGGCTCTCCGCGCGGCGGCCGAAACGATCTACAAGTCGGCCAAATACGCGACCCGTGGCGAGGTTGGCGAAATCCTGCTCCATGCCATCATCAGGCAGGAATTCGGCTCGGTGCCCGCGATCAGCAAGGTGTTCTTTAAGGATGCGCCGAACGACACCGTGAAAGGTTTCGATGCGGTCCATGTGGTCGAAGCGGCTGATGGGCTGGAGCTTTGGCTCGGCGAGGTCAAACTGTATCAGGATGTCGCGAGCGCCGTGCGCGACGTGGTTCAAGAGTTGAACCTGCACACGCGCATTCCATACTTGCGTTCCGAATTCGCCGCAATCTGGCGGAAAGTCAATCACGACCATCCCCACCGGCAGGCAATGGAACGATTGCTCGCGGGTAACGTGACGATGGACGAGGTGTTCGAACGCCTCTGCATTCCAGTCCTGCTGACCTACGACAGCACGACGGTAGCCGGTCACGCGCGAACAGACGCGATCTACGAGGCCGCGATCACGGCCGAGTTCGAGAAGCATCACAAGCGGTTCAGGAGCGCGCAGTTGCCTGGCGAAATCAGGATTATTCTGATCCTCCTGCCGATGAACAATAAGGCCAAGCTGCTTGAGCGCTTCGACGCGAAGCTGAAGGGCATGATGGCATGACCCTTGAGGAAACACTTACTGCCCTCAGAGCCCCGTCGCGTACATCCGGGCAGGCTTTCGCCATCTTGCAGGCAATCGCGCGAATGCTGGGCGAGAAGCCAGAAGATCCTGTTGCGCAATCGCTCCTGATTCGAGCCCTTGAACACCGCGAGGACTTCGCGGCCTGCTCTTCGTTTCTTAATGCGCTTCTGCGCGAAACGGGGCTGTATCCATATGCCGAGCCGAATGAGCTTTCGACGCGAGATCGATTGGCGTTCGAGTTTCATCGCCCAGACGGACGGTTGGCCGATGCCGGTATGGTCTTTCATCGCGTGCAAGCACAGGTTTACTGGAGACTTGTCGATGGCGAGAATGTCATCCTCAGCGCTCCAACCAGCTTCGGCAAGAGCTTGGTCATCGATGCGCTGATCGCATCGGGCAAATTCAGGCGTGTTGCGCTGGTCGTTCCGACGATCGCCCTCATCGACGAGACTCGCAAGCGACTTTCCCGCTTCGGGGATGCATACAAGATCGTCACACACGCATCGCAGCCGGCAGATCCGAAACGCGGCACGATCTACGTTCTGACGCAGGAGCGCGTGATCGAACGCGAGGACCTCGAAAGCCTCGACCTGTTCATTATCGACGAGTTCTACAAACTGGACCCGAGCGGCGGCGGTGCCGACCGCGCTGCAATTCTGAACCATGCCTTTTACAAGCTTTTGAAGACGACTCGGCAGTTATCTTCTTGGCCCCAATATCCGGACCGTGCCAACTGACTTCCAGGATCGGTTCGAAGCGAGGCTCATAGTCAGCGACTTCGTCACGGTGGCCAGTGACGTGCGGCGGGTAGACCAGACCGGAGGTGCTCGCGAGGCACTGGTTCGTCTGACCAAGGAGTTGGACGGATCGACGTTGATATACTGTCAGTCACCGGGCAGCGTGCGTCGTGTGGCCCAACTGATGGTCGAGCGTGAGGTATCGCCACCCGCGCCAGAGTTGAACGATGTGGTCGATTGGGTCGGGCGTCATTTCCACCCTGACTGGATCGTGGCACGATCTCTGGCACACGGCATCGGCGTTCACCACGGCCGGCTGCCGCGGGCGTTGGCCCAACTTCAGGTGCGTCTGTTCAATTCTGGTGCGCTCAAGTTTCTGATTTGTACGTCCACACTGATCGAGGGTGTGAACACGGCAGCGAAGCACGTTGTCATTTACGACAACAAGATTTCGAAGAAACCGTTTGACTACTTCACCTACCGGAACATCCTAGGGCGCTCCGGCCGCATGTTCAGGCACTTCGTCGGTACGGTCCATCTGTTCCATTCGCCACCGCAGGCGGACCTTCTCGACGTTGACTTTCCAGCGTTCAGTCAAATGGATGCGGCATCGGACGGACTGCTCGTTCAACTCGACGAGGACGATCTGGGCGGTGACAGCCTGCGGCGTGTCAACAAGCTGAAGGGGCAATTCGATCTCAGCATGGAGACAATCCGTGCGAATGCTCACGTCGATCCTCAGCAACAGATTAACCTTGCCCGCCATATTCGCTTGCATGCTCGTGAGCTTCATCCTGCGCTGTCCTGGCGCGGGGAGCCGTCGAATGACCAAATCTACAAGGTCTGCAATTTACTGTTCGAGACCTTGCTGGCAGGTGTCACCCGTGACGTGGTGCGCAACGATCGGCAACTCGCTTTCCTTATCACCCAGCTCCGGCAACTGGGGGCGACTGGATTCATTCAAGCGCAGGCTCATACGACGAATTCTCGGGCGCCCTCTGACCCGAGCGACCGTGTAGAGAATGCCTTGGAGTTCTTGCGGAACTGGGCGTCCTTTCATTTTCCACGCGCCCTTACGGCGCTGGAGCGCATCCAGGCTGAGGTATTCAGCCGGTTGGGTCTTCCTGTAGGCAGCTACGCATCGTTCGCGGTCAGGGTTGAAAATCTTATGCTGCCGCCGGCGTTGGCAGCGCTCGACGAGTATGGGTTGCCGCTCCAGCTTGTCGCCCGTCTTGAGGCACTGCTTCCGGCCGCCAGCGATCTCGACGCGGTTATCGCCGTGCTACGGCGGCTCGATACAAGTCAATTGCGGCTCAGTACATTCGAAAAAAACCTGCTTGATGAAGTAAAATCAACGCTATAATTGCACGACAGCTTCCGGATCTGAAGGCTGATCCACGCGACGGCGTACCCTCGAACCATCAGTTCAATCCATCGTCAGCCGATAATCTGTGCCATCACGTTCGTCACGAAGTGCGATGATGTTATCCGGCTCGGAGGCGAACCACGCGAAGCTTCGCCATGCCAATTGCGCGACCGTCTTCTTGAACCCGGCCGACTGACGATCCTGATAGGCAGTCAGGAAGGCGACATTGCGACGCTCGAACCCTGCGGCGTCCGTTAATGCATACAGCGCATCCTGCCGGCGCGGCGTGACGGCTCCATCGGTCGCCACCACCTCAATGAAAACGATCAAGGGTTCCTTCGGACCGAGATCGGCGAGGATCAGGTCCGGCAGATTCTTGTCGGCCTCGATCTTCAGGCCGATCGCACTGGCGAGCTGGTCGTCGCGCACGACGACCTTGTTGCCGCTCTCGCTCAGCCACAACACGGCCGGCGCTTCGAGAAAGCGCTTGGCGAAAACCTCCACCACGGCCTTGGCGATGAACGAGCTTGGACCGGGAGCGAGCTGCCGCGTCTCGCCGTTCGGAAACGTGACGAGGACACCGGAGGCGGTGGCGGCAGCCCCCGAGCGCATGATCGTCACGCGCGCGAGCGCGCTCTTGCTGAGATGGGTCGCCTGAAACCCAGCGATCGACTGTTCGAGCGCCGTTCCCTGAAGCAGCGGATCGAACAGTGCTGCGAAATCGGCCTTCAATGCGTAGCGGGGCAGCCCTGACGTGGTCGGAAGGTCTTCCCGGCGGGTCACGGCACCGATCGCGACCAGCCCGTCCCGCAACGTCTCGTCCCGGATGGGTTCGCGGGTGTTGTCGGCATACCAGCGTTGCCCCGGCACCTGCACCGTCTTCTTGAGAACCGCCGCAGCATATCCTTCGCGATCCGCAGCGCCCGCCTGGGCGGCCTGCTCGACCGTCATCCGATAGACATGGACCGGTCCGAGATATCGTCCGCTGCCCTCGACCGCGCCGATATAGAGAGCCGCGAACACCGTGCTCGCCGCCAGTTCGCGCACGCAATAGGTGCGGTTGGGCGTGCCATCGGGAAAGATCAGAGGCAGCCGTTCGGCGACCAGATCGCGGCTGACATAGGCGGGCAGCGTCATGCGGTGCCCCGGCCATAGAGGCGGTCGCACTCGGCCTGCACGGTGTCGGCTGCGGCACCGTCCGCAAGCATCGCGGCCAGCGGCGCCAACGCCGACGCATCCGGGAGGGGAAGCGCCTCCAGCTCGAAGGCTGACACGGCGACGCTGCCGTTCATGCAGCGGAACACCTGGTCGAGGACGTCGCTGTTCAACAGCGCTGCCACCACCGTGGGCGGCACTGCCGCATCGCCGTGCGCACGGACCATGTTGAGGTGATTTTCCACGACCACCCCGCCGTGATCCGTCACGAAGTCCGCAGGCAGTTCCGCCGCGATCAGCCGGCGTGCCTGTTCCTTGGCGGTGGTGCGCTGGACCAGGACACAAGGCCGGTCGACCAGCAGCCAATCGTCCCGCCGTTCCATCTTGAAGAAGGGTGCGTGGTTCTTCTTGAGCGCACGAAACAGGAAGCGGCCATCGGCGGTCACGCTCTCCGCCCAGACGAGCGGTCGGGTATCCTTTCCTGCCCGGTCGCGCAGTTGCGCCTTGAACCGGTTCCAGACCAGTGGGCCGGTCGACACCGAATAGCCCCAGTCGGCCAGGCGCGCGGACATGCCTTCGACGTGCCGGATAAGTTCGGCATGTTCGGGTGAGCGCGGAGCCAGCCACGGGTCGGCCGGATCGGCGGGCAAACCGATCGTTCCGTTGCGCGTGACATGGGCGTCGCATTCGCTCGCGACATGAAGATAATGGACCTGCGCCCGGCTGGCCGTCGCCCCCTTCCGATAGACCGCGAGCAGCGTCTCCTGCAGGACGTCCTCGAAGACGCCCTTGCGGGCATGGACGAAATCCACTGCGATCGGCGGTGCTTCCTGCGCCAGCAGGCGGCGGAGCGCCGAATAATATTGTCCTGCGAGGAAGCTGGTCGGGGTCAGATATGCGATCAGACCTCCGGCCTTCGCCCAGCGCACCGCGATGTCCGTGAAAACGCCGTAGAGATTGGCATGACCGAACAGGCCGCGCCGGAACTCGGTGCGCTGCGCCGGCGTCAACGCCACGCGGCCATAGGGCGGGTTACCGATGACGAGGTCGAAGCTGCCGTTCGGCTTCTCGGCCAGCGTATCGCAGACGCGGACGAAGTTCGGGACGGGCAGCTTCGCCGCCTTGGCCAGATCGGCAAGGACGATCTCCATCGCCGCCTGAGCGAGCGCAGCCGCATGTGGATCGATCTCCAGTCCGAGCAACCGGACGCCCATCTGGCGCAGAACGAAGGCCGGTTCGGCCCCCTTCAGTGCTTCGCGTATCCGGAGGGCTGTGCCGATGAGGAAAGCGCCCGCGCCAGCGGCCGGATCGAGCACCCGCGCCTGCGTCCAGTCCACGCCTTGCTCTTCCGCCTGGTCGAGCAGTCGGGCGGTCAAGCATGGTGGTGTATAGAACGCCCCCAACGCGCTGCGGTTGTTCGCCGTCAGCAGAAGCGGATACAGTCCGGTGACGAAGTGAAGCCCCTCGGCCAGCGGCAGATCGACGGCGTCCGCGCCGATCGTGACGGCAAGTCGCTCGGCGGCCCGGTCCAGACGTCTGGCCGGCGCGATCGGGGCGGCGGACAGCACGATATCCGCGTCGATCCTTGCCGCGAACGCCTCAAGCGCATGGCGCGCGAATTTCGCCGCCATCGTATCGCGCCGCGACGCGGGTACGGTTTCGATCCAGGCGCGGCACAGCGGGCGAGCGCGCGCGAGTTCACGACGCAGCTCGTCGACGGATCGGCTGTTCGGCCTGCGATCGGATTCGCGTGCTACGCCGCTGTTCTGCCTACCCATCCATATTCTCGTGAGACCACATCCGGTTCGCTTTTCGTTCCGAAACTGCCTGAGCCGCTACCCGATCGCAAGCGGATTGACGGCAGCGCGCATCGTCGCCGGCTGCATCGGTATATTATGCGGGGAAGCCGATAACACCGCACGCCATATCGGCAATGAAAACGCCGGGGGCTCACCCCCGGCGTCCATTGTTACGCCGCCTGCGCCTGCCGCACGGCACCGAGCGTCTGCTTGAACAGGCGGTCCATCGCCGCCTGCCGCGAGGCGCGATCAAGGGCGTAGGAGGTTCGCCGGAACTCGACACCATCCAGGAGTCCTCGGATGTACCCGGCCACGGCGTCAGCGGCCATCACCAATGCCGTATCGATGGTGTGGATGTAACGGCTGGTGATCGTCCCGCGCGAGTGGCCTACCAGCGCGGCTATGGTCGTCTCGGTGAAGCCGAGGTCGTTGGCGATGCTGGCGAAGCTGTGGCGCAGGACGTGCGGAGTGATGCCCTCCAGCGCCGAGCCCTTAAGCAGCTTGATCCACAGCTTCGGAAAGCCGATCAGCGGCTTGCCCTCCTCGGTGCCGGGGAAAACGTAGTCATCGTCACCCTCGGGCAGAAGCGGCTCCAGCAGTTCGATCACCGGCAGCCCGACCGGCCGGGTCGAAGCGCCTTCCTTGCTGTCGCGTAGCCGGATGCAGCTCCGTTCCAGATCGACCTCGCCGGAGCGAAGGCGCATGATCTCGCTCCGCCGGCATCCGGTCATGGCGATGGCGCGGATGATGCGCGTGGTGGTCGCAAACTGGGGGTCGTCGGCGCGAACGGTCAGGATTTCGCCGAGCAGCCGGTATTCCTGCTCGGACAGGCGCCGGTCGCGCACCTCGTCGGCCGCCTTGCGGATGCCATGCGCCGGGTTCTTCTCGATGATCCCCTCGCGGATCGCGTAGGTAAAAATGCCGCCGATCAGGCCGACGCCGCGCGTGCCGGTGCCGATCCCGCCGCGCACGATCGCGCGGCCGTGCTTGCCGGTCTTGATGTCGGCGCGAGTCTTGCCGTCCGCCACGTCGCGCAGGAAGCGGGTGATGTCGGTCGAGGTCAGATCCTTGACCCGCCGGTTGCCGAGCAGCGGCAGGATGTGGCGATTGATCCGGCTGCGATCGGTCGCCAGCGTCGAGGGGCGCTTGGGCCGGCGCCCCTTGCCCAACACCAGCCCGCGCTCGCAATCTGCGAGGTAGCGTTCGCACAGCTCACGCACGGTGATCGCCTGCGTGTCGAGGCTCTTCTGCTCGGCCGGGTTCTCGCCCTGCGCGATCCTGCCGAGCAGGACACGCGCCTCCTTCCGCGCGGTCTCTGGCGTCCAGACACCGTGTAATCCGATCGTGAACCGGCGGCTGCGTCCGGCCGAACGATACTGGACGAGGTAGCTGCGCTTGCCCGAGGTAAAGACGCGCAGACCGAAACCGGGCAGGTCGTCGTCCCAGATGAAATAATCCGCCGACCGCGGTTCGGACTGGTCGACGAGGCGCTTGCTGAGCTTTGCCATCTCACATACTCCACGGCACGAAGCCGCTTCCAAGGGTCATTCCGCGGAAGCACCACGGAAGCACTCGGAGGGAAATTCGCGGCTGTGACCGGATACGCATTTCGGAGTTGATGCAAGAAAAGATGTTGCATCGCAGTGGTTTAGCGTGCCGTAGCGTGCAAATAGAAACCGTGGCGAAAACCGTCTTTTCTAGCTCCGAAGGCAGAGGTCACAGGTTCGAATCCTGTCGGGTGCGCAAAATTTTCTTATTTGGAACAGTGACTTAGCCGATCTGCCGATGTGGCAGATCGGCGTTCCCCCACCAGCTGCAACCACACTGCAACCAATTGGGCCGGAATCACAGCGCTCTTGAGCGCGTTCGGGCGCCCCGTGGCGTACTGCTTTGATCGCAATGCCGCTCATGCCTCGGTCTCGATGCGGTAAACGGCGCCGCTGCCCAGCTCGCGGTAGAAATCGACGCGCGCGCCGTTCCAATGGTAGTCGAGGTGCCGCCCCTGAATGGGGTTCGCCGCCAGGTCGGGGTAGAACAGCGCGACGCACTCGCCCCCCGGCTGGCGGCAACTCGGATAAGCGATGCCGTCCGAGCCGGCCGCGCGCAGGTCGGCTGCCAACGCTTGGCTCTCAACGTAGCTGTCCGGCGTCAGCGCTTCGCCGAAGCGAGCCGGATCGCCGCGCAGATCGTGTGCCCGCAGGTCCACGTCGAGAACGATCTCGCGGAACTGCGATGTCCAGCCCTCCGGCTCGGCCGTGCTTTCCATGAAGCGCTCGTGGTGGTGGATGGTCTCGGCGAGCGCCGTCTCGAAGCGGTCGGCCGCGTAGAGCACGCCGTAGCCGCCGTTGGTGAAGCGGCTCGGACGGTCGGGGCTCACGTGCGTGAACGGCGCCATCAGGTAGCTCGCGCCAGGACCACCCACGCGGCGGGCGGCCGGAACAAGGTCGAGGTTGCCGATCGTCTCCATCAGCCGGGGGCTCGTCTTCTGCTCGGCCGAGATGAGCAGCGGCCAGTCTTCCGGGTCGGCGATGTCCTCGAACAGGTCGATCGGCGGATAGAGGCTGCGAATAATCCGACGCGCTCCAGCCCACGCGACCGGCGTGACCGGAACCGCTCCATGGTCGATCACCAGCCGCCGCGCTCGGCATCGAGCAGGCGGCGCACACGCATGAGGTCGGTCAGTTCGCCGCCGAGCATCACGTCGAGCGCAGAGCGGCCGCCGAAGCTGTTATTCCTTGCCCGGATCCAGCGGTAGCCGCGGTCAGCCTCGCTGAAGATAATGCGGAGCGCCTTGTGGATGCCCATGAGGTTAGAGAGCCGAGCCCGCGTGTCTCGGTTGATTCGACCCTGCTCCCCCGCCTTCCAGCGGGCATAGGTTCGGATCGGCAGATCGAGCAGCGTCGCCGCTTGCTCGTCGGTCAGTTCCCAGCGCCTGAACAGGTTGACGACGGCGCGGAACATAGCGGCAGCCTCTTCGGGGCTGATTGGTTCCGGCGCGAAGTCTCGCGGTCGGGTGTCAAGCAGGACAGCAACAGTCACGTCCGACTCCTCATCTGGCATAGATATTCCATTATGCCGCCAGTTGGCAACACATGCGTTGGTCGCTACGTCGTCCTCGACCTACAAGGCTGGGTGAGCAGTCGCAGGCACAAACCAACGGGAGCGGGTAACCCTCGACACGCTGAGCCCGGAGCGGGCGCTCAGATTGTCAACGCAGTTTCAACGGCCATCCTCGCATCATCGGTTCCGAGCGCTTGAAGACGTCCCGAGCCCCACCGCCAGACGGTATAGCCATCAGCCCCATGTTTGCCGATCTGACCCGTCTGGGCAATGTTCCACTGTCCTGCCGATATGAGGCGTAAAGCAATCCGCGCTCGTTCCCCCGTAGAGTCGATGTCGAAGAGCTTACGCCGACTATCCTCCGAGAGCAGATGGTCACCCTTAGTATCTATCGCCACGACGGTGCGATCGATCCAAACGAGAAAGTCCGGTCAGAAGGTCGCGGTCGACCCTCGGTCCAGCAGTGGGATGAAGTAGCCGGACCCTTCCGGGTTACGGCACCAGACCCGCTGCGTCCGGTCGAGCGCTCGGGCGATGTCGAGCTCCAGGTTGTTCAGCCCGCTGTAGTGACCGTGGAGCGCATTGGCGAACGTGACCGCGTCGGACGGATTGATCGCGACCGGGCCGACAGCATACGGCGGATCGTCGTCGTTCTGCAGCAGCCGGCTGTGCTCGATGTAAGCAGAGACGACCTCGGCCGCGATCTCGCGCACGTGCGTCGCCGCGAGGCTGTTGATCTCTACGAGGGCATCGAACTTGGGGAGCTCGATGTCCACCAGGTTCACCGGTCCCCCGGCGCGCCGGAGGCCGCCGGGGAAGAGCCGCTGGAGCTCGCGCCGGAAGATCGAACGGACAGTCACGCGATTGCTGTGCTCGCGCGCGTTACCTCGGCGGCACGCTCTGGACCGACTTCCGGCTCGGGCCGTTCGGGCTGCACGCCACCATGCGCGCGGCCCCAGGGACGCGGAGGCATGAACGACTACCGCCGGATCCGGAACGGACCTCGTTCGCGGCACCGGATCGAGCCGGGCGAGATCCTCGCCCTGCACCGGACCACGCGCGCGTTCCTGGAGGCGACGCTGGCGGCGGAGCACGACGGCCCGACTGTCGTCGTGACCCACCATGCCCCCACCCCGACAGCCTGCCGGGCCCGTACGCCGAGCTAGGCTGGTGCTACGCGTCCGACCTACGCGACCTGATCCACGCGCGGGGGCCGGACCTGTGGGTCCACGGTCATGTCCACCAAGCCGCCGACTACCGTGTCGGCCGAACCCGGATTGGCCTGCTGCCGGTTTCACGGACACCCGGTTTGGGTGTGATGATGAGACCGGAGGTACAGGATGCAGCGGCGCAAGTTCGGACGTGAGTTCAAGGTCGAGGCGGTTCGGCTGATCCGGGAGCGCGGGGTGAGCGTCGCCCAAGCGGCCCGCGACCTCGACGTGCACGAGACGGTGCTGCACCGCTGGGTGAAGCAGGCTGCGGCCGATCCGCAGCACGCCTTCCCCGGCCACGGGCAGATGCGGCCCGAGCAGGCCGAGATCGACCGGCTGTGCAAGGAGGTCTCCCGGCTGCGGGCGGAGCGTGATATCCTAAAAAAGGCCACCGCGTTCTTCGCGCGGGACGTGCTATGAGGTTCGCCTTCATCGCCAAGCACCGGACGGTCTGGCCGGTGGCCTGGATGTGCGCGGCGCTGAACGTCTCCCGTTCCGGCTTCCACGCTTGGCTCACTCGATCCCCCAGCCAGCGTGCCCGTGACGACGCGGCGATCCTGACCAAGGTGCACACGAGCTTCGTGGGCAGCGACCGCACCTACGGCGCGAGGCGGGTCTGGCACGACGTGCTGGCCGAGGGCGTGGCGTGCGGCCTGCACCGCATTGAGCGGATCATGCGCGAGAACGCGATGCGAGCTCGTCCGCGGCGACGGCGCGGGTTGCCGAAGGACGAGGGCGTGCGGGCTGCGGCGGCCGCCAACCTCCTGGAGCGGCAGTTCGCGGCCGATGGGCCGAACCGGAAGTGGATCGCCGACTTCACCTAGATACTGTCGGCGAATCAGGCGGCCTGTGCCAAGGCTGCGAAGCGTGTCGTGCGCGTCCTGGCTCGCGGCACTGCCGCCAACCAGTGTACGACCCGCGCGGCGTTCATCGCTGCGGCCACGCACACCTGCTGCAGTCCGGTCCTGGCTTGGCCGATGTATCGGCTCCTGCGTAGTCCGAAGGCCCGCACGCCCTGCGAGAGCGTGCCTTCGATCCCGGCGCGGATGCGATACCGCTGCTTCCAGGCTGGATCCTGCATCCGGTCTCGAGCGGCGTTCAGCGCCTCGTATTCCGGGCGCGGCAGGAAGTAGACGGAGCGGCGCGCCTCCTTCGACGCGGTGCAAAGCGCTCGCGTCGCGCAGGCGCCGCAATCGGTCCGGCTGAACACCGCCTGGAAGCGCGGGGCACCGACCTCGTCGCGGGTAGCGCGCCACGTCACTGACGTCTTGCCCTGGGGACAGGTGACCCGCTCGCCTTCCCAGTCGATTGCGAAGTGGCGCTGTTCATAGGTCTGCTCAGCCTGCGTCGCCCGCCTCGGCATGGCGCGGACCGGCCCTTCCAACGCGACGTCATGGTCGCGTCGGCTACCGACCAGCAGTCCCGCATCGACGTAGCCGGCATCCACGAAGTGCTCGGCCGGCAGAAGGTTCTTTGCCGCCAGCTGCTCGTGGATCGCGGCCGTGCTCGCCATGTCCGGCTGCATCGCCGGACAGGTCATCACGTTTGTGATCAGATGGGCCGCGTCCGCATCGCAGACTTCGGTGACGTGTACCTTGTAACCCGACCATTCCATCTGCCGCTTGGTGCTGTAGTGGACCTCCGGGTCGTAGGGAGACTGCAGTCGCTCGCCGACCGGCGGCAACTCGGCGCCGCTGCGCCACCGTGGCGGCCCGCTTCCCTCGCGGGCATAATGCACTCGCCATACATCGCGCAGCGTTCCCACCATCGGCACGGCCCGCACCTCAGGCGGTGCCGCCGGCGCGTCCAGCGCTTCGAGTAGGGCAAACCCGTCCGTACCGATCGCAAGAGCGAGTGCCTCGCGTTCCGTCCGAGCCCTGGGCAGGCGATAGTCCTCCACCCGGCGTCCATAGCGCTCGAACCAGACCGGTCGGCGTCGGCCGCTTGACGGTCGCTCAGGTGCTCGGAGAACTGGAGGACCGTGACCAGGGCCAGCCGCCAGGGCGCAAGACCGGGCTGGCCGCGGGTCGGATAGAGATCGCGGAAGTCCTCGTCCTGGTAGAGGGCGCTGAACTCATCGCGCAACCGCGTCGCGACCGTCCCTTTGGGGAAAGCCGCGCGCGCCACGCGCGCCGTCTCGACGGGGATCGCGCCGATCGGTTCCGGTCGCAGGCTCATCGCGCACCTCCGTGCCAACACCCCCGACCATCTGATTCGCCGACAGTATCTCACCTACATCTGGACGGCGGAGGGCTGGCTCTACGTCGCGGCCGTGATCGACCTGTTCTCGCGCCGCGTGGTCGGCTGGTCGATGCAGGCGAGCATGACGGCGCAACTCGTGGCGGACGCGCTCGTTATGGCGGTCTGGCGCAGGGGCAGGCCGGACGCGCTGCTGCATCACTCCGACCAGGGCAGTCAGTACACGAGCGAGCCGTTCCAGCGGCTGATGGCCGAGCACGGCATCGTCTGCTCGATGAGTCGGTCGGGCAACGTCTGGGACAACGCGGCGATGGAGAGCTTCTTCTCGTCGCTGAAGACCGAGCGAACGGTCCGGCGAACCTACCGCACGCGGGACGAGGCGCGAGCGGACGTGTTCGATTACATCGAGCGCTTCTACAATGCGGCACGGCGGCACTCGACGCTCGGCTACCTCAGCCCCGTCGAGTTCGAAAACCGAGCCAAACTAGCTTAGGCCGGCGTCCACCAAACCGGCAGCAGGCCAGGCGCGTAAACGGCTCGCTCGCGAGGTCCTCGCCCAGAGCCAACCGTACGATGTAAGCTTCCTCCGCCTCATTACGGCGTGCCGCCATGGTCGCCGCAGTAAAATCTCGAAGTATACGTTGCGCGTCATAGTAAAAACGTGAGCCGACGTGCGTCAACCATGTGCGACGCGTTGTGCGTTGTAAAAGCTTTACGCCAAGATCAGCTTCGAGGTTCCGGATTGATTGGCTGAGCGGCGACTGCTCCATCCTGAGCCGTTCAGCAGCACGGGCAAAATGCAGCTCTTCCGCAACAGCTACGAAGTGGCGGAGGTGACGCAGTTCCATTTCAGCACCTCACGATTTCGGTCACAGGGTCAACAATCGACGGTCCGGCGGTGTAGCCGGCCCTGTCGCCATGAATTTCATCAAGGCGTCGAAGCGATTAAGGCGATGGCGAAGGAGCTGCTCTCAGCCGCTCGATTGATTTCGGCGAACGATCAGCTCCGGCGCACCTCGCTATTGAATTGCGGCTGAAGGCCCAAGCGGCGACTTGCCGAGCGACGACCACTGAAGTCACGATCATTCAAGTATTAATCATCAAAATCTAAACCAAAGCAGGAGTTGATGATCGCCTCGATAGGTCTTTGCACCTCAAGTGGACTCGGCCAAGGCGCAGTGTTCGCCGCCCCCCGATGCCGGGCAGATAGTTCGTTTCCTAAAAGCGCGTACCACGCGGTACTTAGATCGAGCGCCCTACATGGTGATCTAGTCCCAGTACCACTCAATTCATTAGATTGGTCCTAAACCAGTCGATGGCGGCGCCCGAGGCGGTGTCAAACTCGCCCAGGTAAGGGTCGAAGTGGCCGCCGTTGATCATGACCAGCCTTTTCGGATGCAGCGCTTTCTCGTAGGCCTTCAGCGCCAAGTCGGTGACAGCGATGTGGTCCTGCTCGGCCACCAACATCAACAACGGCGTCGGGGACACCCGGTCCACGAAGTCGCCGGGCGCGTACATGCGGGCCCAGCGGGTGGAGCGCACGGTGATCTTGTTCTCCCACACGCCGGCGGGCATCGGGCGCAGGTAGAAACTGACCGCGTCGGCCGCGCTGTAGGACGGACTGTTGGCGACTTCCTCGCTGACGACGACCTGGGTCATTGGCGGCTCGCCGCGCAGCTGGGCGCGCTCATCCTCGGCGAACTTCTTCTCCAGATCGGCGATCGACTCCGGCGCTACGCGCCGCAGACCGGCGGCGAAGCCGTCGATGGTCGGCACTTGGGAGACCACAGCCTTCAGCCGGCGATCGGTGGCGCCCAGCACGATGGCGTGGCCACCGGCGAAACTGGTGCCCCACAGGCCGATGCGGCTCTCGTCCACTTCGGGGCGCTCCTGCAGGTAGGAGATGGCGCGCCGCCAGTCGGTGATCTGCTGCCAGGGATTGATGTCCTGGCGCGGCTCGCCGCCGCTGTCGCCGAAGCCGCGATGGTCGTGCACAAGAACCGCGAAGCCCTCCTTGGCGAAGGATGCCGCCATCGGCTCGATCCCGTGGTATTTGGTCCCGCCATAGCCGTGGGCCATGGTGATTCCGGGGTGGGGCCCAGCTCCTTCGGGCAGGAACAGCCAGGCCGACAGGTCGATCCCACCCTCAGCGGGGAAGCGCACGTCTTCTTTCTTGAAGTTGGACATCGGGGTCTCCTTAATCAGTCGGTCAAGGCGCCGAGCATGCGGCCGAGGTCCATCTCGGCGTCACGGGTTTGGAAGCCGCCCTTGAAGGCGGCCTGGATGCGCTGTTGCGCTTCAGGGTTCTTCACGCCCTCCCCGAACAGGTCGGAGTCGCGGCGGAAGTCTTCAGCCGGCGCCAGGGAGATCGCGTTGACCCGATCCTTGACCACGCCGTGGCCGGCGGCGGGGAAGCTGGCGATCCGCCGGGCGAGGTCAGCCACAAACGGACCAAGCGCCTCGGGATCGAAGCTGCGATTGACCCAGCCATAGCGTTCGGCCAGGTCGGCGTCGTAATCCTCGGCGCTAAGCATCACCTCAAGCGCCCGGCCACGGCCCATCAGCCGCACGAGGTGCTGCGCCGCCCCGCCGCCAGGAATAAGACCGAACGCCGGCTCCATCTGGGAAAAGACGGCCCGGCCGCGCGCTGCGAAGCGCATGTCGCAGCCCAAGATGAATTCGCTGCCGGCGCCGCGCACGCGACCCTCGACCTGGGCGATGGTCACCGCCTTGGTCTGCGACAGCCGAAGGAACAGCAGGGCGATGGACGCCTCACCAGTGAGCCTGGCTGCCTCCTCGCGATAGGCGGCAATCTTGGTCACGTCGACATGGGAGATGAAGTAGTCGGGGTCAGCGCTCTTGAAGACCACGACCTTGTGGGGCTCGCCGCGATCAAGGGTCTGGATCAGCGACACCAGGTCCCGCACCAGTTCCGGGCCCAGCATGTTCATCGGCGGAGCGTCGATGGTGGCGAACAGCACCGCGCCCCTCTGCTCCAGCTTGAGCGTTTCGTAGCCAGCGGCCATGAGAGCCTCCCGCTGTGGTTCTAAGATCGAACCGTTTGCGATGTAAGCCGAGCGGTTCTATATTGCAACCACTTTTGCTGCTCGTGATGGATTGGATTGTGAAAAGGACGCCGCTGACCCAGGACCCCTGTCCGATCGCCCGCTCGCTCGATCAGATCGGCGACTGGTGGACCCTGCTGATTGTGCGCAACGCGCTGCATGGGGCCCGCCGGTTCGGCGAGTTCCGGAAGGAACTCGGCGTGTCCAAGAGCATGCTGTCCACTCGCTTGGCTCAGATGGTTGAGCACGGCATCCTGGAGCAACGGCCGGACCCGAACGGCTCGGCTTATGGCGAGTACCACCTGACAGAGAAGGGGCGGCAGCTGTGGATGGTTCTGGTCGCGCTACGCCAATGGGGTGAAGCCAACCTCTTTCAGACGGGCGAGGCGATGACTGTCCTTCAGGACCGGCGCAATGGTTCACCCACCCGCCGCCTTGCCTTGATGGCGGCCGACGGCCAGGTGCTACAGCAAGCGGATACGGACGTGCGTTTAGGCGTCGCCGATATTGGACCGCGGTCTGAATCAGAAAAAGAGTTTTAGAATGCGGATGAATACGCGAGTTGTTCAATTTCAACAACTACTCATGACGTAGATCGCAAGATTATAATTTCTAAAATGGATATCTGGAGCGAGCTGCGCCGAAAGCATTCAGACTTTTACGTTGCGCAGACTGTGACGCTCGCTTATCCCGCATGTAGTCAATCGCCCTGCGGATGCGTTGCTCTCCGATGCTTTCACCGCGCGTCGCTCGCAGGGCTTTCGGTGTGTCGGCCGCCCAATGCAACAGGCGGATCGCAATCGCGCTGACCAACGATTCGGTCAGCAACCGTCCGGCACGCGGACCGCCGCTCTCATCCGCTCAACGGGATCGCGAGCATATGGTGGGTGAAGCCCGGAAGGGCGAAAGCCGGGCACATCCTTCAGAAATTCGACCACCACTACGCCGTCCCCGCGTACATCATGCACGCGCTCTGACGACACTCCCGTCGCGCTGACGTGTTCACGGGGGAGATAATTCGAGCCATGGCGCTGCTTCTGGCTGCGCTACCTTAGAAGTCCGAATTTTCCGACCACCTTGCCAACTGCCTTGCGCGAACCAAAGACTCCGACGCCCACATAGGTTAGCGCGTTGGTCTCCAATTCAGCGACGGCGGACCGAAACGCCTCGTAATCGGTGGTTTCTTGTCCCTGGCTAGGGAAATCCACCACGTCAAGTCCACGGCCGATAGCCTTCTCACGAAGAATTCCGAGCTCTCCCACAGGAGCGGCCAGCACGGCTATTCCGATAGGGATTAGTCCCGGATGCGCATTGTTTGACTTATCGATAAGGTCAATGCCGGCGAGGTGCGGATGGCGTTTGCCAAGTGTCAGGGCAATCACGGCGGCTGCGTTAGCGGCGCGGCCCACGGGAAGATCAGCATCGACCACAATCACGCAGCGCTGAAGTTCGCCTTCTTCCACAGCTTGCCTATCAGGCATTGTCAGCCTACATCCATAGTTATTGCGTTGCAATCTACAATCATCTCTAATCAATTGATTCGACGACTCGAGTTCATGAGCCGCTCTCAGCGCACTGGGATGTGTATGTCGAAGTCCCAAGGCATCACTGCGCCCCAGAACCTGTTGGCTCCTCGATTTTATGAGGCCGATTCTCGGGCAAATAACGCATTGCGATATTGCATCTTGTGTAACGTGCGCCGAATTCTCGCATGATGTCGCTGTCGTGCACAAAGCCGGCTTTTTCGTACAGATGCACAGCCGCAGCAGATTTCGAGTTACTCAGTAGGTAAAGTAACTCAGCACCCAGTGCCTCGGCGCGCTGAAGCACAGCCTGGAGTAGGAACTCTCCGGCCTTGCGGCCCCGTGCAGCCTCAAGAACTCCCATCTTGGTGAGCTCAAAGCGCCGTTCGCCCACTTTTTGCAGAGCGCATGTTCCAACTACTCCAAGCCCTTCTGCTTCTACAAAAAGAATTGTGCCGCCCCGCGAAATGATATGCTCTCGTGGATGCGACAGGATCTCGATATCTGTCGGTTCCAACCGATACATCGAGCCAATCCACTCTTCGTTGATCAAGCGGAAGTTATCCGCAAGCTCATCGCTGAATTCGAGAATACGAAGTCCGGATTGAGAGTGCGCAAGCATACGTGAGCCGAAGGACTTCTCGTCCATCCGGCTCTCCGCAACGGATACCTGATCCAGCATCGGCCCCGAAAGCCCCCCGAACAGCTCGCGCGCGACGGCTTCAACGTAGGGCCAAAGGACTGCACGGGCCTTCTCGAGTGTGCTCACGCCTTCTAAAGTTAAGGTGACAGTCTTACAGCGCTGATCCCGGCCTGCTTTGGTGACGGAGACGAGCCCAGCTTCAGCCAGCCGCCCGACCGCCCGCGTTACGCTCGGTTGGCTCACCTGCAAGGCGTCACTCAGCGCGCCAATCGTAATCGGGCCATACAAATCAAGCGTCAGTAGGATGGGATGCTGGCTTGGTTGCAGCTCCAGGCCAGCGCGACCACTGACCCGCACGATCTCCCCCTGCATCCGCTCGGCCAGGCGTTTCAGCCTACTGCCCAGGAAAAGGAATGGATATTCCTTGACGACGTCGCCAGGCATTATACACCTCTATATAACTAGTTATATATCGAGAGCGACCCAGGGGCAAGGGGTGCTCGCCGTCCCAGTTGGTTCTGGTCGGTATCAGAAACCCCGGCCGCATGCCGAATTGCAAGAAGTCCGCCGTGCCCAGGAGTGGCCGCTATGGAGAATGGAATCGCTTTTTGGCGAGACTCAGCGCTCGGTGTTCGCGGGGTCGACCTGCTTGTGGCACACGAAACTGGCCATCAATTTCCAGAACATTTTCACGACGAATTCGTCGTATCCGTATTCGAGGCTGGATGCCAGCGGCATAGGATCAGTAATCGAGAGTCCTTTGCTACGCCTGGAAGCCTCGTTGTAATCAGACCCGGCGAGCCACATACCGGCGAACCTGCTGTTAGCGGCGGAAAGTGGTCTCACAGAGCCTTCTACCCAGATGCCGAGACACTGACAGTTGTCGCGAACGCCACGTTCTCTGGACGTGAAACAAGCAACATCGATCTACCATCGACGGCGGTATTCGATAACTATAAGGTCAACGATCTCATCGCCGCCTGTCACCAAGCAATCTGCCACATGCCACTTGAGGTCGTTGGGCTTCAGCACGCCTTCATGAGGGCGATGGAGCTTCTGCTTGTCCACTACCTGTTTTCAGGTCGATCTCGTCGGAAGACCGGCTTTGAACCGCGTGCAGTTCAGGCTGCCGTCGACTGCATGCGCGCTCGTCTAGATGAGACCGATCTCAGTGTTGCCGATATAGCAGAATCAGCAGGGTTGAGTCGATTTTATTTCATGCGCAGCTTCCGCAAAACCACTGGAATGTCCGTGCACAAATATTTGACACAGATCAGGCTGAACGCGGCTCGAGGTCGTCTGGCCCGTGGGGAATCTGCCGCCGACGTCGCGTGTAACTGTGGCTTCTACGATCAAAGTCATCTGATCCGTCACTTCCGCTTGGCCTATGGCACTACGCCAGGCCGATACACCTGCGATTCGCGGAGACGTTGAGCTCGATCGTGCGCTGATTTTCCGCGATATGCAGGTCTCTCTGCTGGGTGGTGCTCAGTGTGAGAGCACTCTCGTCCAATCCTTATCATCGTTCGCTCGCGCACGGTGTGTCTTAACGCTCTTGGAGACGAAAAAGTGGCTGCTACTGTCGGAAGGCTGAAACGGATCGGCATCCTGGGGGGATCAAGCGATCAGGCAACCGTTGATTATTATGTTCGGACGAATAAGGCTATCAAGGATCGCCTTGGTGGCTTCAATACCGCTGAAATCCTCCTCAGCTCCATGAACTTTGCATTCAGCGCCAAATGCGTGATCGAAGGACTATGGGACGAGCTTGGCGCCTATTTAGCTGACCGAGCAGTGGCGCTTGAGAGGGGTGGCGCTGATCTGATCATTTGCGTGTCCAACACCTTGCACAAGACTGCGCCAACCTTCATGGCCGGCGTCGATATTCCCCTTCTGCACATCGTCGACCCTACCGCTCGGGCGATCCGGAGGCAGGGGCTGAAGAAAGTGGGCCTGCTTGGCACCAAGCCTGTGATGTCAGGGACCCATGTCAGCTCGCGCTACGAAGCGCTGTTCGGGATCGAGACCATCGCGCCCGACGTCGCGGGGCAGGATGTAGTCGATCGGGTCATATTCGACGAGCTTTGCGCAGGCGTCTTCACCGAGGCATCCAGGACGGCCTACCTCGATGTCATCTCCGGGCTGGAGAGGCGCGGAGCCGAGGGTGTCATCCTTGGCTGTACGGAAATCCCGCTTCTCTTGAAGCAGGAACATCGACCGGACTTCCCGATGTTCGACACCACCGAGCTACATGTAGAGAACGCGGTTGATTTCGCCCTGGGGGCCCCGTTGCGCGAGCCTGGGCTTTGACGGTCGAAGACCCCTATGCGCGGCTGGAGGCGCTCGGCCTGCAGTTGATCCCGGCAGGCGAGCCTGTCGGAAACTTCTTGCCCGCGGTCCAGATCGGGAATCTGCTCTTCCTTGCGGGCCAAGGCCCCTGCGACCACGACGGCAAGCTGAAGATCGGCCGGCTCGGAGACGGACTGAGCGTGGAGGCGGCGCGGTCCCACGCTCGTCTGGCCGCGTTCAACGTGGTGAGCATGCTTCACGATCACCTCGGCGATCTGCGGCGTGTTCGTAGGATCGTTCGGTGTGCTTGGCATGGTCAACGCAACGCCAGAATTCCGGCAGCATCCGGTGGTTGTCGACGGTGCCTCTGGGCTGTTCGTGGCGGTGTTCGGCGACGCGGGACGATACGCCCGCTCCGCTTTCGGCTTTGCGTCGCTGCCGTTCGGCATAAGCATCGAGATCGAGGCCATCTCCGAGATCGCGCCCTGACCCGGCTGTTTTCCGAACCCGCCCGAGCAACCGCGCGGGTTCGTCGGATCGGCTACACCCTCTCGCCCGCTGGGGCGCCGCAGGCTTAACTGTCCTGTCCGGAAACAAGGGTCGCAATCACCGCATCCGCGTCGATCCGGCCCTTCAGCGCCTTCGCACCGCCATCCTGGAACTCGATCCAGCCTTCGTTGAAGCCATCGAGCATGTTGATCCGCGGCAGCGGGTATCTCATCCCTTGTGATCGGAAGAGCGTTTCCCAGCCGGAGCGGGACACGATCTCGACGCGAACCACTTTGCCGAGCGCGCGCCCGAAGGCCAAAGCGATGTCGTTCGGTGAGACACGACGCGGCCCCTCCAGTTCCACGACCCGCATCCCGCTCCAGCACTTCTGGATCAGGTCTGCCGCCACTCGCCCGACGTCTTTTGTAGCGACCATGGCAAACAATTTGTCAGCTGGCTGCAGGAAGCTGTGAATCACGCCAGCATCGCGCGCCGAAGGTAAATCCCAGAGCGCATTCTCGATGAACCAAGCAGGCCGCAGGATGGTAACGGGGATCCCGACGGTCGCCACCGCTTTCTCCAACATCGTGCGCTGAGACAGAAGATTGTCGCGAGAAGCATCACCGCCGATCGTCGAGAGGCAAAGCACCCGTTCCGGCTTTGCCGCCCTCAGAGCGCTCACAACGCTATCGATTACGCGTTGCGCTTCCGGGTAGCCAGGCGCCGGATCAAATTCAGACGGCGGCAGGATGAACACACCCTCGGCGCCCACGAACGCCTCGGCCAGCGCCTCCGCGTCCTCCATCTCGGCCAAGGCAACTTCACAACCTAGCGCCTCCCAAATTCGCGCCTTCGAGACATCGCGGACAACGGCTCGAACCGGTCTGCCGTTGCCCAGAAGGGTCCGGGCTAACTCTCCTCCAACCTTACCTGTGATGCCTGTGATGGCGTACATATTCGCTCCCCGAAGGCTCGGCTGTGGTTGGGTCAAGACGCTCGATCGAGGCCAAGACCTTGACCGACCCATGCTCTAACCGAGCCGAGAGCATTGCCGACAGTGCTATAATGTCATAAGATTGGTGACATTATCGCAACGAGTTGGGCAATGGCGTTCGACGGTCGAGTTATTTCGAATGTTAGCGTGCTCGCGGCTATTGTAGAGGCTGGAAGCTTCTCCCGCGCGGGAGAGGCTCTGGGAATGTCTCGCTCTGGCGTTAGTCGAGCGGTGGGCCGCCTCGAAGCGCGATTGGGCGTTCAATTGCTGGATCGAACGACGCGCGTCGTGGCGCTCACCGACGAGGGTCGGCGATTTTACTCTAACGTCGCTCCTCTGCTCATCGGTATAGATGAGGCCGTGACAGCAACCTCCGACGCTGCCGTGTCAGTCCGAGGGCGCCTGCGTGTCAACGTCGACGCGTTCTTTTCAAGCCTTCTACTCGCGCCTATCATCGGCGACTTCCTGAACGACCATCCCGAGCTGACGCTGGACATCGTTGCGCGGGATCATCTAGGTGACCTGATCAGCGATTGCTTCGATGTTGCAGTTCGGTTTGGCACCCCGCCAGACTCCTCCTTGATAGCTCGGAAGCTGCTGGAAACCCGCACGATCACAGTTGCATCCCCCTCCTATCTTTCACGCTGCGAGAGACCTTCTACTCCGAATGATCTCCCGAACCATTCGTGCATCCAGGTAAGGGACTCGCTCACGGGCCAGCCAATCGAGTATTGGCAATTCACACGGGGAAAAGATGTCGAGCGCGTAAGTGTTCCTGGCCGACTAATGGTCGCCGATTTCGGTACTATGATTGGCGCATGCGTTTCGGGCGTTGGCATAGCTCGTGTGAAGGCGATAGGGGTGAGCTCATTGATTGAACGAGGCGCTCTCGTCGAGCTTCTGCCAAACTGGCTTGGCGAGAGCTTTTCACTATTTGCGCTCTACACTCCACGCAATCTGCCGCCCGCGAAGGTCGCGGCATTCGTCAAGTTCTTGATCAAACGCGCAGGGAAAACAGAAGTTCATAAAACGTAAGGCGAGACCCGCGCGTATGTCGCGTCTGCCAGAAACCGAAACGTAATATCTCTTCATGTTATTCATTTGGCATATCACTATATTGTAATAGTGATATGAAATTTGTTCTCTGATCATGGAGCCCATCAGAAATCGGCGATAGGTCGCGCGACGATGTTGCGTTATTCCTAATACAGCGTTATCGACCGCGGTGAACTCCAGTTGATTGCCCTCACCGGGTGGCTCTCCGTCGGGTTTGATGGATCAGGCTGCGAGGAGGAAGCGACGGCGCAGCAGGGCGAATTTGTCGCGGTCGTACATGGCGCGCTTGAGCATCTTAAGCCGGTTGACCTGTCCCTCGGCCTGCCCGCCGCCCCAGGGCAGCCAAAGGCCAGCGTGGACCGCGGGCGCATCCTGATGCAAACTGTCGGCGAAGCCCTCGACCACCCGCACGCCGCAGGCGCGGGCCTCGCCCAACCACGCATCGAAGGCGGTGATGATACCGGGCACGGCTTACGCGCCGCCGCAGCGACCACGCAAGATCCGGCAGAACCGACGGGCGCGCTCAACGACCCGGGCCGCCTCCTTATCCTGCACCACGCGCGCGACCGCCGCTGCGGCGCCGGTGTCGAGATCGTTCGGCTCGCACAGGAGATGCCAGGACAACTGCTTCAGGCGCGGGTGGACGCGGACGAGTCAGCGCTCGACCATCTGCCGGGTGTTGGGCAGGAGGTGCCGCCGGTCGGCGACCTCACGGCCTCGGGCGCGCTCAGCGCGGTGGCGCGGGCGTACTCGGTCGAGCGGTCGCGCACCACGAGCCGGACCTATGGCTCGCTGCGGAGCCAGGCGGCCCAGGTCCCGGCCGAACGGTCGGGCTGCAGTGCGAGGGGCCTGCGGCGTCCGAGGTCCACGCCGATGGTGGCGTAGGTCCGGCCGTTGCGCAACGCCCAGTCGTCGACGCCGACGACGTGCGGTGGGCCGGCGTCAGGCAGCGGTAGCTCCCGGATCGCCCGCAGCAGGGTGGTAGCGCCGGTCGGCATGACCAGATGCGTGAGCAGTCGTGCGGCGGGCAGCCCACCGAGGGCGGGACCGGTCGTGGTGTGCGCCCGGGCGAGGCGGCGCGTGCGCTGGGCGTGGTGGGCGAGCAGCTTCGGAAACCGCTCGGCGAAGGTGCGGCGGGGCAGGCCGGTTCGCGGCATTAGAAGCGCCGGACGGTCAACTGCAGCTGAACGACCTTGCCGCTGGCCGGCAGGTCAGCGGTCCGTCGCTTATACCGGCTATGGACCGAGGTGCTCAGGGTCCGGCACATTGGGCATCGGGCGTGATCGTGCCGAGCCTGGGCGACGACGATCAGGCCGGCGGGCCATCGCGCGCGACACGGACGAGGCGGCAGCCGGGCAGAGGGCAGAGGGCAGAGCAGGTCATGCCTCGATCTGGTCCTGGCGACGACCTTCGCCACGAGCCAGCCGTCACGTCGACCGTTCCACCAAACCCGACGGAGAGAACACTCAAAGGGGCCGGCTCAAGCGGCGCAGCACCGGTCGGCGCTGACCCGAGACGCCGTACCGGCGGGCGCTGCGCCATCGCTTTCCCCGACCGCTCTGCAACCAGCGTTGGCACGTCGAGAGTGGCTTCAGCCAGCACAAAGCGCCAACCTCGGATCGGCGCTCACCGCGCGCGACACCCCGTCCCAACGCCGCGAACTCGTCTCGTGTGCTGATCCCCAACCTCATGCGCCTCGCCGAAACTGCATGAGCCCTTCAACAGAGCATATCGAGCTCTGAAATGGGGAACTGAGGGCGAGGCTCAGGCGACGACGGACGTGAAGCGATTGAGCGGCACCTTCAGGAACGCGGTGCCGCAGCCCTCTTCGCCGGGCAGCCGGCCGCCGCGGATGTTGACTTGAAGGGCGGCCAGCATGAGGTCCGGCAGCGGCAGGGTGCGATCCCGCTCGCGGCGGGCGGCGACGAACGTCTCTTCGTCGATGCCGTCGCGGACGTGAACGTTGGCGCGGCGCTGCTCGGCGACGGTCGATCGGCCGAGGGGCTCCCGTCCGTCCTTCCCGTAATCGTGGCCCACATAGGTGACCGTTTCCGGAGGCAGGTCGAGGATCGCGCGGATGGAGCGCCACAGCGCGGCCGCATCGCCGCCCGGGAAATCGGCGCGGCTCGTGCCGCTGTCGGGCATCATCAGCGTGTCGTGGACGAAGGCGGCGTCTCCGATCAGGTAGCTGACCGAGGCGAGCGTATGGCCGGGCGACAGGCTGACATGGGCCTCGAGCTCGCCGATGCGGAAGCGCTCGCCGTCCGCGAACAGGTGGTCCCACTGGCTGCCGTCGACGGGCAGATCGGGCAGGCAGTAGATCTCCCGCCACAGCTTCTGGACGCGGACGATCTCGGCGCCGATCGCCGTGCGGGCGCCCGTCCTGCCGGCGAGATACGGGACGGCCGAGAAGTGATCGGCATGAGGGTGCGTATCGAGAACCCACTCGACCTCGAGCTTTCGCGAACGGACATGGTCGAGGAGGCGATCCGCGTTCGCGGTCGAGGTGACGCCGGCGCGCGGATCGAAGTCCAGCACCGGATCGATCACCGCGGCGGCGCGGGTCGCCTCGTCGGCGACGACGTACTGGAAGCTGCCGGTCCGGTCGTCGTGCAGCGAGGCGACGGTCATTCCCTGGTGGCGATGTTCGAGCATGTCGATCTCCATGATGGTCGTCGGCGGGCGCGGGACGGGCCGACGAGGATCGGCGGCGCCCCGGTCGCGGCGGGAGGGGAGAGGCGGTCCCGTCGCATGGTCAGAGCGCCGAAGCGCTGCTCCAGAGCATGTAGCCGGCGACCGCGAAGATCAGGATCGCGAAGACGGTGGTGAGCGCCCCCCGGCTCTCCGACAGGCGCCGGGACGCGATCGCTCCCAGGAGGCCGCCCGCGACGCCGCCCGCGACGAAGACGCCGGCGAGCGGCCAGTCCACGAGGCCGGAACGGGCGTAGTTCAGGGCGGTCGCCAGGCCGAAGGCCGCGACCGCGATCAGCGACGTGCCGACCGCATGGAGCATCGGCATCCGGGTCGCCGCGACCAGGCCCGGCACGACGAGAAAGCCGCCGCCGATGCCGAAGAAGCCCGAGAACAGCCCGGTGACGGTGCCGAAGCCGAGCACTCGCGGAGCGTTCTCGCGATCGCACCGCGCACCGGGAACGCCCTCCGCCTCGCGCCTGCGCAGCATCAGCACGCCGACCAGAACCATGACGAGCGCGAACAGGAACAGGAGCCGCGTCCCGTCGAACGCCTTGCCCGCGGTCGAGCCGGCGAGCGCGCCGACGACGCCGGCGGCGGCATACATCGCCCCGCACCGCCATTCGACGGTTCCGGCGCGGGCGTGGCCGATCAGTCCCGTGGTGGCGTTGACCGCGACCGCGAAGGCGCTGGTGCCGATCGCCGCGTGCGCGCTCGGCACGCCGACGAGGTAGACCATCAGCGGCACGGCGAGGATCGAGCCGCCGCCGCCGACCAGCCCCAGCGTGAAGCCGACCACCGCGCCGGACACGCCGCCGAGCAGGTACTGGGCCGGTTCGAGGGTCACGCGGCGCCGATCCGATGCGGCCGGGCCAGCGGTTCGCGGCCCTTGAGCATGGCGTGCCAATAGAGCGTCGGCAGCACGCGCTCCTTCAGCCACCAGGCCGCCCTGCTCGGGCGCGTGCCGTCCAGCAGCCACGCCGGGAAACTCGGCAGCAGCTTGCCGCCGTAACCGAACTCGGCGAGCACGATCCTGCCCCGCTCCACGGTGAGCGGGCACGAGCCGTAGCCGTCATAGTCGGCGACCGGCGGCTTGCCGTCGAGCGCGGCCAGCACGTTGACCGCCACCACCGGCGCCTGCTTGCGCGCCGCCGCGGCCGTCTTCGCGTTGCCGGTGCCGGCCGCGTCGCCCAGGGCGAAGACGTTCCGGTGGCGCTTGTGACGCAGCGTGGCCTCGTCGACGTCGACATAGCCGCCGGGCGCCGCAAGGGAACTGGTCGCCACCACGTCGTGCGAGACCTGCGGGGGCACGACGTGGAGCATGTCGAACCCGAGCTCGATCCGCTCGGACGCGCCGTCGGTCTTTCGCTCGAAGGTGGCGATCCGGCGGTCGCCGTCGACCGCGACCAGATTGGACTGAAGCCGGAGGTCGATCCCGTAGCGCTCGACATACGCCATCAGCGCCGGGACGTAGGCCGAAACGCCGAACAGGGCGGCGCCGGCGTTGTGGAACTCGACGTCGATCGCGGGCAGGACGCCGGCATCGCGCCAGATGTCGCAGGAGAGATACAGGGCCTTCTGCGGGGCGCCCGCGCATTTGATCGGCATGGGGGGCTGCGAGAACAGGGCACGGCCCTGCCGCAGCTGCCTGACCAGTCGGAAGGTGTAGGGCGCGAGATCGTAGCGATAGTTGGACGTGACGCCGGCCCGCCCGAGGGTCTCGGCGAGCCCCGCGATCTTTTCCCATGCGAGGCGCAGGCCCGGCGCCACGACGAGGACGCGGTAGGCGAGCAGGCCGCCGTCGTCGAGCTCGACGGCATTGCGTTCGGGATCGAAGCGCGTGGCCGCCGCCTGGAACCACTCGACGCCCTTCGGCATCACCGCGGCTTCGTCCCTGCGCGTCTGCTCGGCCGTGAAGACGCCGGCCCCCACCATCGTCCAGCCGGGCTGGTAGAAGTGGTCCCTGGCCGGATCGACGATCGCGATCGTGACCCTGGCGTCGCGCTTCAGGACGCTCGCCGCGGTGGCGATGCCGGCCGCGCCGCCCCCGACGACGACGACGTCGTAGGTCCTGCCGCGCGGCCGCGCCCGGCGCCGGAGCGCCGGCTCGAGCGCGGCGATGTCGTGACCGGCGGCCGACGCCCTTCGGACCAGCGTGGCGGCATCGTCCCTGCCGGCCCGGGCGAGCGCCCAGAGCGTCGTCGACCGCGCGCCGCTGCGGCAGAAGGCGAGAACGGGTCCCGGCAGCGTGTCGAGCGCCCGCGCCATCGCGTCGGCGTCGGTCGCCTTGCCGGGTTCGATCGGGATGTGGGCGAAGGCGAGACCGTGACGCTCGGCCTCGGCCCGGATGGCCGCGGCGGTCGGCTGCCCGGCCTCCTCCCCGTCCGGACGGTTCGAGATGATCGAGCGATAGCCCTCGCGCGCCGCCCGCGCGATGTCGCCGAGGCCGGGCTGCGGCGAGACGGAGAGGCGGTCATCCAGCCGCTTGAAGGTCATGCCGCGTCTCCTCTTGCCTGGTCCGGGGCTCCGGCAGCAGGCGGAACAGGCCGAATCCCGCCGCCATGCCGAGGCAGAAGACCGCCGCGGGGACGGGACGGATCGCCAGCGCCGCGATCGCGGGTCCGGGACACAGGCCCGCCAGCCCCCAGCCGGCGCCGAACAGCGCCGCACCCGCGATCAGGCGCGCGTCGACCGGCGTCGTCGCCGGCAGGTGGAACTCCGCCGCCGCCACGGGACGGGACCGGCGCCGGACGATCGCCCAGGCGAGCGCCATCGGCACGAGCGCGCCGCCCATGACGAAGGCCAGCGTCGGGTCCCATGCGCCGCCGACGTCGAGAAAGGCGCGGACCCGCGCGGGATCGATCATTCCAGAGATCGCGAGGCCGGCTCCGAAGAGGATGCCGCTCGCGAGCGACACGATCGTCTGCCGCATCATGCCGGCCACCCGGCGATCCGGAGCAGCGTCACGGTGGCGATCCCCGTCGCCATGAAGACGGCCGTCGCGGCCAGCGAGCGCGGCGACAGGCGCGCCATGCCGACCACGCCGTGTCCGCTGGTGCAGCCGGAGCCGAGGCGCGTGCCGAAGCCGACGACGAGCCCGGCGAGCGCCAGCAGGAGCAGCGAGCCCGGAAAGCGGGCCTGGACACCGCCGGCCGCGGCGATCAGGGCCGCGCCGAGCGGCAGGCCGGCCACGAAGGCGGCGGCGACGGCGCGTGGCGCGCCGTTCCGCGAAATCCCGGCCGCCCGCGCGAACAGGCCGCTGCAACCGGCGACGTGGCCGTTGCCGAGCAGCATCAACGCCGCCGCGACGCCGATCGTCAGTCCGCCGCCCAGGGCGGTGAGCGGCGTACCTGCGAACGTCTCGGTCATGCCGCGACTCCATGAATACATACTTAGCATATGTCTGTATACGTATTGCGTCAAGCGCCGGGCGCTGTCATGTTCCGGTGCATGATCGAGATCGACATCCCGCCGCGCCCCCTTCGGATCGGCGACGCGGCGCCGAACTTCGCGGCCCGGACCACGCGGGGAGACACGAGCCTCGATCGGTTCCGGGGGAACTGGCTGGTGTTCTTCTCTCACCCCGCGGACTTCACGCCGGTCTGCACGAGCGAGTTCATCGCGCTTGCCAAGGCGGCTCCGCGCTTCGAGGAAATCGGGTGCGCGCTGCTGGGCCTGTCCGTCGACAGTCTCTATTCGCACGTGGCCTGGATGCGGGCGATCCGGGAGCTCGCGGGGGTCGACGTGCCGTTTCCCGTGATCGAGGACCCGTCGATGGCGATCGGACGGGCCTATGGAATGCTGGACGCCGGCGCGACCGACTCCTCGGCGATCCGCGCGACCTACTTCATCGACCCCGAGGGCATCATCCGGGCGAACAGCTGGTATCCGATGAATGTCGGACGCTCGGTCGACGAGATGCTGCGGACGGTGACGGCGCTTCGGCGCGTCGCCGACGGCAGGGCGATGACGCCCGCCGACTGGCGGCCGGGTGACGACGTCCTCCTGCCGCCCGAGCTTCCGGCCGACGGGGCGGCCGACTGGTTCCACCGGCTGAGGCCCGACGTATGAGCGGGGCGTTGGATCGCGGCCGGGCGGACGCGATGGTCGAGCGCCTTCGCGCCCTGGCGCAGCCGCAGCGCCTCATGGTTCTCGCCCTGCTCCTCGAGGGAGAGCGCGCCGTCGGCGAGATCGAGGCGGCGACGGGCATCGGGCAACCCGCCCTCAGCCAGCAGCTCGCGGAGTTGCGCCGTGCGGGACTGGTGACGACCCGGCGCGAGGCGCGGATGATCTTCTACAGCATCGCCGACGACGGGGCGGAGGAGCACGTGCGAGCCTTGTTCGCGCTGTTCGGAGCCGGGCGCCTGCCGGAACGCGCCCGGCGGGCCGCCCCGTCCCGCGGCCGAGCCGCGTCCGGCCCGATCGGCGCCGCATCGTTCGCGCGCATCGGATAAGGGGGAACGTGCGAGCCGTCGTCCGGCTCACCGCCCGCACGAACTGGTGGTGTTGCCGACCAGCCCTCGGGACGCACCGCGCGTGCCGTCTCTGCGGTATGGTGCGGGTGGTCGGGCTCGAACCGACACTCCTTGCGGAACCGGATTTTGAATCCGGCGCGTCTACCAACTCCGCCACGCCCGCGTTTAACCGCTTAGCTTCCACGGTCTCGCGATACCGGTGCACACGTTTGATCGCCGACGGCCCGGTCGGCGAATCCCGAGCCAAGCGACGCGGAACTACGACGCACAACGCCGGAGCTCGCTCTGACTTTCCCTTTGAGGCTTACCTGATGCTTACCCAGTCTAAACGAAAAGGGCCGGGTAAGCACCCGGCCTCTCGCTAAACTATTGATAAAACTGGAGCGGGCGAAGGGATTCGAACCCTCGACCCCAACCTTGGCAAGGTTGTGCTCTACCCCTGAGCTACACCCGCTCTCTTGTCCGTCCGTTCGGCGCCCTGGGCGCCCCCGTCGGTGGCGCTGTCTAAACACCATTCCGGCGGGGGATGCAAGCGCCCGGTTCGAGATTCTTGCGTCGAGGTTCTTGCGTCGAGATGTGCGCGGCTCACCAGAACTCGGCCGGAGTGGTGCCGTCGCGGATCTCGGCGAGCCGGGCGCGGGTGGCGCGGGTGGTGTCCGGCGGCAGGGCGTCGAGGGGGAAGAAGCCGCTCTCGGCGATCTCCCGATCCGGTCGCTTCGGTCCCGCCACCGTGAAGGAAGGGGCGATGTAGAGGGCGATGTGGTCGCGGCGCTGCGCCCTCGGGTTCAGGAAGAAGCCGCACAGCCGCAAGGCGACGTCGGGGCCGACCACGACCTCGGCCTCCTCGCGGAACTCGCGGATCATCGCGGCGGGGCCGCTCTCGCCGGGCTCGATCCCGCCGCCGGGCAGGTGCCAGCCGCCGATATAGGTGTGGCGCACGAGGCATACCCGCCCCTGCCCGTCGACGGCGACGCCGCGCACGCCGAGCGTCATGCCGCGGGTGAGGAGCGCGGCGCGCAGGGTCAGACGCTGGAGCCAGGGACGGTCGAGGTTCACGATCATGCCCGGTTTCTGGACCGTCGCCCCGGATGCCGCATCCGGGGCGACGGTCCGGGTTTTCGATTGTGCATCGTCTTTTCAGACAAGCCGGCCGCCGCCCTTCGGGACGGTGCCGTCCCGACGGCAAAGGCGCGTCATGGCCGCGGTCTTGGGTGCGTCGCGGGCACGCCGCTCACACCACCCTGAGGCGGATCGCGCCCACGCCCTCGATCCGCGCGCTCATGGTCTCACCGCGCCGGACCGGGCCGACGCCCGAGGGCGTGCCGCTGAAGATCAGGTCGCCGGGATGCAGTTCGAAATAGGTCGAGAGCAGCGCGACCTGCTCCGGCACCGACCAGATCATCTCCGAGAGGTCGCCCCGCTGGCGCTCCGCCCCGTCGACGGACAACGTGATCGCCCCGGAGCGCGGATGCCCGACGACGCCCGCCGGTCGCAGCGGGCCGACCGGCGCGGAGAAGTCGGCCGCCTTGCCGAGCTCCCACGGCCGGGCCTGCCGCTTGGCCTCGTCCTGAAGGTCGCGCCGGGTCATGTCGAGGCCGACCGCGTAGCCGTAGACGCGGGTGCCGGCGCTCTCCACGGGGATGTCGCGCCCGCCCCGCCCGAGGGCGGCCACCAGTTCCACCTCGAAATGGTAGTTCCCGGTGCGCGGCGGGTAGGGATGTTCGGCCGTCCCGCCCTCGGGCACGGCTTGGAGCGTGTCGGCGGGCTTGAGGAAGAAGAAGGGCGGGTCGCGCTCGTCGGCACCCATCTCGCGGGCATGGGCCCGGTAGTTGCGGCCGATGCAATAGACGCGGCGCACGGGAAACAGGTCGGAACTGCCGTGGATCGGCAGGGTGGGGCGCGGCGGGTTCGGGATCACGGACAGCATGGCGCCTCAAGCCTCGGGTCGGAAGTCACGGTTCGAAAGTCGCTATCGCGCTTGGATCACTCTTGGATCGATCTCGGATCGCTCTTGGCGGCACGATGCGCCGCGGGAAGGAAACCCGGAAGTGCCCGGGATGTGCCATGCCGCCGCCCACCTCTCCCGCAGGTTCTCCCCCGGCATCGGCGGCCATGCGTGCAAAGGCCGTTCCTGCGACCTATCTGATGAGTGTCTCTTGAGTGTCTCTCGCAAAACTCCCGCCGCGCCGTCGTCGCCGGAGCGGGAACGGTCGGTGGCCGGGCGTTTTGTGAGGCACTCTCAAAGTCGGACGGACCCCGCCGATGACCGACGCCAGCCCCGCCCACGAACGTCTTCTCGCCGCGCTCACCGCGCGCCTCGGGGCGCGCCACGTCCGCACCGATCCGGCCGACCTGGCGCCGCATCTCGTCGAGCCGCGCGGACTCTATCGCGGCCATGCGACGGCGGTGGTCGCGCCGGGGACGACCGAGGAGGTCGCCTTCACGCTGCGGGCCTGCGGGCAGGCGGGTGTGCCGGTGGTGGCGCAGGGCGGCAATACCGGCCTCGTCGGCGGCGGCGTGCCCTTCGGCGGGATCGTGCTGTCGCTGAACCGCCTGACCCGGCTGCGGGCGATCGACCCGCTCGGGGGCAGCATGACGGTGGAGGCCGGCATGATCCTCGCCGACGTGCAGGCGGCGGCGGCGGAAGCCGGGATGCTGTTCCCGCTCTCCTGGGCGGCGGAGGGCACGGCGCGCATCGGCGGCGGCCTTTCCACCAATGCCGGTGGCCTGGCGGTGCTGGCCTACGGCAATGCCCGCGACCTCGTGCTGGGGCTCGAAGTCGTGCTCGCCGACGGGCGGGTCTGGAACGGGCTCAAGGCGCTTCGCAAGAACAATGCGGGCTACGACCTCAAGCACCTGTTCGTCGGCTCGGAGGGCACGCTCGGCATCATCACCGCCGCGACGCTGAAGCTGTTCCCCAAGCCCCTCTCGAAGAGCGTCGGCTTCGTCGGGCTGCCCTCGGCGCGGGCGGCGCTCGCCCTGTTCGAGCGGCTGCGGGCCGGCGCCGACCGGGGGCTGACGGCCTTCGAGTACATGTCCCGCTTCGGCCTGGAGATCGTGCTGCGGCACGGGGTCGGCCTGCGCCCGCCGCTCGCCGGCCCGCACGCCGCCTACGCCCTGGTCGAGCTTTCCTCCCCCCGTCCCGGCGCGGATGCCCGCGCCGAGATGGAGACGCGGCTGGCCGAGGCGATGGAGGCGGGACTGGTGGAGGACGCGGTGATCGGCGGCAGCGCCGCGCAGGACGCCGCCCTGTGGCGCCTGCGCGAGGCGCTGCCCGAGCTGCAGAAGGCGGAGGGCGGCTCGATCAAGCACGACGTCTCGCTGCCGCTCTCCCGGCTCGCCGACTTCCTGGAGGAGGCGAGCGCGGCCTGCGAGGCGGCGATGCCGGGCCTGCGCCCCTGCCCGTTCGGCCATTTCGGCGACGGCAACATCCATTTCAACCTGACCCAGCCGGCCGGCATGGAGAAGGCGGATTTCTTGAGCCGGTGGAGCCGCTTCAACGGCATCGTTCACGGCATCGTCGAGCGGATGGACGGCTCGATCGCCGCCGAGCACGGCATCGGCCTGATCAAGCGCGACGAACTCGCCCGCACCGCCGATCCCGTCGGCCTCGACCTGATGCGCCGGCTGAAAGCCGCGCTCGACCCGCACGACCTGCTCAATCCGGGAAAGGTCGTGGCCCTGTCGGACGATCCGCCGCCCGCGCTTCCCGTGTGATGCGACCATCCGGTCGATGCGTTCGGCCTGTCCCCACGTCCTTGCGAGGTGAAGCCGTGGCGATCCAGGGCGCGCCCTTTGCCGGACCTGTCGCGCCCTGGATCGCTTCGCGGCCGCTCGCGATGACGGCGTGGGGCGAAACCCGAAGCGATCGATCGGAAACGGTATGACGGGTCGGGGGGCGCGAGGAGAGGTGACGGGACGCACGCGGGAACGCCGAACCCCGCGAACCGGTTATTGTGCGACGCACAAGAAGGCGGCATGATCCGGTCCCGGAAGACGGGAATCAGCCTTGCGCGCAACCGGATTTTCTCGCCGGATGACCAAAACGTTAACCTGCGCGGCGCGACAATCGCCCTCCGCGGCGGTCGCGGACGGGATGGGCCGCCTCGGTTTCGTCGCATGACGTCTTTAGGCCCTCGTCCCACATATTGCAGTGCGGCGCCGCTTCCTCGGGAGGCGGCCCGCCGCACCGGCAGGAGACGGGGCGAACCATCCGGCGCGAGGGGGCCGGTGCCCCCTGCGGGCGCTCCCGCCGCACGCGATCCTCGAAGGAGACGACGATGCCCATCTCACAGGCCCGGGTCCCGACCGCACAGGCCAGCCGTTACCTGAAGCAGCTCTGCCGCCACTGGAGCCACAAGTTCCCGGTCGAGGAGAGCGGCGACCGCGGCCGGGTGCCCTTCGGCGAGGACCGGATCTGCACCTTCGAGGCGAGCCCCGACGCCCTGCTGATGCAGGTCGCCACCCCCCGACCCCGCCGGCCTGACGCGGCTCGAGAACGTGGTCTCGGACCACCTCCTGCGCTTTGCCTTCCGCGAGAATCTGGGCGACATCACGTGGTCGCGCGCGGCCTGAGCCGCGGTTCGGCCCGACGGGCCGGTCCGGGCCGGGGAGAACGGCGCGCGGCGGCACAGCCTGGAGACCCCATCCCATGAGCCAGATGCCGGGAACGGCCGCCCTCCCCTTCGCCGAGCGCCTCGACCGGCTCGCCGAGGTCGCCGTGAGGGTCGGCCTCGGGCTGCGGCCGGGCCAGGAACTGGTGCTGACCGCCCCGCTGGAGGCGGTGCCGCTCGCCCGTGCGATCACCGAGCACGCCTACAGGGCGGGGGCTTCGCTGGTCACCACCTTCTACGCGGACGACGCCGCGACGCTCGCCCGCTTCGCCCACGCCCCCGACGCGGCCTTCGACAAGGCCGCGGGCTGGCTCTACGCCGGCATGGCCGACGCCTACCGCAACGGGGCGGCCCGGCTCGCCGTCTCCGGCGACGACCCGTCCCTGCTGGCGGGCCAGGACCCGGCCAAGGTCGCCCGCGCCAACCGCGCGCGCTCGCAGGCCTACGTGCCGGCGCTGGAACTGATCGCGGGCTTCTCCACCAACTGGACCATCGTCTCGGCCGCGACCCGGCCCTGGGCCCGCACGGTCTTTCCCGACCTGCCCGAGGACGAGGCGCTGGCCCGCCTGTGGGACGCGGTGTTCTCCGCCTCCCGCATCGATTGCGCCGACCCCGTCGCCGCCTGGGGCGCGCACAACCGGGATCTCGGCCGCCGCACCGAGCGGCTCAACGGGCAGCGCTTCTCGGGCTTGCGCTTCCGCGGCCCCGGCACCGACCTGACCGTGGGCTTGGCCGACGACCACGAATGGTGCGGCGGCGCCGCCACCGCCAAGAACGGCATCGTCTGCAACGCCAACATCCCGACCGAGGAGGTGTTCACCACGCCCCACCGGGCGCGGGTGGAAGGGCACGTCGCCAGCACCAAGCCGCTGTCCTACCAGGGCACCCTGATCGACGGGATCCACGTGCGCTTCTCGGAGGGGCGCATCGTCGAGGCGCGGGCGCGCACCGGCCACGACGTGCTCGCCAAGGTGCTCGACACCGACGAGGGCGCGGCCCGCCTCGGCGAGGTGGCGCTGGTGCCCGCCTCCTCGGCGATCTCGGCCTCGGGGCTCCTGTTCTACAACACGCTCTACGACGAGAACGCCGCGAGCCACATCGCCCTGGGGCAGGCCTACTCGAAATGTTTTCGCAACGGCGGCGAGGGCCTGAGCGAGGCGGATCTCGCCGAGCGCGGCGCCAACCGCAGCCTGATCCACATCGACTGGATGATCGGCTCCGCCGACATCGACGTGGACGGCCTCACCGCCTCGGGCGACGAGGCGGTGCCGGTGATGCGCCGCGGCGAGTGGGCCGACTGAGACCGTTTCCGATCGATCGCTTCGGGGTTCGGCCATCCTCCGTCATCGCGAGCGGCCGCGAAGCGATCCACGGCGCGACAGGTCCGGAACGGTCGCGCCCTGGATCGCCACGGCTTCGCCTCGCGATGACACGGGAGAGGCCGATGCGGTCGATCGGATGTCGCATGAGACCAAGCGGCGGCGATTCCGACCGATGGTCGGGATCGTCGCATCCGGCGAAACGCCCGCCGCCGCGCCGTCGCGAGGGCAGCCGACGATGCGCGGCCCTCGTCGTCGCCTCACGCATAGGCATACGGCCCGCCCCGCTCCAGCGCCCGCCGGTAGGCGGGCCGCGCGTGGATGCGGGCCAGCCACGCCGTCAGCCTCGGGCCCGCTCCCGTCCCGCGGGCGTAGAACGCTTCGAGCGGAAAGCTCATCATGATGTCGGCGGCGGTGAAGGCGCTGCCGCAGAAATACGGGCGCTCCGCCAGTTCCGCCTCCCAATAGGCGGCGTGGCGGCGCAGTTCCGGGTCGACGAAGCCGCCGGTGACCTTGGCCGCGATCGTCCGCACCAGCGGGCGCAGCAGGGCGGGGCTGCCCGGCGCGAGCCGCGAGAACACGAGCTTGAGCAGCAGCGGCGGCATCGCCGAGCCCTCGGCATAGTGCAGGAAGTAGGTGTAGCGCGCCCGTTCCGGCGTGCCCGGCGGCGGCACCAGGGCGCCCTCGGCGCGGGCGGTGAGGAATTCCATGACCGCGCCGGTCTCCGCCACGACCTGACCGTCCGCCTCGATCACCGGCGACTTGCCGAGCGGATGGACCGCCCGCAACGCGCGCGGCGCCAGCATCGTGGCAGGGTCGCGCTCGTAGCGCTTCACCGTGTAGGGGAGCGCCAACTCCTCCAGCAGCCACAGCACCCGCTGCGAGCGGCTGTTCTCCAGATGGTGGACGGTGATCATCGGACGCCTTTCCTGTTCCGCGCCGACAACGCGGCAGGCGGCGCTTCGGGCCTCTTGCGCCCGCATCGGTTTTTCTGGGAAGCCGGGAAGACCGTTCGAACCGGGGCCGGCATGACCATCGACGTCGACGTTTCGCTCCGCCGCGACGGTTTCGCGCTGGAGGTCGCCTTCACCGCGGGGGCCGGGCTCACCGCCCTGTTCGGGCGCTCGGGCTCGGGCAAGACCACGGTGATCGACCTGATCGCCGGGCTGGCCCGGCCGCAGCGCGGGCGCATCGCCGTCGACGGCACGGTGCTGCTCGACACGGAGCGCGGCCTCCGCGTGCCGGTGCACCGGCGGCGGATCGGCTGCGTGTTCCAGGAGGCGCGGCTGATGCCGCATCTCAGCGTGCGGCAGAACCTGCGCTTCGGCCGTTTCTTTTCGGGTGGGACGGGCGGACCGGGCCTCGACGCGGTGGCGGACCTGCTCGGCATCGCGCCCTTGCTGGAGCAGCGCCCGGCCGGCCTGTCGGGGGGCGAGCGGCAGCGGGTGGCGATCGGCCGGGCGCTGCTGGCGCGCCCGCGGCTGCTGCTGATGGACGAGCCGCTCTCGGCCCTCGACGAGGCCCGCAAGCGCGAGATCCTGCCCTATATCGAGCGCCTGCGCGACGAGGCGGGCCTGCCGATCGTCTATGTCAGCCATTCCGTGGCGGAGGTGGCCCGCCTCGCCTCCACCGTGGTGGTGCTGGAAGGGGGCCGCGTGGCGGCGAGCGGCCCGGTCGACGCCGTGCTGCGCCGGCCCGACCTGATCCCCGACGGGACCGAAGCCGGCAGCGTGCTCGCCATGCGGGTCGAGCGCCACGATCCCGCGACCGGGCTGACGCGCCTGACCGGCCCGGCGGGACCCCTCGACCTGCCGCTGATCGACGCCCCCGAGGGCCGCCGGCTCAACCTGCGGATCCCGGCCCGCGACGTGCTGCTGGCGCTGGCCCGGCCCGAGCGCCTGAGCGCCCGCAACGTCCTGCCGGGCCGCGTCGCCGCCCTGCGGGAGGACGGCGCGGCCTGCCTCGTCGAGGTGACCTGCGGGCAGGCGACGCTCGCCGCCCGACTCACCCGCGCCTCCGCCCGCGACCTGGGGCTGACGGTCGGACGCCCGGTCTTCGCCGTCGTGAAGAGCGTGGCGCTCGATGCGGGAGGCGCGCCGGGGGGCGGGCGGATCGAGATTTGAGAGGTGGATGTCGGAGGTTTGGTTGCCGCCTCCAAGACATGTAACAAGAGCCTGTTCGACCAGCCGCCGTGTCTTCGTCGGGCCACGGCAAGGCGAGAGGAAGGTCCTACTCCCATCCCGACCCTCATCCTGAGGTGCCGGAGCGCAGCGGAGGCCTCGAAGGGGGCTCCAGGGATCGCAGCGGGATCTGGAGCACCCTTCGAGGCCGCTCACGCGGCACCTCAGGATGAGGGTCGAGAGGGGATCACTGCCGTCGAACAGGCTCTCAGACCGCCGCTAATTCCTGGCTTGTCTTACCGATTCAAAGATTCAACCAATCCCCCAAAACACCGCTGCGAACGGCGAAATCGCGCTATAAGCCCGCCCATGGCCCCCGACGACAGACCGCTTGCCCTCACCCTCGGCGACCCTTCCGGGATCGGGCCGGAGATCGCGCTGGCCGCGTGGCGGCTGCGGGGCGAGCGCGACGTGCCGCCGTTCCAGCTCGTCGGCGATCCGGACTTCGTCGAGGCGACCGCCCACCGGCTCGGCCTGTCGGTGCCGGTGGCCGCGGTCGAGCCGGACGATGCCGTCGAAGTGTTTTCGCGGGCGCTGCCGGTGCTGCCGCTGCCGAGTGGGGCCAAGGTAACGGCCACGCCCGGCGCGCCGGATTCGGCCCATGCCGGAGCGACCGTCGAATCGATCACCGCCGCCGTCGATCTGGTGCGCTCCGGCGCGGCCTCGGCAGTTGTGACCAACCCCATCGCCAAGTTCGTGCTGACCCGGGTCGGCTTCGCCCATCCGGGGCATACCGAGTTCCTGGCGGCGCTGGCTGCGAGGGAGGGCCGCGAGCCGCCGCTGCCGGTGATGATGCTGTGGAGCGACACGCTGGCCGTGGTGCCGGTGACGATCCACGTCGCCCTGCGCCGCGTGCCGGAACTGTTGACGCAGGAACGGGTCGAGCGCACCGCCCGCATCGTCCACGCCGACCTGCGCGCCCGCTTCGGCCTGGAAAAACCCCGCCTCGTGCTGTCGGGCCTCAACCCGCATGCGGGCGAGTCCGGCACCATGGGCACCGAGGACCGCGACGTGCTGGCGCCCGCGGTCGCGGCCCTGCGCGGCGAGGGCCTCGACATCCGCGGGCCTTTGCCGGCCGACACCCTGTTCCACGAGCGGGCGCGGGCGACCTACGACGTGGCGCTCACCCCCACCCACGATCAGGCGCTGATCCCGATCAAGACGCTGGCCTTCGACGAGGGCGTGAACGTCACGCTGGGGCTTCCCTTCGTGCGCACCTCGCCCGACCACGGCACCGCCTTCGACATCGCCGGCCAGGGCGTCGCCAAGCCCGACAGCCTGATCGCGGCCCTGCGGCTGGCGCGGCGCCTCGCGCAGGGCCCGGCGAAGGACGTCACGCCCTTCCCCGTCCGCGCCTGATCCTTTGCCGATGCGCACCGAAGCGACGAGCGCCGACGGCCTGCCCCCTTTGCGCGAGGTGGTGCGGCGGCACGGGCTGGAGCCGAAGAAGGCGCTCGGCCAGAATTTTCTGTTCGACCTCAACCTGACGGGCCGCATCGCCCGCGCGGCGGGCGCGCTCGACGGCGTGACGGTGGTGGAGGTCGGCCCCGGCCCCGGCGGCCTGACCCGGGCGCTGCTGGCGGCCGGCGCCCGACGCGTGGTCGCCGTCGAGCGCGACCCGCGGGCGCTGCCGGCCTTGGCCGAGATCGCCGCGCGCTACCCCGGACGGCTCGACGTGATCGACGCCGACGCGGTCGGCTTCGACCCGCGCCCCCTCGTCGGCGGCGGGCCGGTCCGAATCGTGGCCAACCTCCCCTACAACGTCGCCACCGTGCTGCTCACCGGCTGGCTCGGGGCCGAGAGGCGCGACGGCCGGACGGATGACCCTTGGCCGCCCTGGTGGGACTCGGCGACGCTGATGTTCCAGCGCGAGGTGGCCGAGCGCATCGTCGCCGACGAGACCGACCGGGCCCGTTACGGCCGGCTCGGGGTGCTGTGCGGCTGGCGCACGCAGGCCGCGATCCTGTTCGACGTGGCCGCGAGCGCCTTCGTGCCGCCGCCGAAGGTCACCTCCAGCATCGTCCACCTGCGCCCGCGCCCCGAGCCGCTGCCCTGCCGGATCGCCGACCTGGAGCGGGTGACCCGCGCCGCCTTCGGCCAGCGCCGCAAGATGCTGCGCCAGAGCCTGAAGGCCGCCACCCCCGACCCCGCCCGCCTCCTCGCCGCCGCCGGGCTGCCGGAGACGGCCCGGGCGGAGGAGATCCCGGTGGCGGGGTTCGTGGCGCTGGCCCGGGCGCTGGAAGCGGAGCGCTGAGCGCCCGGGCGTGGGGCCGGGGCGCAGCCTCGCCCGGCTCGGCCGCGGATGAAGGCCGGCAGCCCGAAGGCACCTCCCCAGGTGCCCGAGATCCTGTTCGACGACGAGAGGCGGTGATCGTCTTTAGCATAAGGCCGTTGGCGATGTGATACGCCATCCGGTTGCTGACTTCGGCCTCTCCTGCGTCATCGCGAGGCGAAGCCGTGGCGATCCAGGGCGCGCCCTTTCCGGACATGTCCGCGCCCTGGATCGCTTCGCGGCCGCTCGCGATGACGGAGGGGGGCGAAACCCGAAGCGATCGATCGGAAACGGTATGAGGCGTCGCGCCCGGGCGTCGAGGCGCTTCCCGGCCCGCTACAGCCACTTCTTCCAGCGGAAGAACACGTAGGGCAGCACGGCGGCCACCACCATCATGCCGACCGCGGCCGGGTAGCCGTAGGGCCAGTCGAGCTCCGGCATGACCTTGAAGTTCATGCCGTAGATCGAGGCGATCAGGGTCGGCGGCATGAACACCACCGCCATGACCGAGAACAGCTTGATGATGTTGTTCTGTTCCAGGTTGACGAGGCCCAGCGTCGCGTCGAGCAGGAACTGGATCTTGGCCGAGATGAACGTCGCGTGCTCTTCCAGCGATTGCAGGTCGCGCAAGGTCGAGCGCACGTCCTCGCGCAGCTCGCGCGGGGCCTTGGCCGTGCGGTAGGTGGCCGAGAGCGAGAGCAGGATGCGCTCCATCGAGACGAGGCTCTCGCGCTGCTTCGAGATCAGGTCGCCGTGCCGCCCGAGCGCCCGGAGCGTGTCCTGGAGCGCGGTGTTGCGCGAGGAGGGGTCGCCCTTGTCCTCGAAGATCTTTCGCGACAGGCGGTCGATCCGCTCGCCCTGGAGCTGGAGCACGTCCGCGGCGCGGTCGATCACCGCCTCGATCAGCCCGGCCAGGATCGATTCGCCGGAGACGGAGGCCGACGGCCCGTTGCCCGTCGCCCGGCCGGCGCGCTGGGTGTACATCCGGAAGGCCTGCGGCTCCTCGTAGCGCACGGTGATGAGCCGGTTGTCGCGCAGGATGAAGGTGATGCCGGCCAGCCCCGGCTCCTCGGAATCGCTGACGCGGGAGAGCACGCGGCCGGTCATGTAGCGGGCCCCGGCCTCGACGTAGAGCAGTTCGGAGGGCTCGATGTCCTTCATCTCCTCCCGCGTCGGCACGGTGATGCCGAGGAAGGATTCGACCTTCACCTCCTCCTCCCGGGTCGGGCGGACGAGGTCGAGCCAGACCGTGTCCTCGGGAATCGGCTCCTGCAGGTCGAGGTAGCGGCGCTCCAGCACCGTCTGGGGACCGCCCGCGACGGGCTTGTGGGTGAAGATCAAGGGGCGCGACCTGCTCGGGAGCCTCAGTCCAGCGCCCCGGGAGGCGCGACGCTCGTCTCCGGCACGAAGAAGTCCGGCGCAAGCGGGACGCCCGCTGTGACGCGGTATTTTGAAAAGTCCGTGACGCCCTCCTCGGCCAGGAAGGAGTCGTCGATCAGGAAGCGGCCCGTCGCGCTCCGCGCGTCCTTGAGGAACAGGGCGTGCGCGGCGTCCGCCATGATCTCCGGCGTGCGGCTCGCCTGCATCAGCGCGTCGCCGCCGAGGAGGTTGCGCACCGCGGCCGTGGCGATGGTGGTGCGCGGCCACAGGGCGTTGACGGCGATCCCCTTGCCTCCGATCCCCCTGCCGCGCAGCTCGCCGGCCAGCCCCAGCACGCACAGCGACATGCCGAACTTGGCCATGGTGTAGGCCAGATGCGGCGCGAACCACTTCTCCGCCATGTCGAGTGGCGGCGACAGCATCAGGATGTGCGGATTCTCCGCCCGCTCCAGATGCGGGATCGCGTACTTGCTCACCATGTAGGTGCCGCGCGCGTTGATCTGATGCATCAGGTCGAAGCGCTTCATCTCGGTGGCCGGCGTGTTCGACAGCGAGATCGCGCTGGCGTTGTTGACCACGATGTCGATCCCGCCGAATCTTTTCGCGGTCTCATCGAGCGCGTCCCGCACCGCCTCCTCGTCGCGCACGTCGACCGTCAGCGGCAGCGCCCGGCCGCCGGCCCGCTCGATCCGTTCGGCCGCCGTGAAGATCGTGCCCTCCAGCTTCGGATGCGGTTCGGCGGTCTTGGCGGCGATGGCGACGTTGGCGCCGTCGCGGGCGGCGCGCAGGCCGATGGCCAGCCCGATGCCGCGCGAGGCGCCGGTGATGAACAGGGTCTTGCCAGCTAAGTTCTTGCCCGCAAGGTTCTTGGCCGGACTCGTGCGATCGCTCATGTGTCGTGCTCTCCGATCCGGAAGCGCTCCGGCTGGCGGCCGTCGGCGTCGGTGAAGCCGTAGGCGCGGGCGAGGTCCCCGGCATGGACCGTCCGCCCGGATCGGTCCAGCACGCAAGGGTCGGCGGACAGCGCCGCGAGCGCCCGGCCGGCATAGAGCGGGCTCTCGGTGGCGCGGTCCGCCTCGCCGAGGTCGCGCACCCGCTCGGTGGCGACGAAGCCCGGCGAGAGGCCGAGCGCGCACACGCCGTGGGGAAGGAGTTCGGCGGCGCAGGCGAAGGCGAGGCGGTTCGTGGCCGCCTTGGCGAGGTCGTAATAGAGGTCGCCGAGATAGCTCTCGGTGCCGAAGGAGACGAAGGCGACCAGCCCCCGCTTCGCGGCGACCATGGCCGGGGCCACGGCGCGGGCCAGCAGCAGCGCCGGGTAAGGCCCCGTCCCCAGAAACCGCGAAAACGGCTCGGCCGAGCGGCGCCAGAACGGCGTGCCCCAGGCGGCGCCGTCGGGGTAGCGCGCGCCGTCGTAGCCCTCGTTGCCGCCCCAGACGCTCGACGCCGCGACGTCGATCCGCCCGAAGCGGCGCAGCGCCCAGTGCACGAGTCCGTCCACCGCCCGCTCGCTCGTGTGGTCGCACAGGTAGGGGTGCCCCTCGCCGCCGGCGGCGTCGACCGCGCGGGCGGTGTCCTCGATCGCTTCCGGCCGGGTCTCGGTGCGCCGCCCGGTCTCGGAGGAGCGGGCGGTGACGATCACCGTGGCGCCGGCCTCGCCCAGGCCGCGGGCGAGCCCCCGCCCGACACCGCGCGAGGCCCCGGCCACGAGGCAGACCTTTCCCCGCAACGGCTGCGGCATGGGGCCGTCAGGCCTTGCCCGAGAGGAAGCGGGCGAGCCTCCCTTGCGTCTCGGGATCGCGCAGGCCCGCCTCGAAGGCCTGCGCCTCCGCCTCGACCGCCGCCTCGACCTGCGCCTGCTCGCCCCGCATCAGCGCCCGGGTCGCCTGAACCGCGCGGCGCGGCAGGGCGGCGAGCCGGGCGGCCTGGGCCAGGGCATGCTCCTCCAGGAGAGCGGAGGGCACCAGCGCGTTGGCGAGGCCGAGCGAGACCGCCGCGTCGCCGTCGAAGGGCTCGCACAGCAGCATCAGCGCCGAGGCGCGGGCGAGCCCGATCCGGCGCGGCAGCAGGTGGCTGGCGGCGGCCTCCGGCACCACGCCGAGTTCCACGAACGGCATGCGGAAGCGCGCCTGCGGCCCGACATAGACGAGGTCGCAATGCAGCGTCAGCGTCGTGCCGACGCCGATGGCGAGCCCGTCCACCGCCGCGACCAGCGGCGTGCGGGTGCGGGCGAGCTGGCGGATGAAGCGCAGCGCCGGCATCTCCGTGAACGCGTCCCGCGGCACCGTGCCCGCAGACAAGAAGTCGGCGAGGTCGTTGCCGGCACAGAAGGCGCCGGGCAGCCCGGCGAACACCACCGCCCCGATGTTTTGCCCGATGTTTTGGGAGTCGTCGTCGGCGCCCGCCAGGGCGGCCGTGGCGGCGTCGTACATGGCGCCGGTCAGCGCGTTCTTCTTCTCCGGCCGGTTCCAGCGGATCAGCCGGACGCCGCCCGAACGATCCTCGATGGTGATGGCTTCGTTCATCCGCCCGCGCCTCACGCCTGTCCTGGTGGGTCCGCCCGCCTCCACCCTTCGGCCCCCGGCGACGCTTTGTCGAGGGGGCACCGGTGACACCTGGGCTGCGCCCGCCGCCTCACGGCGCTCGGCTCCCGCGCACCTCGCCCTCTCCCGTCGTTCCGGGTTCCGCTGCGCGGCCCCGGAACGACGGCGGCGTGGGCCGCCCGAGCCGAGGAGCCTTCGCGAGGCGCGCTGCGTCGATCCGCATGCGCGACCCGGGTATCCGCCGCGTCCGCCGCTCACGCGACCGTGACGGCACCGGCGAAACTTGGGCTGCTCACGTTCCGGATAAACGGGCTATGGGGTCACTCTACGCCCTGACGATCCTGGCCGGTCTCGCCAACGCGATCCAGCCGAGACAGAATGCGACGCTGTCGAAGTCGCTCGGCCTGCCGGTTACGGCGGCGTTGCTGACGCCGCTGGTCGGCACCGCCGCCTGCTCGCCGGTGGGCTTGCGCTCGGCAAGCTCGACATCTCCACCGGCGCGCAGCTCGGGCAGGTGCCATGGTGGGCCTGGCTCGGCGGTTTCTTGAGTATTCTGCTGATCCTGGCTCAGCTCTACGCCTCTCCTGCCATCTGCGCCGTGACGTTTTTGGGGATTATCGTGACTGTGGGCGTGCTCGCCTCGATCGTGCTCGACTATTTCGGGTGGGTTGGGTTCCCAGTGCACCCGGCGAGCTTTTGGAGGGTTGCCGGGGCGGTGTTGATGGTGGTTGGGGTGAAGTTGGTGGCGATTTTTTGAGATTAAATGTCTCTCGCCAACACCCCGCTGCGCTGTCGCGCTCGGAGGGAAACGGTCAGCGATCGGGAGTTTTGTGAGACACTCTAAGCTAACTCTAGCAGAAAATCGGTCGCTTAAAACATCGTACTGTCCACAGATTTACAGAGGGAATTGCATCGGTTTGTTGCGATCGCAATTCAATAATTTACATAAGTAATCCTCATAATTTATAATATACATATTTATTTCTCGTGATGATATTAATAAAATTGCTTTGTTAATCTTAGATTTACAGTATGGATTCGGAGTCGAAAGATTCAGGCGTCGCCGTGGACATGTGGGATGAAATGTATTGAATTGCTCATCTGAAGCAGAGCCAGTTGGAATAATTTTATGGCTTACCCAGTTTTGGTTGTGAGCGGTGAAAATCATAGGATAATAAATCTAGAAGAAAGGTCTACAAATGTTTTTGTAGGCGCTAATGGCTCGGGGAAAACACGGCTAGCTGTTAAGATTGAACAGACTTATCCCGTGATATCGCACAGAGTATCCGCACATAGGGCGCTTAATCTCGATCCAGAAGTTGAAAAAATTAGTGAAGAGCAAGCAGAGACAGCTCTCCGAAAAGGAGGTTTTAAAAATATGATGCATTTTACGCGCGAGCAAATGAGGTGGAAAAACAACCCGCACGTAAACATGCTGGATGACTTCAAGCACCTCATTCAACTGTTGTTTGCCGAGCAATCTAATACGGCGCTTATTACCCATGTAAATGCCCGATCAGGAAATTTCAATAACATACGTCAGACTAAATTCGAGGTGCTATCCAATATCTGGCATAAGCTAATCCCCCACAGAGAGCTGCATGTCACCGGCGACAATATTTTGGTTTCCGCGGGAGAAGGTAGAGATAAATATCCCGCCTCTGATTTGAGTGACGGAGAGCGCGCTTTATTTTATATAATTGGCCAAGTGATCGCTGCGAGTGTCGGTAGCATACTTATCTTTGATGAGCCCGAGTTGCATGTCCATAAATCCATATTGGCTAGAATGTGGGATGAATTAGAGGCGGCGCGATCAGATTGTACCTATGTAATTATCACACATGATCTTGAGTTTGCGGCATCACGGGTGGGGCAGAAATTCGTCATACGAGACTTCTCGCCGGCGCGAGGCTGGACAATCGAATCTGTGCCAGAGAATATAGGGTTTAGTGAGGAAATTACCACGCTGATTTTGGGTAGTCGCAGGCCTATTCTTTTCGTTGAGGGGCGCGCTACGAGTCTTGATCTTATGATCTATAGATCTTGCTACCCAGAGTGGACAGTAATCCCGCGGGAGTCGTGCGAGCAAGTTATCCATGCGGTTGCAACAATGCGGGCCAACCAGAGCCTGACGCGTGTGACCTGCTTCGGTATCGTTGACGCAGACGACCATGACGAAAGCTATCTTGCTACTCTGGGTGTTGCAGCGTTGCCGGTATCCGAAATCGAAAATTTGCTTCTTCTACCCGATATCGGCCGGGCAATTTTAGAGAAGGAAGGTTATGTTGGGGCTGAGGTTGATCAGCGTCTCAGTGCCCTTAAGCAAGAATTGTTCAATAAAGCCCAAGAAATAGGGGCGATTGATCGTGTAGTCGCGCGACACTGCCGTCGGCGGATTGATCGTATGCTCAAAAAAATCGATCTCAGCGCGGCTGTAACCTTAGCTGATATTTCAGCCGAGTATGGCCGGCAGACGGCTGCTCTTGACGTCGCTACCATCGGTGCGGAGGCAGAAGGCCGTATCCGACAAGCTATAAAAGAAGATAATCTGCCGGCATTCTTGCGGGCATATGATGATAAAAATTTCCTGGCAATCGCATCTAAACATTTAAAGGCCACTCATCCAAAAGACTTCATGGCTTGGCTCAGCCGTGTTTTGCGCAACGATAGCGTTCCCTCTCTAACGACGGCAATTCGAGGACACATCCCAGAAGTGACAGCACGATAGTTGCCATTGTTCAATTGTAGATTCTTGCTGTAAATGCTGGCGACTGGCGCGCGAAATGCGCGTTCGGAAAATCTCCTTGACATTCTAGACAAAAAATCCTACAACTCCGGCCGCTCGCCTCCCGGACCAACCGGGGGAGCTTTTCCGGTGACCGGCCGGCGAGGCTCGTTGGGAGGTGGGGCGGTTCCCGCGTCGGTGGCCCGGTCGCCATCGCCCCGGGCGCTGTGCGCGACACAACGCCGTCTCGGGAGGGGGCCATAGGCCGCTCTCGGATCGGCGCCCAGGAACAACCGGAGCCGGGTCCAATACGAGGTCCGGTGCGGACGAGTCCGCTCATAGCCGTCTGCCGAGGTTCCCTCTCCCCGTCCGGGGAGGCGGGCCGAGGGTCCCACAGGCGCATATGTCCGGGGTCGATGCCGGTGGAGCGACCGTGACGCGAAAACGGACGGGCGGCGCCCCGTGACAGGGAAGCCGACCGTCCGCGGGACGCCGGGAGACCGGCAAAGTTTCAAAAGAAATCCGGAGGTCTCGCGGCGTCCCGCGTCCCCCTCAGGTTTTTTCGGGAATGCGTACCCAGCCGGCCGATCGGCCCGCCGTCCTCCGGGCCCGTGTTCAGGGCCGCGGGGGTGAAGGTGTCTTGGAAAAAGGCTCTTTGACCGGTTGGAGGAAGCGCAGCGCGCATCCGGGCCTCGCCCTCATCCCGAGGGGCCGGCGCGCAGCGATCGATTCGGTCCCTCCCCTGTCCTTGCGAGGCTCCAGCCGAAGTCATCCGGCACTCCGCATCGTCCGGACCTGTCGCGCCCTGGATCGCTTCGCCGCCGCTCGCGAGGACGGCGCGGGGCGATAAGCCGAAGCGATCGACCGGACATCGTGGAACGGAGGCGCGTGAGCGGTCAGGCCACGCCGGTGCGCAGCAGGTCGTGGTAGTGCACGAGGCCGACGGGGCGGTCGGCCTCCACCACCACCAGGGCGGTGATCTTCATCGCCTCCTGGATCTGCAGCGCCTTGGCGAGCAGGGTCTCGGGGGGGATGGTGCGGGGGTTGCGGGTCATCACCGCCTCGACCGTCAGGCCCTCCAGGCCGGCATGCGAAAAGATCGCCCGGCGCACGTCGCCGTCGGTGACGATGCCGGCGAGCCGGCCGTCGGCCTCGACCACGAGGACGGAGCCGAACCCCTTGGCGTCGATCTCGGCGAGCGCCGCCCGCATCGGCGTGCCGAGCGCCACCACGGGCAGCCGCCCGCCGCCATGCATGACCTCGCGCACCTGCCGCAGGGAGGCGCCGAGCCGGCCGCCGGGATGGAACACGCTAAAATCGCGGGCGGAGAAGCCGCGGGCTTCGAGCAGGGCCACGGCCAGCGCGTCGCCCAGCGCGAGCTGCATCGCCGTCGAGGTGGTCGGCGCGAGCCCGTTCGGGCAGGCCTCGCGCGCCTTGGGCAGGGCGAGGCAGGTGTCGGCCTCGCGGCCGAGCGTCGAGGCGGCGTTGGAGGTGATCGCCACGAGGTCGACGCGGTAGCGGCGGGTGTAGCCGATGATGTCGGCCAGTTCCGTGGTCTCGCCCGACCACGACAGCGCCAGCACCACGTCGTCGGGCTGGATCATGCCGAGGTCGCCGTGGCTCGCCTCGGCCGGGTGGACGTAGAGGGCCGGCGTGCCGGTCGAGGCGAGCGTCGCCGCGATCTTGCGGGCGACGTGGCCGGACTTGCCCATGCCGGTGCAGATCACGCGGCCCCGCGCCGCCCCGATCCGCTCGACGGCCTGCGCGAAAAACTCGCCCAGGCCGTTGCCGATCGCCGCCATCAGGCAGGCCAGGCCCTCGCGCTCGGTCTCGATGGTGCGAAGCGCCGAGGCGATGGCGGGGGCGCGTACGGCCGCACCGTCCCGGTCCTCGATCCGCTGTGCCAGCGCCATGAAGCGGTTCCCGCGTCCCGTCTCGTCACGATTCGGGGGCTCTCTTCACCCGCGACTGTGGCCGCAAGGCGGCTGACCGGCGCGGGACGGGGCCGGCGGGCGGGGCGCAACCGGCCGTTAACCACGTTTCGCGTAGGCCAGTCGACCATGGCGGCCTCGCCGAGGAGCGGCGCCGGCCCTCGCAAAAAGGCCGTCGGCCGCATCAGGGAAAGAACGCTGCCGGTGTCACGCGAGCGGCCGAACGGGGACAGGCGCGAGGGACGCCGCGGCGCGGGCCCGCTCGCCCTCGCCCTGCTCCCGGCCCTGCTCGGCGCCCCCGCCCTCGCCCAGGACGGCAATGCCGGTCAGAACGACACGGGGCAGAACGACACGTCGTGGTCCGATCCCGGCCGGAGCGCCGCGCCGACGGCCGGGGGCCGGTCCCGCTCCGTCTTCGACGCGCCCACGGGCCTGCGCGGCGCCGGCGCCTTCGCCGCCCCCTCCCCGCTCGGGGCGAGCCCGGCGCCGGGCGCCGCAGCCTCCGAGGAGGCCGAGGAGGGCGTCTCGCGCCTGCCGCGCTTCCGCGCCGCGCCGAGCCTGCCGGGCTCCGCCGCCGCCCGCGGCACCCCGGCCCGGCCCTCGGTGCTGCGCCTGCGCGCGGCGCCCCCGCGCCGGTTCGGCTCGCCGACCCGCGCCATCACCCAGCGGCGCACGCAGGAAACCGTCACCGACCTGCGCCTGACGCCGGTCATCCAGACCCCCGTCTCCGGCGTGCCGCTGCCGACGCCGATCCTCGGGCTCGGCCTGCCCAACGCCGCCGGCTTCCTGCTCGGCACGGCGCTGCGCCGGCCGCTTCCCCCCGACACGGCCTACGCCCCGCTCGGCATCCAGCTCGGCACCTTCACCCTGCTGTCGGCCTTCACCCAGAGCGTCGGCTACGATTCGAACCCCGACCAGATCGGCTCGACCCGCCTGCGCCCCTCCCTGACCCTGCGCAGCGAGGCGGAACTGGCGCTGCGCAGCGCGTGGTCGGCGAGCGAGTTCACCGCCGAGATGAGCGGCAGCTACCTCGAATATCCGCAGAACCCGGAGGCGAGCCGCCCGAACGCGGTGGGCACCTCGCGGCTGCGCATCGACATCGACCGCGACACCCGCTTCGAGCTGGAGACCCGCTTCCTGCTCGACAGCCAGCGCCTCGGCAGCCCCGATCTCGGCACCGCGGCGACGACCCGGCCGATCTTCGCCACCTACGGCGCCACCGCGGGCGTGCAGGAGAGCTTCAACCGGCTGCAGCTCTCGCTGCGCGGCTCGATCGACCGCTCGACCTTCGAGGACGCGCAACTCGGCGACGGCACGCTGATCCGCCAGAGCGACCGCGACGCCAACCAGTACGGCCTGCGCCTGCGCGCGGGCTACGAGATCTCGCCGACGATCACGCCCTTCGTCGAGACCTTCCTCGACACCCGCATCTACGATTCGCCCGTCGACCAGTTCGGCCTGCGCCGCGATTCCGACGGCATCGCCTTCACCGCGGGCGCCACCGTCCAGCTCAACGGCGCGCTGACGGCGGAGGTCTCGGGCGGGCTCCAGCACCGTTCCTACGTCGACCGCACCCTCCAGGACATCGACGCGCCGCTGATCAACGCCGCACTGATCTGGTCGGTCTCGCCGCTCACCACGGTGCGCTTCAACCAGCAGACCGGGGTGGTCGAGACCGCGGTGCCCGGCTCCAGCGGCGCCTTCACCGACGCGGCGACGCTGGAAGTGCAGCACGACCTCTTGCGCAACCTGTCGATCACGCTGGGCGGCGCCTACCTGTCCAACACCTACGACGGCGTGAACATCCGCGAGCGAGGCTTTTCCGCCACCGCCCGGTTCGACTACCGCTTCAACCGCTGGCTCGCGCTGCGCGGCAGCTACATCTACTCGACGCTGACGAGCACCCTCCCGCTCTCGAGCTACGAGGCGCACACGGTGCTGCTCGGCGTGCGGGTGAATCCCTGAGGTCGAAGCATCATCCCGAAAGGCGGCCGCCGGCTTTCGGAAAAGATGATGCGACAGCAACGATGCTTCAGCGCGCGAGCGAGAGCGGCGCGCCGGACTTCGACAGGGCGCCGTCGAGGCTGCCGCCGGCTTGGCGCAGGCGCGCGGCGACGGTGCCGCCCGGCTGGTAGAGGTAGACCTCGCCGTCGCGAAAATCCCAGGCCGAGACCTTGGCGAGATCCTTGTTGGCGCAACCCGCGGCCGAGGCCTTGTAGAGGTCGAGCGACGGCGTGCTCGACAGGGAGAGCTTGCAGCTTCCCGACGCGTCGGTGGCGGTCCACGAGCCGACCACCGAGGAACGGCCGGTCGCCACCACGGGCGGCGGGGCGGGTGGAGGCGGCTCGATCGCCGGGGACGGCGCCGCGGCCACGCTCGGCAGCGGTTCGGCGGGGGCCGAGGCGGCGCCGGGCGGGGGAGCGAGCGGCTCGCTCGTCACCGTGCCGGCGGGCAGCGCGGGCGTGGCGGGTTCCAGCGCCGCCTGCGGCCGCGGACGCTCGCGCGGTCCCTCGAAGCGGTTCGAGGCGCAGGCGCCGACGCTCGCGGCGAGCGCGAGACAGGCGGCTTTCGACAGGAACCCACGCGTCATCAACGACCCCTCCCCCGGAACACGCAACAGTCGCGCTTGCCCTCTTGGGCAAATGCGCTTGCGGCAAGGCAAGCTGCACGGTGGGGCCGGGAAAAGCCGTCCCCAGGCCGGTTTTCGGAGCGGTGTGGCGGTCCTGCCTCAGTCGATCGGCGCGACTTCCAGGGGCTTCGAAACGGCGAGGGCCGCGCCCGGTTCGGACGCGGCCCTCGCGAGCGGCAAGTGCGAGCGGCAAGTGCGAGAGAAGGATCAGACCTCGCGCTCGACCATCATCTTCTTGATCTCGGCGATGGCCTTGGCCGGGTTCAGGTTCTTCGGGCAGGTGTTGGCGCAGTTCATGATCGTGTGGCAGCGGTAGAGCCGGAACGGGTCGTGCAGTCCGTCGAGGCGTTCGCCGGTGTTCTCGTCGCGCGAGTCGATCAGCCAGCGATAGGCCTGGAGCAGGGCCGCGGGCCCGAGAAACTTGTCGCCGTTCCACCAGTAGCTCGGGCAGCTCGTGGTGCAGCAGGCGCACAGGATGCATTCGTAGAGGCCGTCGAGCCGGGCGCGGTCCTCGGGCGCCTGCTTCCACTCCTTTTCCGGGGCGGGTGTCTCGGTCTGGAGCCAGGGCTCGATCGCCGCGTGCTGGGCGTAGAAGTTGGTCAGATCCGGCACGAGATCCTTGAGCACCGGCATGTGCGGCAGCGGGTAGATCCGCACCGCGCCGTCCTTGTCCTTGCGGGTGAGGAACGGCAGGGCGTTGTCGGGCGACTTGCACGCGTCGATGCCCATGGTGCAGGCGAGCCCGTTCTGGCCCTCGATGTTCATGGCGCAGGAGCCGCAGATGCCCTCGCGGCAGGAGCGGCGGAAGACCAGCGTCGGGTCGATCTTGTTCTTGATCCACAGGAGCGCGTCGAGGATCATCGGGCCGCAATCGTCGCGGTCGACGTGATAGGTGTCGATGCGCGGGTTCTTCCCGTCGTCCGGGTTCCAGCGATAGATCCGGAAGGTCTGGACGTTCTGGGCGCCGTTCGGCGCCGGCCAGGTCTTGCCTTCGGTGACCTGGGAATTCTTGGGGAGATTGAACTGGGCCATCGCTCGTGCCTTTCCGGGGGCAGCGGCCTCGCGGCGCGCTCCGATCTTGAGAAAAATCCTATTGCCGACCGAGCCAGCCGGTCATGACCCGCTCGGCCTCCGCCTTCGGCGGCTGCTGCGCGGCCGGGCCGGACAGGCGGAACTTGACGAATTGGCCGCGCAGGCCGGTGAGGCAGAGCAGGCTCCCGGTGGGGCCGAGGGCCGGGTGGTCGATGGTGAAGGCGCGGCAGGTCAGCTTGGCGCCCGGCACGCGCACCGCGCCGCGATCCTCGCTGCCGCGGTAGACGCCCTGCGCCACCGCCGTCCTGATGTCGCCGGCCGCCTGCGTGAGCTGCCCGGCGACCGCGGGTGAGGACGCTCCGTCGGGGATGTTCGCGACGCCGCCATCGTAGACGTGGATATCCGCCTTCCAGCGGCCGTCGGTGTAGACGACGGAGTAGCCGAGCCCCGGTGCCCGAGCCTCGTAATCGGTGCGCGGGCCCCGGGCGAAGCCGGCGACCTCCGCGGGAAAGGCGAAGTCGGGCCCTCGTGCCACCGCCGGCAGAGCCAGCACCACTGCCGCGGCGCATAGGGCGATGTGGACGACAAGGTATCGAGAGAAGATCATCACTCGGAAGCCTGTCGATCAACCATATGCGGAGGCGCCAGCCCCTCGCTGCAGGCCGCCTGTGACTCTTCGTGAAAAGTGAACCGAGTCATATGCTTGTGCCCTCAGTGGAATCCGCCAGGGGCGTGTTGCGATCGAGGATGCGCACCCGTGCCTGGCGGGTTAGGGTGATGCCGAAATCGAGGTTACGGGTGAGGACGACAGCTTGGTTCGCCCGCGCCCAGGCCATGATCGCGTCGTCGGCGGCATCCTGAGGACCGATCGTGCTCCAGTGCACCGCCTCGACTCCTCCTTCCTGCAACGCGGCCGTCCGGTCGATCGACGAGTTCATATCGATGACGACCTTCATTCCGCCGCGACCAGAGCGACGTCGCGGAAGCCGGCCGGCGACGCGCCGAAGCGCAGCGCCTCCAGCACGTCCCCGCGCGTCAGGTATGGGTAGCCCGCGAGCAGTTCGTCGATCGTCGTCCCTTCCCCCAACTCGCCGAGAATCATGCCGACCGTGACACGCAGGCCCCGGATGCAGGGCTTGCCCCCCATGACCTCGGGATTGACCGAGATCCGGGGGAAACCTTCGAAGGTATGTGTCATGGCAGACCTCCTCTGAAGAGGATACGAGTGCCGTTCAGTACACCCGTGCCTTCGGCTCGATATATTGGATGTCGTTCGACATCGTGTAGGTATGCACCGGCCGGTAGTCGATCTCGATCGAGTGCTTGCTCGGCTCGAGCCACGCCAGGGTGTGCTTCATCCACTCCTTGTCGTCGCGGTCGGGGAAGTCCTCGCGGGCATGCGCCCCGCGGCTCTCCTTGCGGTTGACGGCCGATTCCATGGTCACGACCGCCTGACCGATCAGGTTGTCGAATTCCAGGGTCTCGAGCAGGTCGGTGTTCCACACGAGCGAGCGGTCGGTGACCGCGATGTCGGCGACACCGCGCCAGACGTCGTGGATCAGGCCCTTGCCCTCCTCCAGCACCTCGCCGGTGCGGAAGACGGCGCAGTTGTTCTGCATCGTACGCTGCATCCGGTCGCGCAACTGCGCGGTCGGGGTGCCGCCGTCGGCGTAGCGGAAGCGGTCGAGGCGCGAGAGCGCCTTGTCACCTGAGTCCTTCGGCAGTTCCGGCTGGCGGGCATCGGCCTCGACGATGTCGGCGCAGCGCAGGCCGGCGGCGCGGCCGAACACCACGAGGTCGATTAGCGAGTTCGAGCCGAGGCGGTTGGCGCCGTGCACCGAGACGCAGGCGGCCTCGCCGAGCGCCATCAGGCCCGGCACCACCGTGTCGGGGTCGCCGTTCTTCAGGGTCAGCACCTCGCCGTGGAAGTTCGTCGGGATGCCGCCCATGTTGTAGTGGACGGTGGGCAGGACCGGGATCGGCTCCTTGGTCACGTCCACGCCCGCGAAGATCTTTGCCGATTCCGAGATGCCGGGCAGGCGCTCGTGCAGGATCTTCGGATCGAGATGGTCGAGGTGCAGGAAGATGTGGTCGCCTTCCTTGCCGACGCCGCGGCCGTCGCGGATCTCCATGGTCATCGAGCGCGAGACCACGTCGCGGGAGGCGAGATCCTTGGCCGAGGGCGCGTAGCGCTCCATGAAGCGCTCGCCTTCCGAGTTCGTCAGGTAGCCGCCCTCCCCGCGGGCGCCCTCGGTGATGAGGCAGCCGGCGCCGTAGATGCCGGTCGGGTGGAACTGCACGAACTCCATGTCCTGCAGCGGCAGGCCGGCGCGCAGCACCATGGCGTTGCCGTCGCCGGTGCAGGTGTGCGCCGAGGTCGCCGAGAAGTAGGCGCGGCCGTAGCCGCCGGTGGCGAGGATGGTCTGCTGGGCGCGGAAGCGGTGGATCTCCCCCGTGGCCTGATCGATGGCGATGACCCCGCGGCAGCGGCCCTCCTCGTCCATGATCAGGTCGAGGGCGAAGTATTCGATGAAGAACTGGGTCTTGTTCTTCACCGCCTGCCCGTAGAGGGTGTGGAGCATGGCGTGGCCGGTGCGGTCGGCCGCGGCGCAGGTGCGCTGGGCGGTGCCCTTGCCGTAATCGGTGGTCATGCCGCCGAAGGGCCGCTGGTAGATCTTGCCCTCTTCCGTGCGGGAGAAGGGCACGCCCCAGTGCTCCAACTCGTAGACCGCGGCGGGGGCGTTGCGCACGAGGTACTCGATCGCGTCCTGGTCGCCGAGCCAGTCCGAGCCCTTCACGGTGTCGTACATGTGCCAGCGCCAGTCGTCCGGGCCCATGTTGCCGAGCGAGGCCGAGATGCCGCCCTGCGCCGCCACGGTGTGCGAGCGGGTCGGGAAGACCTTGGTGATGCAGGCGGTGCGCAGGCCCGCTTGGCTGCAGCCGACCGTGGCGCGCAGGCCCGCGCCGCCGGCGCCGACGATCACCACGTCGAAGGTGTGGTCGATGATGGCGTAGGCGGGCGCGCCGCCGTTCGATCCGTTGGAGGCCATGGGCGATGAATCCTCGGTTTTACGTGACGGCGGTCAGGCGAGGCCGCCCAGGCTCACGCGGATGATCGCGTAGAGGCAGGCGGCGGCCACCGCGACCGCGTAGAAGGTGTTGGCGATGAGCGCCGCGAACTTGAGGCCGTGGCTGTGCACGTAGTCCTCGATCACGGTCTGCATGCCGAGCCGCATGTGGATCGTCACCGAAACCACGGCGAGGATCAGGACGATCGCCACCAGCGGGTGCGACACCAGCGCGACCGCCTGCGGGTAGGTCCGGCCGGCCGTCATCGCGATGATGACGACGAAGGCGAGCATCAGCAGGGCGTTGGAGGCGCCGGTCAGGCGCTGCAGCCAGAAATGGCCGGCGCCGTGGCCCGAGGCGCCGAGGCCCTTCACCCGGGCGCGCGGGGTGCGCATCGAGAGCGCGGTGTTCTGGCGGTTGTCGATCTGGGACATGGCGAGCCTCTCAGCGCACGAGCAGGGCGAGCGCCCAGATCACGACGGTCAGGATCACGGAGCCGATCAGCGTGGCGCGGGCGAGCCCGAGGCGCCGGTCGCGGTCGAAGCCGTAGCCCGCGTCCCAGATGAAGTGGCGGATGCCGCCGAGCATGTGGTGCATCAGCACCCAGGTGTAGGCGAACAGGATGGCGCGCCCGATCCACGAGCCGAAGAACCACGCCACCGCGTCGTAGGCCCGCGGGCCGGAGGCGAGCGCCACCAGCCACACCGCGACGAGGAAGGTGCCGCCGTAGAGCGCCGTACCGGTGATGCGGTGGAACACCGACATCGCCATGGTCCAGGTCCAGCGGTAGATCTGGAGATGGGGCGAGAGCGGCTGGGCGACCGTAGGTCTGACGGTTGGGGCCATCGCGGTTTACGATCCTCGCGTCAAAGGTTGGATGAATTCCAGGGAAGGGTTAGGGCGTGGCCCTCCGGCCGGCAATGCCCGTGCTGCAGTGCAGCATATGTCGGGCTGACGATCGCGCGGATCTGTCTCACGCCAGCCTCCCGGTCAGCCGGAGCCAAAGATAGGCGAGTGGAGTCGCGACGAGGAGCGAGGCGAAGCCGGTCGCCAGCGTCAGCTTGGTGGCGTCGGCCAGCGACAGGCGGCCGAGGTCCATCGCCATGATGATCGGCGGCGCCTGATAGGGCAGGAACAGCGTCGAATAGCCGACCACCTGCACCATCAGCACGCTCATCAGGTCGAAGCCGCTGGCGCGTGAAAACTCTTCCGCCATCGCCGTGTAGAGGGCGGGCGCGCCGTTGGCGGTGGCGGCGAACAGGAAGCCGATCGACAGGCCGGTGAGCGTCGCGAAGTTTCTTACGGATGCGCCCGGCTCCAGCGGGGCGATCGCGAGGAGCGCGTGGCCGAGCCGGGCGCCGAGGCCGGTCTCGTTGACGATCGCGGTCAGTCCGAACAGGGCGGCGACGTAGAAGCAGGTCCGTAAGGGGATCTCGCCGAAGCTGTTCGCGGGCAGGACGCCCACGCCCGGCAGCAGGCAGACCACGGCCGCCGCCAGCCCGATCCAGGCCGGCGGGATGCCGTGCCACCCGTCGCTCAGCCATAGCCCCAGCATCACGGCGAGGATCGCCGCGAGGCGCCGCTCTCCGCCCGAGAGCGGCGGCAGCGGGGGCAGGTCCGGCCGCTTGCCGTCGAGCCGATCGGGAAAGATCGCCACCGTGCAGGCGACGAGCAGCGCGCCCTTGACGAGGCCCAGAACCGGCGCGTGCAGAAACAGATACGGCAGATAGTTGAGGTGGATGCCGAACAGGGTCTCGGCGGTGCCGGCCATGACGAGGTTCGGAACGTTGGCGGGCAGGATTGCCGCCGAGAGCATCGGCGTGGCGATGCCGAAGGCCAGCAGCGCCCCCGTCCGGCCCGGGCGCCCGGGTTCGAGCCCGAACGCGTCGCAAAGCGCGATCAGCACGGGCACCATCAGGGCGATGCGTCCGAGATTGGACGGCATCACGAAGGCGAGCAGGAAGGAGAAGGCGACGAGGCCCGCGATGAACCCGGGATAGGAGGCGGGCAGCCGTGCCGCGAGCGCGCGGGCGAGGCGGTCGCCCAGCCCCGTGCGGTTCATGGCGAGCCCGACCACCATGCCGCCGGTCACCAGCCAGAAGGCCGAGGAGGCGAATCCGGAAAACACCGTCTGCGCGGGAGCCAGCTTGAGCAGCATCGCCAGGGCGAAGAACATCAGCGCCGTGACGATCTCGGCCACGAGGCCGGTCGCCCATAGCCCCATGCACAGCACGAGCAGGGCCCCGGCCGCGACGGCCGTGCCCTGTCCCCCGATGATGTTGGCTGATGCGGCACCCATGAGCGCGCTTCAAACGCGAATTGGAACCGTTCGCAATTCGGCTTTCGTGGTGGGTGCCTTCGCGGGTCGCGAAGGCTGACAGGATGCTCACGCTGTCGTGATCGCTCGTGGGGCAGGACTTGGCTGCGCCGCGCGCGAATGCGAGGGCGAGGAACTCGCGTTCGGCCCAACGATGATGCGCTTCGATCTCGTCGACCTGAACCTGTTCCGCCACGTGGTCGAGGCCGGCTCGATCACCCATGGGGCGGAGCGGGCGAACCTCGCGCTCGCCGCCGCCTCGGCGCGGGTGCGGGCGATGGAGGACTCGCTCGGCGCGGCGCTGCTGCTGCGGGGACGCCAGGGCGTGACGCCGACGCCCGCCGGCCGCGCCCTGCTCGCCCATGCCCGCGAGATCCTGGGCCAGATCGAGCGGCTGCAGGGCGATCTGTCCGTGTTCGCGGGCGGCGCCGTCGGCCAGATCCGGGTTCTGTCGAACACCAATGCGCTGACCGAATTCCTGCCCGAGGCGCTCTCGGCCTACCTCGCCCTGCACACGGGCGTGAGCGTCGACATCGAGGAGCGCACCTCCGACGAGATCGTCGGGATGGTGGCCGACGGGGCGGCCGATCTCGGCATCGTCGCGGGCACGGTCGATACCGGCGCGCTCCAGACCTTCCCCTTCCGCCACGACCGCTTCGTCGTGGTGGTGGCCGCGGGCCACGCGCTCGCCGGCCGCCGCAGTCTCGGCTTCGCGGAGGTGCTGGAGCACGACCTCGTCGGCCTCGACCGGCCGAGCGCCCTGACCCGATTCCTCGCCGACAAGGCCTCCCGCATCGGCCGGCCGATGCGCCTGCGGGTGCAGTTGCGCAGCTTCGACGCGGTCTGCCGCCTCGTCGAGTGCGGCGTCGGCCTCGGCATCGTGCCGGAGACCACGGCGCGGCGGGCGTGGCGCACGGTGCGGATCGCCCTCGTTCCGCTCGAAGACCCCTGGGCCGCCCGCGACCTCAAGCTCTGCCTGCGCGATCTCACCGCCCTGCCGCCCTTCGCGCAGGACTTCGTGGCCCATCTTCGCGCGGCCGAGGCCTGAGGCGAGGGCGGATGTCAGCCGCCCGCGAGCGTGTCGGCGAGGAGTTTGAGATTCAGGACTACGATGATCGCGGCAATCGCCCAGGACAGGCCCTTCAGCCAGCCCGGGATCGTGAAGCTGCCCATCAGCCGCCGGTCGGAGACGAAGCGCACCAGCGGGATCACCGCGAAGGGGAGCTGCATCGACAGCACGACCTGGCTCAGCACGAGGAGGCGGGCGGTGCCCTGCTCGCCGTAGAGGACGGTGACGATCACGACGGGCACGATGGCGATGCCGCGCGTGACGAGCCGCCGCGCCCAGTTCGGCAGGCGCAAGCGCAAAAAGCCCTCCATCACGATCTGGCCGGCGAGTGTCGCGGTCACCGTCGAGTTGAGGCCCGAGGCCAGCAGCGCCACGGCGAACAGCGTCGAAGCGAGGCCGACGCCGAGCAGCGGCGAGAGCAGCTCGTAGGCCTGCTCGATCTCCTCCACGTCCGTGCGCCCGCCCGCGTGGAACACCGCCGCCGCCATGATCAGGATCGCCGCGTTGACGAACAGCGCCAGCATCAGCGCCACCGTCGAGTCGGCGACGGCGAAGCGCAGGGCCTCGCGCCGTCCGGCTTCCGTGCGGGGATAGGCCCGCGTCTGCACGATCGAGGAGTGGAGGTAGAGGTTGTGCGGCATCACCGTGGCGCCGATGATGCCGATGGCGATGTAGAGCGCGGCCGGATTGGTCACGATCTCCCGCGAGGGCACGAAGCCGCCGAGCAGCGCCTGGACCGGGGGCGCGGCCATCGCGATCTGCAGGCCGAAGCAGACGAAGACGATCGTCAGGAGGCCGATCACGAAAGCCTCCAGCGCCCGAAAACCCCGCCGCAGCAGCAGCAGCACCACGAACACGTCGAGCGCGGTGACGATCGCGCCGAGCGTCAGCGGAATGCCGAACAAGAGCTTGAGGGCGATCGCCGTGCCGATCACCTCGGCGAGGTCGCAGGCGATGATCGCCGCCTCGCAGATCAGCCACAGGGCGATGGCGACCGGCCGCGAGGTCCGCTCGCGGCAGGCCTGGGCGAGGTCGAGGCCGGTGGCGATGCCGAGCCGCGCGGCGAGCGCCTGCAGCACGATCGCCATCAGGTTCGAGAGCAGGATGACGCAGAGCAGCGTGTAGCCGAACCGGGCACCGCCCGCGATGTCGGTCGCCCAGTTGCCCGGGTCCATGTAGCCGACCGAGACCATGTAGCCCGGCCCCAGGAAGGCGACGAGCCGCCGCGGCCACGACCCCTCCGCCCGCACGGGGACGCTGGCGTTCAGCGCGCCGAGGCTCGCTTCCGGGGAGGCTTGCGCGGAAACTCGCACCGGTGGTGCCGGCCGAACCTGATCCATCACCGCTTCCATTCGCATCGGGCGCCGCACCCGTTCGCCCCTGCCCGGCCCGCCTCCCCGCAGGAACGGGGAGCGGGAAGACGAGGCGGAGCGGCGGAACCGGTCGCGTCGCCCGCACCGGTATCGCCGGCACCATCGTATAGCATCAGCTATAAGGGCGCGCCGAAGCTGGGATCAAGGGGCGCCTGACCGGGCTCCCACCCCCGGCGCGTATCGGTTAAACAGGCAGCTCGGATCGCCCCACGACACGCCCGACGACCGCAAGCCTTCGCCGGAGCGAGGCCGGTGCGGCGGGTGTGGCATGGACGTCGTTGGACAGATCTCACGAGGCGCAGGTCGACAGGCCACGCCTGGGAACGGAGGAGCCTGCCGCCCCCATGCAGGAAGCGTCGCGCGATTCGGGACAGAAGCCGGTACGGGACTCGGGCCGGGGGGACGCGGATGCGCCGCTCGTCGATGCGGAGGTCCATGTCGAGAGCTTCCGTCAGGCCCGTGAGGCCCGCCGCCTCGAACTCGTGGAGGATTACGTCGAGCTGATCGCCGATCTGATCGGCGATGGCGGCGAGGCGCGGCAGGTCGACATCGCCGCCCGCCTCGGGGTCGCCCAGCCGACGGTCGCCAAGATGCTCAAGCGTCTGGCCGAGGAGGGCCTCGTGCAGCAGCGGCCCTATCGCGGCGTGTTCCTCACCGCGGCGGGGCAGGCGCTGGCCGAGCAGTCGCGGGAACGCCATCGCATCGTCGAACGCTTCCTGCGCGCCGTGGGCGTCAGCGCCGAGACGGCGCGACGCGACGCGGAGGGCATCGAGCACCATGTCAGCGCCGAGACGCTGGAGGCGTTCCGGCGCTTTGCCGACGCGCGCCGTGAATCCTGACGAAGGCTCTCGCGGACTTGGATGCGAACTCGGATCACGGACCCGGATCGATGGACCAGAACCAGCAGCTCGCGGCGCTCGCCGCCGTCAGCGCCCGGCACGACGCGGCCGTGACGAACCTCGCCGAGGGGCTCGCCGAACTCGGTGCCAAGCAGGTCGCCCAGCAGATGGCCTTGGGCTTCCTGGCCAGCGTCCTGCGCTCGATCGATTCCGATCATTACGACGAGCGCCTCGAAGGCTATCTCGCCATGCTGCGCGACGTGCTGTTCCGCGACGATCCGGACGCGGCGCTCGCACATACGGTGCTGGAGACCGTCGAGCGCTCGCTGCGCCCCGCTCAGGATCAGGACGAGACCTGAGGCCGGTCACCGGCTGCCGTTCCATCGTCGGGGAGGGTGTGCCGCGGTGCTACGGCCCGAAGACCTACGGAACCTTCGAGGAGGCTCGCTGCGCTGCGCAGGTCCGAGACTGCGCCAATTGATCTTCGAGTGGCAGCTCATCGGCTCCTGATGCGCCCTATCCCACGCGGGCGGAATCGGCTGTGCGGGCGTACTCGACCAGCGCGGCCATCTGAGCGGGCGCCCGGAACACCCGACCGTCCGTCGTCTCGACATAGACGTCCGAAGCGCCCATGCTCGCGAAGGTCATCGCCCTTTCGGCGGCCCTGAGGCCCAGGGCATGCGGCTCCGTGGAAGGGCCTGAAGGCGCGGTCCAGTGAACGGTGTAGCGCATGTCGTTCTCCTGTTCGGGCCTTCGAGCATAGGCCAAGCGGAAACGGATCGCGAGGGACGGTTTTGCGCAGTGCCTGCGCGATCATCTCGTCATGCGGCCCTTCGGTTCGGAGCCATTGTCGCAACGGATGTGCTCCGGGATGCCGATGCCGTCGGGCCTTGGCCGAAGCCGTCACGGGTCTTGAGGCCATCCGCGACGAAGAGGGCCGGATACCGACTTCGCCTATCCCGAGCATGGGATCGCTGGAAGCCCGCGAGGGCTGGGCCTTCTGACTCCGCCTCTCACGAGCGCGCGCAGACCGTGCGGGATGCCCTGGCGCGCGTGATGGCGATCATGGAGGATCGGTCGCCGCCACCTTCGTGAATCGCAGCGCGCCAGTGCGAACCGGACTATCCGCCACCCGTCTACCTCATGCCCGCTTCGACGACGGGCGCCTCCTCAGCCCCGCCCGGTTCGCCGGAGCGGGGTTTTTCGTGCGCGATCCCTGCCGGCCGTGGCGTCGGGTCGAACCACGAATGGCCGTTCGATGCCACCGGAGCGCCCCTTCCGGGCTTGTCGAAAGCCCCTCCCCCGGGTACTCAAAATGGCGGTTTCTGTGAGGATTTCCGTAGACGAAACCGAAAGTCTATACCAAGTCGTTGAAATATAACAGTTAGGGCCTGTAGCTCAATGGTTAGAGCCGACCGCTCATAACGGTCTGGTTGCAGGTTCGAGTCCTGCCGGGCCCACCACTTTTCTCCTCTGTAGAGCGCTGTTTTTCGTCCTTCCCCGAAAACTGTGGGTGGGAACTTCGGAATAAAAACGCAGCGTGACGCGGCTCTGGCAATGTGGGCAACGCATAGGTGGGACGCGGCTTAGGTTCAGCCGCCGATCTGCACCCGTGTCCACGGTGCGGATATCGCTGCAATCGGTTCGATCCCGTCCACCGCGGTCGCTCCCTGGCCGAGGGACGCCTCCGGCGGCGCGGATCCAGCGTTTTCGGCGAAAGGGGTCTCGAGGCCGGTACGGGCGGTGCCGGGTTTCAGCCGAGCCGAGTCTCCGCCGCGGCGAGAAGGCGCCCGAGCTGCATCGCCGAGCGGACGACGGTGCGCCGGCCGCAAGTGAGCGGGCAGTACGGTTGGGATGTGGTGAGCCCCTGGGCTGCCGCGTGAAAATGTGAGCGGGCGGCAGGATGGAGTTCCTGCCGCCCGCCTCAATCGTGATGGAATGCGTCGATCGCGCCAGGGACTGCGGGAAGCTCAGTCCTTGAGGTCGGCCGGCACCTTGCCGCCGTTCTCTTCGAGCTTCTTGATGACCTGCTTGTGCAGCCAGACATTCATCGAGGCCGAGTCGTTCTTGTCGCCGGTATAGTGCAGTTCGTCCGCGAGTTGCTGGCGCGCGTGCAGGCTCGAATCGAGGTCGAGCAGCTTCAGCAGGTCGACGATCGAGGTGCGCCAGTTCAGCGTCTGCGGGTTCTTCGCGGCGAGGTCGTTGAGCACCGCCTCGACATCGACCGATCCGCCCGAGGCCGTGCCGCCGCCGCCGGTGGACGTGGAGGCCGGCGCGCCGCCGCCGCCGGAGGACGGCTGGGCCTGGGTTTCGGAGGCCTGCGCTTCCGACGCGCCGAACGGGTGGAGGATCTTGCTGACGATGTTGCCGATGAGGCTCATGGGATGAGGTTTCCTGTCGTCTGCGCAGCGTGGATGCCGCCGTCGGTTGAGTAAACGGCAGGGAGACCGGGCCGTTCCGTCGCAGGCCGGCAAAGCTTCGAGGCCCGATCATGCCGCCGCGATTGGAAGATCGTGCCCGCTGTGCCATGGGGATGACCGTCCGGCTCCCCTGGAACCCGTCTCGATGCACAATCTCTTCAAGGCCTTCGCCCTGATCGGGGGGCTTCTCGCCCTCCCCGCCCCGCTCGCCGCCCAGACCGTGCCCGTGCGCATCGGCGTGATCCCGGTGGTCGGCGCGGCGCCCGTCTTCGTCGCCGACGGCGAGGGGTGGCTCAGGGAGGCCGGGCTGGCGCCCGCCTTCACCACCTTCGAATCCGGTCCCAACATGATCCAGGCGCTGGCATCCGGCACCATCGACGTCTACGTCGCCGGCATCGCCCCGCTGGCGGTCGCCCGCACCAAGGGCATCGACGTGCGGGTCGTGGCCGCCACCGCCATCGAGGAGATGGTGTTCGTGGCGGCCCCCAAGCTCGCCCCCTACTTCGCCTCGGCGCCGAGCAAGGCGGAGGCGTTCAAGCAGTTCAAGACCAGGGAAGGCCGCCCGGCCCGGCTCGCCACGCAGCCGCCGGGCTCGGTGCCCAACACCACGCTGCAGCACTGGCTCTGGCAGGTGGCCAAGGCCGACAAGGCCGATGTCGAGATCGCCTCGATGGGCATCGACGCGACCCAGCAGGCGCTGCTCGCCGGCGCCGTCGACGGCGCCTCGATCCGCGAGCCGGCGCTGACCATCGTCCAGGGCCGCAACCCGAAGATCACGCTGATCGCCACCGGCGGGGAGATGTTCCCCGATCAGCCCGGGACGGTGGTCGCCGTCTACGGCAGGTTCGCCGACGCCAACCCGAAGGCGGTCGAGGGTCTGGTCTCGGCGCTCGTGCGGGCGACCGAGCTCCTGAAGACCGATCCGGCCCGTGCCGCCCCGCCGGTCGAGGCCGCGCTCGGCAAGGGCATCACGGACGTGGCGACCATCCGGAAGGCCCTCTCCTCGCCGGCCGCCAGGTTCGTCGCCGATCCGCGCACGATCATCGAGGCGACCAAGCGGATGCAGGCCTACCAGGTCTCGATCGGCACCCTCGACAAGGAGGCGCCGACCGACGGCCTGTTCGACGCCAAACCGTTCGACGCGGTCAAGAAGCCCTGATCCCGAAGCGCATTCCATGACCTCGTTCCGCTCGGCCGTCCTCGCGGTCGCGGGGCTTGCCGCCTTCCTCGCCCTGTGGGAGGCGGCGCCCCGGCTCGACCTCGTCAACCCGGCCTTCCTGCCGCCGCCCTCCTCCCTCCCCGCGGCCTTCGCCCGGGAGATCTCCGGCGGCGCGTGGCCGAAGGCCGTCGTCGAGAGCCTGAGCCACTACGGGGTCGGGCTCGGGGTCGGGGCGGGCGCGGGCATCGCGCTGGGCCTCCTCTCCGGCATGTTCCGCTGGTTCGAGAGCCTGACCGCCTGGGTCGTGCGGCTCCTGCGCCCCATCCCCGGCCTCGCCTGGGTGCCCTTCGCGATCATCTGGTTCGGCGTCCAGCCCTCGGCCGCCGTGTTCATCATCGCGGTCGGCGTGTTCTGGATCGTGTTCTTCGCGACCCAAGGCGCGGTGCGCGGGGTCGACCGCGATCTGGTCGAGGTGGCCCAGGCCTTCGGATTCCGCGGCGCATGGGCCCGGCTCACCAAGATCCTTCTGCCCGCCGCGACGCCCGGCATCCTCGTCGGCCTGCGCACGGCTCTGGGGCAGGCCTGGATGGCCGTGGTCGCCGCCGAGATCTTCGGGGTGCCCGGCATCGGCGCGCGCATGATGCAGGCCTCCTCGCTCCTCTCCACCGACATCGTCGTGGTCTACATGCTCACCATGGCCGGGCTGTACGGCCTGTTCGACACCGGCTTCGTCGCCCTGCAGGGCTGGCTGCTGCGGTGGCGCGCATGAGCCCGACCGACATGAGCACGGCGTCCCCTCCCATCGTCGACATCCGCGGCTTGAGCCTCGCCTACGCGCGCGACGGGCGGCGCACCGAGATCCTGTCCGCCCTCGATCTCGCCGTGCCGCGCGGGCAGTTCCTCGTCATCGTCGGCGAATCCGGCGTCGGCAAATCGACGCTCCTGCGCGTGCTGATCGATCTGGCGAAACCCAGCGCCGGCACGGTCCATCTCGGCACCGATCCCCAAAAAACCCGCACGCCGATGGCGCTCGTGTTCCAGGACGCGCGGCTGCTGCCCTGGCGGCGGGTGATCGACAACGTCGCCTTCGGGCTGGAGCGGCACGGCCTGTCGAAGTCCGAACGCCGCGAGCGGGCGGCGGCGATGCTCAGGCTCGTCGGACTGTCCGATCTCGCCGGGCGCTGGCCGCACCAGCTTTCCGGCGGCCAGCGCCAGCGCATCGCCATCGCCCGCGCGCTCGCGGTCGAGCCCGAAGTGCTGCTGATGGACGAGCCGTTCTCGGCCCTCGACAGCTTCACCCGCGAAGGACTTCAGGACGAGATCCAGCGCATCAAGGCGCAGACGGGCAAGACCGTGCTGTTCGTGACCCATGACATCGACGAGGCGGTCTACCTCGCCGACCGGATCGTGGTGCTGGCCGGCAGTCCCGGCCGGATCGCGGCGGACGTCGCCATCGCCCTGCCCCGCCCGCGCCAGCGCCGGGACGCGGCCCTGATCGAGGCGGCCCGGCACCTGCGGGCGGAGCTGTCGCGGCGCTCGGCGGAACTCTGAAGGCTCCGTCCGCCTTGCCGTCTTGACGGTTCGCCGGTCGCGTTGGAACCATCGGCCGTCGCTGCACGGGGGCGGCTCGGGGAGGGCAGGATGGGGTTTTTTCAGGACGCGCTCGTCCGCTTCAACCGGGTGGTGATGTCCTACGCGGGCGATGCCGTCTTCATGCAGGCGGCGGTCTCGGCCGCCGCCAACGTCATCGTCGCCGACGGCGACACCGACGAGGAGGAGATCGAGGCGGCCCTCGTCAGCATGCGGGCGAACCCGATCCTCGAAAAATCCTACGACACCCTCGCCCTGGAGAAGGCGCTGTTCGAGGCGCTGGCCCGGGCCGAGCTGCGGGCCGGGCGCCTGGAGAACGTCCAGCAGGTGGCGGCCATCGCCGACCGCCCGCCGGAGCAGCGCCAGCACGTCTTCCTCATCGCGGCGGACGTGGCCGACAAGGGCGGCATCACCGAGAGCGAGCACCGGGCGCTCGACGAGCTGGCCCGCGCGCTCGACGTGGACAAGGCGATCCTGCTCGGCTGAGGGTCCTGTTCGTTCCCTTGTGGATGGGCTTGATAAATAATCTCAAGATCTTCAGAGAATAATGTTTTCATTACAAGTGCAAATATAAAATCATTCTCCCCTGCTTCGATGATAAAAGCTTCGTATATTGGAGTGCTTGGATCGAAGTGAGAGGGTTTGGATGCGTTCGATCGTCGGAGGCCATCCGTGATAAGGTCGTGTTTTTTCGCGGCCGTATTCTTCGCCGTCACTCCCGCTGCCTGGGCTCAGACGCTGCCCCAAGCGTCGTCCACACTGCCAAAGGTGCCCTTCTTCACCCTTTACGACGCGCTCGGCAGGCCGTCGAACTGGAAGATCGGCGGAACGCTCCGGCCGCGGGCCGAGGTGCTTGGCGGCCAGTTTCGGCCTGCCCCTTCATCGCCCAGCACCGAGCTGTTTTCCCTCCAGACCTCGCTGTTCGCCGAGTACGACGCCGGGCCCGCGCGGATCGGCGGGGAACTGATCGACAGCCGCGCCTACTTCCAGCGGCGCAATTCCCCTTCCATCGCCACAACGGAGGTGAACGCGCTGGAACTCGGTCAGATCTATCTCGGCCTCGATCTGGAGGACGCCGTCGGGGCCGGCACGGTGAGCACGCTGACGCTCGGCCGTTTCACCCAGAACGTCGGCTCGCGCCGCCTCGTCGCCCGCAACCAGTTCCGCAACACCATCAACGCCTTCACCGGCATCGCCTACGACTGGCAGAACGCCGGGAAGGACAAGCTGCGCCTGTTCTACACCCTGCCGCACTATCGCCTGCCCGATGACCGCGCCGGGATCCTGGCCAACGGCATCGTCTGGGACCGGGAAGGCTTCAACCTTCAGTTCTTCGGTGGCAGCTACACGAGGACGGGCGTGCTCGGCGGCACGCTCGAGGTCTACGGCTACGGCCTCCTGGAGGAGGATACGGGTTCGCAACTGGAAGGCATCCAGACGCGGAACCGCAGGCTGTTCACGCCGGGCTTCCGGCTCGCCCGGCTGCCGAAGCCCGGTGCCTGGGATCACGACATCGAGGCCATCTACCAAACCGGTCAGGCCCGCGAGACGGTGGCGTTCACCGACATGACCGATCTGCCCGTCTCGGCCTACTTCGTCCATGCCGAGGTGGGCTACACCTTCGACGTACCATGGGCTCCGCGGGTGTCGCTGCACTACGACCACGCCAGCGGCGACGGCTCCGACCGCACCGGTTATAGCCGGTTCGACACTTTGTTCGGTGCCCGGCGCTGGGAATACGGCCCGACCAGCCTCTACGGGCCCGTCCAGCGCGCGAACCTGATCTCACCGGGCTTGCGGTTCGACATCGCGCCGGACCCGTACTGGGACGCCTCCATCGAGTACCGGGGGCTCTGGCTGGAGGACCCGACCGACAGCTTCGCCGCCACCGGCGTGCGCGACCGGACCGGTCGTTCGGGCCGCTTCGCGGGCCAGCAGCTCGAAGGGCGCTTCCGCTACTGGCTCGTGCCGAGGGCGGTGCAGCTCGATGCCGGGGCCGCCTACCTCATCAAGGGCGACTTCCTGAGAAACGCGCCGAACGCGCCCGACACCGGCGACACGATCTACGGCTATCTCAGCACGACGATCTTCTTCTGAGCCTCTCTCCTCTCGTGCGGCGCCCGCTGCTCCGTCCTGTGCGGAGCACGCACGTCGCCGCTCGGCGGAAGAGCAGGCCTTGGAAAAGAGCAGGTCTTGGAGAAGACCTGGGAACCGGCACGGCCCGGCTTCCGAGACATCGCGCTGTCACCGAGCCGGCGCCCCGGCCCTCACGCTCGGCCGCTCACGCCGCCCGCTTCTGGTAATCCTTCACGTCCGTGAACCGGATCTTCTCCCAGCGCTCCTCCTCGTAGCGCAGCGAGAAGGCGGTGGTGGCCATGAAGACCGGCGCGCCGTCGAGGTCGCTCGCCATGGCCGAGCCGTGGGTGTTCACGAATCGATCGATCTCCGCGTCCGATTCCGCCTCGATCCAGCGGCAGACCGAGAACCGGGTGGTCTCGTAGTCGATCGGCAGGCCGTACTCCGCCTGCAGCCGCTCCTTCAGCACGTCGAGCTGCAGCGCGCCGACCACGCCGACGATGGCGGGCGAGCCGTCCTGCGGGATGAACACCTGGACGACGCCCTCCTCACCCATCTGCTGGAGGGCCTCGCGCAGCTTCTTGGCCTTCATCGCGTCGGTGAGCTTGATCCGTCGCATGATCTCGGGGGCGAAGCTCGGCACGCCGCGGAAGACGAGCTCCTCGCCCTCGGTCAGCGTGTCGCCGATGCGCAGGGTCCCGTGGTTGGGGATGCCGACCACGTCGCCGGCAAAGGCCTCGTCGGCGATGGCCCGGTCCTGGGCGAAGAAGAATTGCGGCGCCGAGAGCGACATCGGCTTGCCCGTGCGCACGAGCTTGGCCTTCATCCCGCGGCGGAGCATCCCTGAGCAGACCCGCATGAAGGCGATGCGGTCGCGGTGGTTCGGGTCCATGTTCGCCTGGATCTTGAACACGAAGCCGGTCATCTTCGGCTCGGTCGGTGCCACGGCGCGCTTGTCGGCCTCCTGGCCGCGCGGCGGCGGGGCGAAGCGGGCGAGCCCGTCGATGAGGTCGCGCACCCCGAAATTGCGTAAGGCGCTGCCGAAGAACACCGGCGTCAGGTGCCCCTCGCGGAAGGCGGCGAGATCGAAGGTCTTCAGGCCGCCCTCGGCCAGTTCCACCTCGTCGCGCCAGCCCTGCGCCGCGCCGTCCTCGGTCAGCAATGTGTCGAACAGCCGATCGCCGGGGCCCGAGACGGGGATCGTGCCGGCATCGTCCGCCGCGTCGAGCCGGCGCACGCGCCCTCCCCCGAGCTCGTAGGTGCCGGCGAAGTTGCGGCCCAAGCCGATCGGCCAGGTCACGGGCGCGACGTCGAGCGCCAGGGTCTTCTCGATCTCGTCGAGGAGATCGAACGGATCGCGCGCCTCGCGGTCGAGCTTGTTCACGAAGGTGACGATCGGGATGTCGCGAAGCCGGCACACCTCGAACAGTTTTCGCGTGCGCGCCTCGATGCCCTTGGCGGCATCGATCACCATCACGGCCGAGTCGACCGCCGTCAGCGTGCGGTAGGTGTCTTCCGAGAAGTCCTCGTGGCCCGGCGTGTCGAGCAGGTTGAAGATGCAGTCGCCGTACTCGAAGGTCATCACCGAGGTGACCACCGAGATGCCGCGCTCCTTCTCGATGCCCATCCAGTCGGAACGGGTCGAAACCCGGTTGCGCTTGGCCTTGACCTCGCCCGCGAGCTGGATGGCGCCGCCGAACAGCAGCAATTTCTCCGTCAGCGTGGTCTTGCCCGCGTCCGGGTGCGAGATGATGGCGAAGGTGCGCCGCCGCGCGACCGGGTCGGCCTTCGCGTCGGACCCTTCGGGGTCGGCGGGGTTGGGGGCGGTCTGCATCAGCATGGCGGGCACCGGCCGCCGCGGGGCAGGCGGCCGCTCGTCTCGGGAGGTCTCTCGGAATCGGCCCTGCTCTCTACGCGTTCCGCGCCCCCGGCGCAAAGCCGCCGGCGCCGGCGGCGTGCCGACGCGCCCTATCCCCGTCCGACATAGGGCATGCCGGACGCCATCACCGTCATGGACAGGACGATGGCCGAGAGCGGCAGCCCGGCCATGTAGACGACCGCCTCCGAGACGCCGAGCACGCGGGCCGGTTCGATGGTCTGACGGTGGAACTCAGCGGGATAGGGCGGCCGTGTGGGGGGGCATCGCATGCACCTCGTGGAAAAGCCTGACAGGCTCCACGAGAGCGGGGCAACATCATCGTCCACGACCACCGCTATGGGCTTGGGAGCGCTGCCACCGCTCATGTCCATCTTCACCGGCCTTGCGGCGGAGTAGCATTCGGCTGGTTGGACGCGGGATCGGGCGGCGTTGGTACGTCCGGGTTCTGCGGGGCGTTCGTCTGCGGCGGCGGTTGCTGTTGCGGCTGCCCCTCATTGAGGGTTTGGTTGGCCTCCGTCTGTATCTTGTCGGCGGTCTGTTGGCTGATGAGCCCGTAGGAGACGGCAGCGGCGAGAGCCACGGCGATGACGGCGCCGAGCAGGGTTCTCTTGAGCTTGTCCGGCATCAGGGGCGGCCCTCGCGTCAGCGCGGCTGTGAGCGCGCAATCTCAGCAAGAGAACAGGGTGTGTGACGATGCGTTCCGGTGGTCGCGCGGGACAGGGGAACCCGCCACCCGAAGAACCACGGAATGCGAACCCGCCGGGACGCTGAAAGGGCACCTAGGGCCGTGATCTGCGTTGGTTGAGCCTGTGTCGGCCCCTTCCGCAACCGCTTCAAAGCTCCATCCGCGACCGCATGGCGGCTTCGGGCTTCGGCGATGTCCTTGGTCCGGAGAGATGCCTGGATGGCGTCACCGGCCTTCACGATGATGAAGGCATCGCCCACCGGCAGGGCCACGCTCTGACCCTTCACGCTGTGGAGAAGGTCAAGCGGCGTGCGCTGGCGTAGGCAGTGCGTGCCGGTCTTCGGGTGCTTCCACGGTGGGGCTGTCATGAGGGCCATGCGTGAAACCGCTGTGTGAAAGCGCGGTCTTCACCAAGCCCTTGTAGCAACCAACCTTTCGACTTCCATCAGGAAACAGGTTGGTGCGGCCAAGAGGACTCGAACCTCCACCCCTCGCGGGACTAGCACCTCAAGCTAGCGCGTCTACCAATTCCGCCATGGCCGCCCTTGCCGCCGTGCCGCCGCAGGGCGGCCGGTTTCCGTGTGGGCGGCGCAGCGGATAACAGAAGCCCGGGGCGGGCACAAGCGCCGGATTCGCTTCTTCGACTTTTGCCGCCTCGGAGCGGCTCAGGGCCCGGCCTCGGCGTCGTCCAGAATCGGCACGGCGCCCTCGCCGATCGTCACGCCGGGGGTGCGCACGACATCGGCCTTGCGGATCAGCTCGGTCACCTCGACGGAAATGCGGTTGCCGGTCACCACGATCTGCCCGCGGGCGATCGGGTGGTCGTTGGCGAGGATCTCGACCATGTCGGTGTCGGTCGCTTCCAGTTCGATCACCGCGCCGCGGCCCATGCGCAGCAGCATGTGCAGCGGCATGTGGCTGCGCCCCAGCACGACCTTGAGATCGACCTGCAATTCGTCCAGGACCGCCATGCGCGGATGCTCCGTTTCTCGACTTACGGAAAACCTTCCGCGCGCGATGGTGAAGCCTTGGTAAACAATTCCTTCGCGGCGCCTGCCTCCCGGCTTTCGGTCGCGCCCGCGACATTCCTGCCGCGCCGGGATGCGCCGCCGGTGGCGTGGCGCGTCACCGACACGCCGGTCGGCTACGAGGCGGCGGTGGCCGCGATGGAGGCCCGCGCCGCGGCGATCGCCCGGGGCGAGGCGGACGAACTGGTGTGGCTCCTGGAGCATCCGCCGCTCTACACCGCGGGCACCTCGGCCCGGGCCGCCGACCTCGTGGAGCCGGAGCGGTTTCCGGTCCACCGCACGGGGCGGGGGGGACAATACACCTATCACGGGCCGGGCCAGCGCATCGCCTACGTGATGCTCGACCTCAACCGGCGCCGGCCGGACCTGCGGGCCTACGTGGCGAGCCTGGAGGCGTGGCTGATCGCGACGCTGGACGCCTTCACCGTGCGGGCCGAGCGCCGCGAGGATCGGGTCGGGGTGTGGGTTCGCCGGCCGGAGAAGGGCGCAGCGAACGGTGTCTGCGTCGAGGACAAGATCGCGGCGATCGGCATCCGGGTCCGGCGCTGGGTGAGCCTGCACGGCATCAGCCTCAACGTCGAGCCGGACCTCACCCACTTCTCCGGCATCGTGCCCTGCGGCGTGCGCGAGCACGGCGTCACCAGCCTGGCCGATCTCGGCCGCATCGTCAGCCTGCCCGAGGTCGACATGGCGCTCCGCGCCGCCTTCGAGCCGGTCTTCGGCCCCACCCGCGACGAGGCGGCATAGGCCGCCTCGGCCAAAGTCAGGGGTTTCGAAAGGGCAGGCCCTTTCGCGGGTCCAGGGCGGAGCCCTGGTTGAAGGGAAGCCGGGACTTACGCGTCGGCTGTCGCAGCGGGCACGTCCGGAAGCGTGGCGGCGGGCGCAGCCCGGCGCAGGCGCAAGCCCACGCGCAGCAGCGGCAGCACGAAGCGGGCGAGGCGGATCTGGCCGGGGAGCTGCCTCGGCATCAGCGGGTGATAGGCGAGGCGCGGGCTGGCGCGATCCACCGCCGCGACGATCTCGCCGACCCGCGGCAGGGCGGCGATGCGGCGGGCCTCGGCTTCGGGGATGCCGAGCCGGCGCGCCCAGGCGAGATCGCGGGACAACCGCCCCTCGCCGTGCAGGCGACGCAGGCGCGCCCGCCAGGCGTAGCGGTGGAGCGCGCGCGGCACCGCCTCCATGCGGGCATCGCACAGGGCGTCGGGCTCCTCGCAGCGGGAGCGGATCGTGTCGGCGACGCCGCCGGCCGCCCGGCCGGTGAGCCGGGCCGAGATCAGCACCCGCACCGCCCGGTCATGGCGCACGCGAAAACCCCGCTGCAGTAGGGCGCCGACGAAGGCGCCGTCCTCGCCGAGCGGGATCTCCGGCATGCCGCCGACTTGCGTGTAGGCCGAGAGGCGCACGGCGAGCGAGGCGCCGATGGTGGTGCGGTGGCAGGGCCACGGATCGTGCGGATCGGGATCGATGCGCGCCTCCATCTCTGTGATGAGCGCGTCGTAGGCATCCTCCAGCCGGCCGCGGGCGGGGAGCGAGGGTGGCAGCAGGGCCGCCTCCTCCGGGATCAGCTCGACCCGGCCGGCGACCGCGTCGGCGCCCGCCGCCAGGGCGGCGAGGTTGGCCGCGGCCCAGTCCGGCGGCACGATGCTGTCGGCATCGGTCGTCAGCAGCGTGCCCGCGGCGGCCGCCCCTTCCGCGTCGAGCCATGCCGCCGCCGCGTCCATCGCCGCCCGGCGGGCCCAGCCCGCATGCGCCCCGGCACAGGTCCGCTCGATCACCCGGACGGGGATCGACATCTCCGGCACGAGCCCGGCGACGATCTCCGCCGTGCCGTCGGTGCAGTTGTTCAGGAACAGCACGAGCCCGAGCCGGCCGGGAGCGAGGCCGGTCTGCCCGCCGACCGCCCTCAGGCAGCGGGCGATCCGCTCGGCCTCGTTGCGGACGGGGATGGCGATGATCGTGTCGAGGGAGACGGGCGGCACGGACGGGCTCCGGGAAAGCCGAACGGGAGGCGCCGGGTGCGGGCTTTTCCGCGCGGCGCGTGCGCCGTCCTTCTAAGCCGCGCTTGATGAACCGCGGCTGATGGCCCCGCGCCACGGAACAGAGCCGGCCTCCCCCGGTTTCCCGGGCATCCCGCGACCTGTCAGCAAGGAGCCTCCCATGTCGGCACCCGGCAGCTTCAAGGACGTCTATCTCGACGAGATGAAGGACCTCTGGTCGGCCAACGACCAGATGACGCGCGCCGTGCAGCAATTGAGCGAGCAGGCCAGCGCCCCCAAGCTGAAGGAGCCGTTCACCCGCACGAAGTGCACGGCGCCGAAGACCTGACGAGCTTTTCCCAGGCGTTCGCCCGCCACAGGCCAGCGACTGCGGTAAACGTGCGCGACCGGTGATCGGCGCCGCACGATGTCTTCCGCATGCGCCGCATCGCGTTCGGACGGACCCACGACCTGCCCGATAAGAAAGCCCTACGGCGACAGCTTGTCGATCAGCCCCTGGATCCTGCCCGGCAGCGGTGTGCCGTCCTGCCGGGCGTAGAGATCGCGCAACTGCCGGCCGATCTCGGACAGGCTCATCGTGCCCTTGACGATGAGCCGGTCGGCCTGCCGGCCGAGGCTCTCCTTCTCCGAGGGCGTGATCTCCTTGGCGGTGAGCACCACCACGGGGATGCCGCCGCCGTCCGGGCGCCCGCGCAGGGCCCGCAGGAAGGCGAAGCCGTCCATCACCGGCATCATCAGGTCGAGCAGGATCAGGCTCGGTCGGGCGTGATCGAGGCTCTCCAGGGCGGCGGCGCCGTTCTCGGCCTCGCGCACCTGCCAGCCGTCGCGCTGGAGCGTGCGGCGCATCCGCTCGCGGGCGTCGGCGTCGTCGTCCACCACGAGAACGCTGCCCTCGCGATCGACGGGGCGGTAGCGCTCCATCGCGTCCTTGAGCGCGCCCCAGTCGATCGGCTTGACCATGTAGTCGGTGGCGCCGAGCACGTGCGCGAGGCTGAACTCGTTGACGACGCTGGTGATGATGACCGGCGTGTCGGCGATCTCGGGGTCGGTGCGGATCGCGTGCAGCACCGCCCAGCCGTCCATGCGCGGCATCTCGATGTCGAGCAGGATCGCCCGCGGCTTCAGCGCCCGGGCGAGCGTCAGCCCGGCCCGGCCGTCGTTGGCGGTGCGTACCCGGAACCCCTCGCGTTCGAGGAAGCGCTGGAGCAGGTCGCGGGCGGCCGGGTCGTCGTCGACGAGCAGCACCACGTCGTGCAGGTGCGCCTCGCCCTCGGTGATCTCGTGGACGCGGGCGGTGACGCTCTGCGCCTCGACCTCCTCCTCGTGGGCGGCGAGTTCGGCCGGCAGGCGGATCGTGAAGGTCGCGCCCGCGCCGAAGGTGCTCTCGACGCCGATCGTGCCGCCCATCCGCTCGATGAAGGCGCGGGTGATGGCGAGCCCCAGGCCGGTGCCGCCGAACTGGCGCGTGGTCGATTCGTCGGCCTGGGAGAAGCGCTCGAACAGCCGGCCGATCTGCTCCTGGGTCAGCCCGATGCCGGTATCCGAGACGGCAAAGCTCAGCCGGTCGGCGCCGTCTTCCCGGAAGCGGCGCACGGCGAGGACGATCTCGCCGTCCTCCGAGAACTTGGCCGCGTTGCCGATCAGGTTGATCAGCGACTGGCGCAGCTTCAACTGGTCCTGATGCATCGCGCCGAGGCCGATTTTCGGATCGCCCTCGACGTCGAGGCGGAAGCGGTTGCGCTTCTTCGTGATCAGGCTCTGCGTGGCGGCGGTGACGTCCTCGATCAGGGACACGACGTCGAAGCGCTCCGCCGCGAGCGTCAGGCGCCCGGCCTCGATCTTGGAGATGTCGAGCACGTCGTTGATGAGCCCGAGCAGGTGGCGGGCGGACGATTCGATCTTGCGCAGGTCCGGCAGCAGCGCGGCATGGCCCCGATCCTCCAATTCCTCGCCGAGCATCTCGGAATAGCCGATCACCGCCGAGAGGGGCGTGCGCAGTTCGTGGCTCATGTTGGCCAGGAACTGGCTTTTCGCGAGGTTGGCGGCTTCCGCCGCGGCGCGGGCCTGCTCGATCGCGGCCTCGGCCTCCTTGCGGGCGGTGATGTCGATGTTGAGCCCGACCCATTCGCGGATCGTGCCGTCCTCGGCGAGCACCGGCACCCCGCGCACCTCCATGTCGCGCCAGGCGCCGTCGTGGCGGCGCAGGCGGTACTCGACCGCGTAGACCTTCACCGCCTCGACGCATTCGGCCCAGACCTCCGCGGCCCGGGCCCGGTCGTCGGGATGGACCGCATCGACCCAGCCCCAGCCCTGGTAGGCCTCCTCGCCCTGTCCGGTATAGGCGGCCCAGCGCGGCTGGGGCGGCATCAGCTCGCCTTGCGCCGTCGTGTTCCAGATCACGGCGGCGGAGGCGTCCACCAGGGCCCGGAAGCGCTGCTCGGAATGGCCGAGCGCTTCCTGGGCGAGGCGCGTCGCGGTGATGTCGGTGTTGGTGCCGTACCAGCGCACGATGACGCCATCCGGGTTGCGCACCGGCTCGGCCAGGGACAGGAACCAGCGGTAGCGGCCGTCCTTGCCGCGCAAGGGGAAGGTGTCCTGCCACGACGCGCCCGCGGCGATGCAGGCGGAAAAGCGCGCCGCGGCGCGGTCGAGATGATCGGGGTGATGCAGCTTGCGCCAGCCGTGGTCGGCCATCTCGGCGGGCGTCGTGCCGGTGTAGTCGTACCAGCGGCGATTGTACCAGACGAGGTTGCCGTCGGCCTCGGCGATCCAGGCGAGCTGCGGCAGCGCGTCGGCGAGGTTGCGGAAATCCGCCATGGTCGGCCCGGTGGCCGGCACCTTCCCGTCCTGTACGGTCACGGTGATGTCTCCCGTCATGGCATGGCCATCATGGCATCCTCCCGAACGGCAGTCGCCGGATTCCGGGACGATGCGAAACCAAAAAGATCAACGCCGTAACCGGTTGCCGAGGACGAAGCCGAACAGGCCCATCAGCACGATCCCCGCCGCGCCCTGAAGCCCGACCAGCAGGTTGGTGACGCGGCCCTGCGGCTTCACGCCGATCTCCGGCGGGTTGGCGGTCATCATGTTGAGCGCGCTGTAGCTGACGAGGTCGAGCGGGTTGTAGGTCGGCGTGTTCTCGCCCTCCCGGGTGAGGCCGCCGGCCGCCCCGTAGGCCGCGGCGAACAGCAGGATGCCGACGAGGAAGGCGCGGGCGATCCGCGACAGGCTCTCGCCGTAGTCGCACAGCCACTCGACGAAACGGTCGGCGACCCAGCGGTAGCCGTGGCTCAGCGTTCCCCGCAGGTCGCGGGTCGAAAAGGCCTCGCGGGCGCGCACGCCGGCGTGGCGGCGGCCCATGCGGCGCCCGCGCTTGTAGGCCCAGCTCGCACCCGCGTGGCTGCCGATGCCGAGGAGGTTGCGCTCCAGCGCGAGATAGCTCGCCTGCGCCGCCTCGTATTCCCCTGCGATCTCCTCGCCGACCGCCCCGTCGAGCTGCTCGACCGAGAGCCGCACGCCTTCGAGCCACGCCCCGGCGAAGCGCGCGTGGCGCAGCCTGCACGCCGTGAGGTCGAGGCGCACGAGGCCGGTGCGGGAGAAGTCGGCCCCCGACAGGTCCGCCCCGTCGAGGCGCGCACCGGAAAAGTTGGCGCCCCGCAGCCGCGAGCCGGCGAGCCGCGCCTTCTTGAGGCTCGCGCCCTCGAAATCCGCGCCGGTCAGGTTGCAGTCGGAGAGGTCGGCCTCGTCGAGCCGGGCCTTGCGGAACACGGAATCGTCGGCGTCGGCCCCGGTGAAATCGGTGCCCCACAGGTCGGCGCCCTCGAAGCGGGCACCGTCGAGCAGCGCCTTGTCGAGCCGGGCGAAGCGCATCGTCGCGCCGGAGAAGTCGGCATCCTCCAGCATCGCCTCGCGAAAGGAGGCCTGCCCGCCGGCGATGCCCGTGAAGTGCGCGCCGCTGAGGTCGGCGCCGGCAAGATCCGCCTCCTCCAGGCAGGCGTTCGCGAAGCCGGCGGAGCGGGCGAGCGCTCCGGCAAGCGAGGCCCGCCGCAGGTTGGCGCCCGACAGGTCCGTCGCCTCCAGCCGGGCATCGGCGAGGTCGGCCTCCGCCAGATCGAGGCCGCCCGACCCTTGCGCCCACCAGCGCGGCGGCGCCTGGGGATCGATCCGCGGGCTCAGGGCCGCGCGCCCGAGGGGGAGCCCGGCGAGGTCGTCGCGCCCACGAATCGAGAACGGCGCCTCGCGCTCCGAAAGCTGCGCGAGCAGCGCCGCGACGCGCGGATCACCATCCTCCGCCCCGCCATCCCGCACCGCGCAAGCCCCGCATGATCCGACCCCGGAGGCCCCCTTAACCGTGTGCACCTGCGCGAGACAAGCTGAGGGACATGACAAGGGATAAGGATTGCGCGCGGCCCCATGACACCGCAACGGCTTTCCGCGCGTTAGGTCGCGGAAAGCGCGTGCGGCGCGGGAAGGGGTTTCGAAGCGTGTCGGGAAAGATCCTGCTGGTGGAAGACCACGAGGAAATCTGGGACTTCCTGTCCCGCCGGCTCAAACGCCGCGGCTACGAGGTGGTGCTCGCCCATGACGGCGAGGCGGGGGTGCAGCAGGCCCGTGCCGCCCGGCCCGACGTGATCCTGCTCGACATGAACCTGCCGATCCTCGACGGCTGGTCCACGGCCCGCGCCCTGAAGGCCGCGACCGACACCCGCGCCATCCCGATCATCGCGCTCACCGCCCACGCCATGTCGGGCGACCGCGACAAGGCGATCCAGGCCGGCTGCGACGACTACCACCCGAAGCCGATCGACTTCCCCAAGCTGCTCACCCAGATCGGCACGGCGATCGGGCCGGGGGGCTAGGATGCCGGTCGGCGCCCCTCGATCCCGTGCCACGACCTCGACCTGAGGTGCCGACGCGCAGCGGCGGCCTCGAAGGATCGTCCAGATCCCGCGCAATCCCTGGAGCATCCTTCGAGGCCGCTTCGCGGCACCTCAGGATGAGGAACCGCCCGGACTCGGCCCGATCCGGCGTCGAGCCAGGGCCCCTCTCTCGCCCGGCGCCTGTGAGGACGCCATCATGAGGACGCCATGACCACCGATCCGGTCACCACGCGGCTGCTGCGGCAGGCGCTGCCGGTGGTGACGACGCTCGCCTCGCTGCTGCTCGTGGTGACGCTCGCCGGCGCGCTCTATCTCGGCCGCGACATCCTCGTGCCGGTGGCGCTCGCCATCCTCCTGAGCTTCGTCCTCGTGCCCGCGGTGCGCGCCCTGCGGCACCTGCGCGTGCCGCGGGCGGCCGCCGTGCTGCTGGTGGTGCTGCTCGCCTTCGGGATGCTCGGCGCGGTGGGCAGCCTGATCGCCCGCGAGGCGGCGCAGCTCGCCGCCGACCTGCCGCGCTATTCGCTCACCCTGCGCGACAAGATCACGGCGCTGCGCGCGGCGACCGCCGAGCGGGGCGGGCTGTCGGACACGTTTTCCGGCTTCTTCGACATGGCCGAGGAGATCGGCAAGGAGCTGCAACCCCCTGCCGCCAAGACCGGCTCCGGGACCGAGGCCCCGCTCGGCACGGCGGACCGACCGATGCAGGTCGAGATCCACGCCCCCCGCTCCGGCCTGCTGACGACGCTCGGCAGCGTGGCGGGCGGGGTGCTGCATCCGCTGGCCACGCTCGGCCTGATCCTCCTGTTCACAATCTTCATCCTGCTCCAGCGCGAGGATCTGCGGAACCGCGCGATCCGGCTCGCGGGGTCGGGCGATCTGCGCCGCACGACGGCGGCGATCGACGACGCCACGAGCCGGCTCAGCCGGTTCTTCATCGCGCAGCTCATCCTCAACCTCGCCTTCGGCCTCGTGATCGGCGTCGGCCTCTGGCTGATCGGCGTGCCGAGCCCGATCCTGTTCGGCGTCATCGCCGGCATCGCCCGGTTCGTGCCCTATGTCGGCGCGGCGATCTCGGCCTTGCTGCCGCTCGCCATCGCGGTCGCGGTCGATCCCGGCTGGTCGATGGCGATCGAGGTCGCGATCCTGTTCGTGATCGTCGAGCCGATCGCCGGCCACGTGGTCGAACCGCTGCTCTACGGGCACTCGACCGGCCTCTCGCCGATTGCCGTGATCCTGGCGGCGACGATCTGGACCTTCCTGTGGGGACCGATCGGGCTCCTGCTCGCCACGCCGCTCACCGTCTGCCTCGTGGTGCTCGGGCGCCATGTCGAGCGGCTGTGGTTCCTCGACGTGATCCTCGGCGACCGGCCGGCGCTCGGGCCGCAGGAGATTTTTTATCAGCGCATGCTCGCGGGCGACCCGGCCGAGGCGATCGAGCAGGGGCGGCTGTTCCTGAAGGAGCGGGCGCTCGTCACCTATTACGACGAGGTCGTGCTGGCGGGCCTGCGCATGGCCCAGGAGGACGCGGCGCGGGGCACGCTCGACCGCGCGCGGCAGGGCGAGGTCGGCACCGGCTTCCGCACGGTGGCCGAGGCGCTGGGGCAGGCGCGGGGGCGGCGCCGGCTCGAGCGCTCGCGCAAGCCCAGGGGCGCCGAGGCCGAGGCCGCCTTCGCGGCGGTGGGGCCGGACCGGCGCGCGGCCGGCATCGTGCTCGGCCCGGACGACCTGGCTCCGGTCTGGCGCGGCGCGGCACCGGTGCTGTGCGTGCCGAGCGGGGGCGCCTTCGACGAGGCGGCGACGCTGATGCTGGCCCAGACGCTCTCCCGCCACGGGCTCGGGGCGCGGGTGGCGACGGGCGACGCGCTGCGCAACGGCGGGCCGGAGGGCGAGGGTCCGGCGATGATCTGCTTTTCCTATCTCGACCCGATCAGCCTGTCGCTGATCCGCCTCGCCATCCGCCGCGCCCGCAAGGCGGTGCCGGGGGTGACGATCCTCGTCGGCTTCTGGCGCGAGCGCGATCCGGCCTCCCTCGGGCGCCTGCGCCGGGCGATCGCCGCCGACCTGCTCGTCACCTCGCTCAGCGACGCCCTCGACGCGGCCCTGGACCGGGCCAGGGTCGGCGGGGAAGCCGACGCGCCGCCGATGCTGCAGGCGGCGGAATAGGGCTTCGTCGGAACGGGCCACCAGCGCGCCGCCGATCGGGCGGGCCGGACCCGCGGCGTGGACGGCGAGGCCTTCGAGGCCGAAATGATCGGGGGTAGGCGACTTTGCCTGTGCCGTCGCGCTCCTGGGTTGCTTCGGCTTCGCCTCGCAAGGACGGAGAAGGAGACCTGCACCGTCATTGCGAGCCGAATGGCGAAGCAATCCAGAACGCGACGCAGGCCGGATGAGGCACGCGTGTCACCCGAAACCCATTCGCCAGCCGTATCGCGCAGCCGAAGCGATCGACGTCACGGTGCCTCGGGCTGAGGGCGCGGGTGGGACACTCGGCCTCCTTCCGCCAGCGCCCGCGCGATCCCCTCGTACACATGCGGGTCGGTCATCTGCGCCACGTTGAAGCGCATGAAGCCGGAGGCCGTCTGCGCGACGCTGAAGACGTTGCCGGGGGCGAGCACGAGCCCCTCGCGCAAGCCGGCGCGGGCGACCGCCGCCGCGTCGCGCCCGTCGGGCAGGCGGCACCAGAGCGTGAAGCCGCCGCGCGGGACGATCCAGGGCTCGATGCCGAGACGGCCGAGCCGCCTCCCGGCGCGCCCGCGACAGGCGGCGGCGCAAGTGCTCCAGATGCTTGCGGTAGCTGCCGTCGGCGAGCGTCCCGGCGATCAGCTCGGCCGCGACCGGGCTCGGGCCGCCGAAGCTCGTCGCCACCTGGAGATCGACGAGCGCCTCGATCCAGTCGGGCCGGGCGGCGATGAAGCCGCAGCGGATCGAGGCCGAGAGCGTCTTCGAGAAGCTGCCGATCCGGATCACGCGGGTGAGGCCGTCGAGGGCGGCGAGCCGGGGCGAGGGTTCGGGCTCCAGATCGGCGAAGATGTCGTCCTCGACGATGGTCAGGTCGTGGGCCGCCGCGAGCATCAGGATCCGGTGCGCGGTTCGGGGCGAGAGCGTCGCGCCGGTCGGATTGTGGAGCGCCGAGTTGGTGACGTAGAGGCGCGGGCGATGCTCGGCCAGCGCCTCGGCGAAACGCGCCAGATCGGGTCCGGTCGGGGTGTAGGGCACGCCGACGATCCGGGCGCCGTGCACCCGCAAGAGGGCCTGGAAGTTGAAGTAGCAGGGATCGTCCACCAGCACCGTGTCGCCCGGCCGCAGCAGGAAGCGGCCGATCAGGTCGATCGCCTGCGTTCCGGAAGCCGCGAGCAGCACCTGATCGGCGCCGAGCTCGATCCCCTCCTCCGCGAACCGGCGCACGAGGAGGCGGCGCAGGGACAGCGCGCCGCGGGGGGCGCCGTAATCGGTCAGCACCGCGTCCCCGGCGCGGGCAAGGCCGCGCACCGCCCGGCGGATCGCCGCCTCCGGCATCCAGGCGGCGGGAAGCCAGCCGCAGCCGGGCATGAGCGTGTCCGGCCCGGCATCGAGCGACTGGCGCGAGACCCAGAGCGGGTCGATCGCCCGCTCCCGGCGCGGTTCGGCCTCGGTGAGCGCCAGCGGCGAGACCGCCCCGGAGACGGTGAAGCCGGAGCCCGGCCGCGCGCGGATCAGCCCCTCCGCCACCAGCCGGTCGTAGGCCTCGACCACGGTCGAGGGCGAGACCTGCATCGTCGCGGCGAAGCGCCGGATCGAGGGCAGCTTCTCCCCCGGCGCCAGCGTCCGCGCGGCGAGTTTCTGGCGGATCGCCGCCATCACCGCTCCGGTCCGGCCGCCCGCTTCCCCTGTCCTGTCACGGTCCGTCATGCGTGCGGGTCCGTAGGGCCATACAGTTCGGCCGAAACCGTACGGGACCGTTCCTGTCGCCGCCAGCGCCTGCCGCTTACCCTCGCGCCGGGTTCGGGGACAAGCGATGCGGACAACGCACAAAAAATCCTGGGAGGGGTGGGGGCACGGCCTTCTCGGCGTCGTCATCTTCAGCGGATCGCTGCCGGCGACGCGGGTCGCGGTCGGCGGCTTCACGCCGCTGTTCCTGACCGCTTCGCGCGCCGTGATCGCCGCCGGGCTCGGGGCGGCGCTGCTCGCCCTGCTGCGGCAGAAGCTGCCGGCGCGGGGCGATCTGATGCCGCTCGCCGTGGTGGCGCTCGGGGTGGTGATCGGCTTTCCCCTGCTCACGGCGCTCGCGCTGCGGAGCATCACGTCGGCCCGCTCCATCGTCTTCATCGGCCTGCTCCCGCTCGCCACCGCCCTGTTCGGCGTCCTGCGCCGCGGAGCCGAACGGCCGAGACCGGCCTTCTGGCTGTTCTCGGGGGCGGGCAGCTTCGCGGTCGCGGGCTTCGCCCTGGCGCGCAGCGCGGGCGCCGACCTCGCGGGCGATCTCCTGATGCTGGGCGCGATCCTGCTGTGCGGCCTCGGCTATGCCGAGGGTGCGCGCCTGTCGCGCCGGCTCGGCGGCTGGCAGGTCATCTCCTGGGCGCTGCTGCTCGCCGCACCCGTCATGGCCGTGCTGGCGCTCGCCACGCTGCCTCCGTCGTGGAGCGGCATCGGCCTGCCGGCCTGGGCCGGGCTCGCCTACGTCTCGGTGTTCAGCATGCTGGTCGGCTTCGTGTTCTGGTATCGCGGGCTGGCGCTCGGCGGCATCGCCGGGGTCGGGCAGTTGCAGTTGCTCCAGCCCTTCCTCGGCCTCGCGCTCGCCGGCCTGCTGCTGGGCGAACCGGTCGAGGGGGCGATGGTCGCGGTCGCCGCCGGGGTGGTGCTCTGCGTCGCCGCCGCCAAGCGCTTCGCGTGAGGGCGGATCGGAACCCTCCGGCCGCCTGATTGAGGTCGAGACAGGCGGTCTCGATCACGATCTGCGTGCGGCTGATGACTTCGAGTTCGCGCAGGATCTCGGAAGCGTGGGCCTTCACCGTCGAGTCGCCGACCTGGAACTCGTGGGCGATCTGCTCGCTGAGCTTGCCCTGGCGGATCATGCCGAGCACCCGCATCTGCTGCGGCGTCATACCGTTTCCGCTTGATCGCTTCGGGTTTGGCCCCCCTCCGTCATCGCGAGCGGCCGCGAAACGATCCAGGGCGCGACAGGTCCGGAAAGGTCGCGCCCTGGATCGCCACGGCTTCGCCTCGCGATGACGCAGGAGAGGCCGAAGTCATCAACCGGATGGCGTATCAGGCGCGCGACCCGCTCGGCTGCCGGCGCCTTGTCGCCGCCCCGGGCCGGAGCGGGCGGCGGGGCGAGGTCGGGCGGCATGAACAGGGCGCCGCCATCGTACGTCTTTGGTCTCCCCGGGTCTCCCGCCCCGGCTCCACGGCTCACGTCCCTTCGAGGACGAATTGGCGCCGGCCGGGACGGTGGCCCTCCGAGCCCGTCTCGCGGAAGCCGAGCTTGTGCAGCAGGCCCCAGGAGGCGACGTTGTCGGGCCGGCACTCCGCCACGATCGCCCGGCGCGGGAAGCGGTGCCGCATCAGGCCGACGAAGGCCGAGACCGCCTCCGCCCCGAAGCCGCGCCCGCGGGCGGCCCCGGCGATCCAGTAGCCGATCTCGACCGCGCCCTCCCCGCGCAGATGCGCGCCGACGACGCCGACGAGCGGGGATGCGCCCGCGTGAAGACCGGGATCGCGGCTCCAGGCGCCGACGAAGCGGTCGCGGCCGTGCCGGGCGGAGCCGATCAGCGCCTCGGCATCCGCCAGGGTGAAGGGATCGGCCAGGAAATCGACGGCCCCGGTGATCGCCGGATCGTCGGTGAGGTCGCGCAACGCCCGCGCGTCCTCGCGCGCGAGCGGCGCGATCGACAGGCGCGCGGTCTCGAGACCGGGCAGGTCGATCAGGCTGTCGCGGCGGAAGAACATCATCAGTGCGGGATACGATGTCGCGCGCAGAGAGACCATGACGGGCCGGGTCGGTCGCTTAATCCCTCCCGCTTTCGAAAGATGCGGCTCGAAAAAATTCGCCCGGACCCGCATGGGAAACAGGAGACATGGGAGACCTGCGGGCCGGCCGCGCGAACCATCGCGGCGGGCGCCGGTTGCCCCGCCAGGAGTTCGCGATGACCGACACCCGTGACGAGACCCGCTACGAGCCCCAGGCGCCGCTCTCCGTCGCCGCGCGCAGCGCCTGCCCGCGCTGCGGCCGGGGCCACCTGTTCAAGGGCTTCCTGAACATCGCTCCGTCCTGCGACGTGTGCGGACTCGACTTCTCCTTCGCCGACCCGGCCGACGGCCCGGCCTTCTTCGTGATGATGACGACGGCGATTCCCGCGGTCGCCTTCGGCCTGTGGCTGGAACTGGCCTACGATCCGCCGGTCTGGCTCCACTTCGTCCTGACGCTGCCCGTCGTGCTGATCGCCTGCTCGCTCCCTTTACGCTTCTTCAAGGGCTGGCTGGTGGCGAGCCAGTACGTCCACCGGGCCGAGGAGGGGCGGATCGCGCGGGTCAGCGCCCGGCCGGTCGCGGAAGCGGTCGAGCCGGACGCGTCCGGCGGCCGCTGAACGGCGGGAGAGGTTTTGGAGCCTCGTCGTGGATACCGGATCCGGGACGAGGCTCTCGGTTTTCGATCTTGCATCGTCTTTTCGGACGAGCCGGCTCAGTGCGTGGCGGGCGCCGTGACGGCCGGGTGGATCACCATCTCGGTGAACGGGTAGACATAGGCCTGGAGCATCACGAGGCCGCCGACGAGGCAGGCCAGCACGATCGAGTGCCAGAACACGAAGCGCAGGATCTTGCTCTCCTGGCCGAAATACCCGGTCGCCGTCGAGGCCACGACGATCGACTGGGCGTCGATCATCTTGCCCATCACGCCGCCCGAGGAGTTGGCCGAGGCCATCAGCACGCCCGACAGGCCGAGCTGCTCCGAGGTGATCCGCTGCAGGCCGCCGAACAGCACGTTGGAGGCGGTGTCCGAGCCCGTGAGCGCGACGCCGAGCCAGCCGAGCAGCGTGCCGAAGAACGGGTAGAGGATGCCCGTGCCGGCGAAGGCGAGGCCCAGCGTGGCGTCGACGCCGGCGTAGCGGGTGAGCACGCCGAGCGCCAGCATCGCCGCGATGGTGACGAGCGAGTAGCGCAGCACCCAGATCGTTTCGACATAGGCGGTGACGAGGCGAACCGGCGAGAAGCGCATGATCAGGCCGGAGAGGATCGCGGCGAACAGCACGCCGGTGCCGGTGTAGGACATGTAGGTGAAGGCGAAGATCGCGGGCTCCGCCTTCGGCGCGGCCTCGACGGGGGGCACCTTCATGATCATGTTGTGCAGTCCCGGCACCTCGTACTTCCAGGTGAAGAGCGGGTTCACGATCCCCTTGAACCAGCCGGTCCCCCAGATCGCCACGATCACCGAGAGGATGATCCACGGCACCCAGGCCATGGCGATCGCGCGCGACGAGGCGGCGCGGCCGCCGACGCTCACCTTCGGCGGGTCGCCGGGCACGCCCGCGCCGAGCGGAGCGGGACGCGGCTCGCCGTAGCCGACGGACGGATCGTGGCCGCGCAGGGCCGGCGAGGACCACACCTGCGAGGGCCGCCACACCTTCAGGAAGGCGACGAGGGCGGCCATCGAGACCAGCGAGGCGCCGATATCGACGATCCAGGGGTTGATGTAGTTCGAGATCAGGAACTGGGCTGCCGCGAACGCGATGCCGCACACCGCGATCGGCGGCCAGATCGCGATCATGCCGCGGAAGCCCGCGAACACCCAGATCAGCCAGAACGGCACGATCACCGAGAAGAACGGGAGCTGGCGGCCGATCATCGCGCCGAGCACGTAGGGGTCGTAGCCCGTCACCGAGGCCAGACCCTGCACCGGCGCGCCGAGCGCGCCGTAGGCCACGGGCGCGGTGTTGGCGATCAGCGAGAGGCCGGACGCGGCCAGCGGCGAGAAGCCCAGTCCGATCAGGATGGCGCCGGTGACGGCCACCGGGGTGCCGAAGCCGCCCGCGCCCTCGAAGAAGGCGCCGAAGGCGAAGGCCACCAGCAGGAGCTGGATGCGCCGGTCCTCGGTGATGCCGGCCACCGATTGCTGGAGGGTGGCGAACCAGCCCTTCTCCACCGTCAGCCGGTAGAGGAAGATGACGTTGAGGATGATCCAGCCGATCGGGAACATGCCCGTGACCATGCCGAGCACGGTCGCACGGGTCGCGAGCCCCGTCGGCATGCCGAAGGCGACGGTCGCCACGAGGAAGGCGATGACGAGGGCGAGGATCGCGGCGATATGCGCCTTCACCTTGCCGCTGGCGATCATCCCGAGCAGGGCGATCACCGGCAGTGACGCCATGAAGGTCGAGAGCCACGGATTCCCGAACGGATCGTAGACCTGGTTCCAGGGTGTCACGGGCGTCGCCCTCCTCCGATGTCCCGATCTGCCGCCGGGACCTTCTGGCACAGGGTGCTAGCAGAGCGGCCAAGCCCGCTCAACGCACGTCATCATGTCTTCATTCCGGGTCCCGGCAGATGTTGGCCCGGTGACGCTTTTTTGGCACCGCGGGCCGGGGGAGCGTCGCGAACGCCTTCACACGGGTGTGAGCGCATGTCCGGGTGGGGTTCGGAACCGGGCCTGCGAACCCCGGTTCCCGCTGGACGCCCATGGACGATTCCCGGGCGATTCCCGAACGCAGCGAGAGGAACCTCCTCCCATGTTCATGCGCGTCGACAAGTTGCAGGCCGAGCTTCCCGCCCCCAAGCGCAGGGATCCGAATGCGGCCGCCGCGCTGCAGGAATTGCTGGGCGGCAAGTACGGCGAGATGTCCACGCTCGGAAACTACATGTTCCAGAGCTTCAACTTCCGCAGCAAGGAGAAGCTCAAGCCGTTCTACGGCCTCGTCTCCAGCATCACGGCGGAGGAACTCGGCCACGTGGAGCTCGTGAGCAACGGCGTGGCCATGCTCAACAACGGGCCCGACGACGACGGCGACGAGACGGATGGCGGCGACATCTCGGGCGCGCCCTTCGAGGACATGAAGGACGTGCGGCTCGCTGCGGCCTTCCTCTCGAACGGCGGCGGCGCGGCGCCGATCAACAGCAACGGCGCCTCTTGGAACAACGACTTCGTCACCTCCACCGGCAACGTCGTCGTCGACCTGCTGCACAACTTCCACCTCGAATGCGGCGCGCGGCTGCACAAGCTGCGGGTCTACGAGACCCTGTCCGACCCGACGGGCCGCGAGGTCTGCGGCTACCTGCTGGTGCGCGGCTCGGTCCACGCCCACGCCTACGCGCTGGCGCTCAAGCAGATCACCGGCGTCGATCTCGACAAGTTTTTGCCGACGCCGAACATCAACCTCGACAGGATCCCCGAGTGCCAGAAGTACCTCCAGGAGGGCTCGCACCGCCGGCTCTACACCTGGAGCCCGAACGACTATCGCGAGATCGCCGGGATCTGGGGCCATGGCGAGACGGCGCTGCCGGGCGATCCGCCGGGCGAGCTCGAGGTGGTGGACGGCATGCCGGACGGCGGCAAGATCCACCAGCTCACCGGCGTGCCTTCCGCCTTCTCGCCGGACTACGCGCCGGAGGAGATGTTCGAGATCGCGCAGAAGCTGACGAAGAAGGCCCGCTGAGGCGGCCTTCGGCGGCCGGCGACGAAGACCGCCGGCCGTCAATTCGGGCGGGGCATCAGCCCGCGAGATCGTCCAGGGAAACCCCCAGAGCCGCGGCAAGCTTGCCGTAGGTTTCCACGGTGCCTTCCCGCGTTCCCGTCTCGATCTGCGACAGGTAAGCCTGTGCGAGTCCTGCCCGCTTCGCGAGCGCGGCCCCGCTCAGGCCGCGGTGCTCGCGCCAGACACGGACACGGTTCTCGCCGGAGACGAGACGCTCTACGACGGAAGCCGGGATCAGTTCCTCCTCGCTCGCAGCGAGCTTGCGCCGGAACTCCGCCACGGCGGTCCGGTCGGCATCGGCCTTCACGCGCAGCATCGCTTTCCCCTTCACCGTCCCGTGCGCGCCGCCCGCCACAGCCGCCACAGGCGGCGCCAGCGGGGGATCTCGATCAGGCTGTTGAGCGGATCGTAGCCGGAGCGCTCCATCGCCGCGAGAGAGGGCTCGACCAGGGCGACCGGCAGGAAGGCGGGCCGGGCGGCGGGGGCGATCGTGGTGCGGGCCGCCTCGTAGGCGGCGAGATGGCGCCGGGCCAGCGCCCGCAACTCGGCGCAGGTGCGCACGAGACCGGGTCCGCCGCGGCCGGAGACGATGTCCTCGCGGGTCACGCCGTTCTGGCGCAGCAGGTCGCCGGGCAGGTAGACCTGCCCCTGCCGCGCGTGCCAGGGCAGCGCCCGCAGGAGGCCGGTGATGCCGTAGGCCACGCCCGCATGGCCGGCGGCGGCCGCCCCGCCCGGCTCGGCCCCGTCGGCGAGCGCCAGGCCGGCGAGGCGGATCAGAGCGGAGGCGGTCTCGCCGCAATAGCCCTCCAGATCGTTCACCCGCGGCATCGGATCGTCGTAGAGGTCGAAGACGCGGGCATCGATCAGGTCGACGAAGGGCTGGCGCCCGAGGCGGCGGGCGACGATCGCGTCCTCCAGGGCCGCGGCGACGGGGTTGGCCCGCACGTCGCCCCGCGCCTCGCCCTGGAGCGCGTCGCGCCACCATTGCAGGCGGATCTCCCCTGCCATCGGATTGCCGGCCGCCTCGCGGACCCGGGCGACGGTGAGGTTGAAGGCGGAGAGCGCGAACAGGTGCGGACGGACGGCGGCGGGCGCGAACAGGGTGGCGAAGTAGCGGTCCGGGTCGCCCTCGCGCACCAGCTCCTCGCAGTGCCGGAAGGCGAAGGCGAGCCCGCCGTCGCCGGCCTCCGGGTTCGTCTCGGTTCTGGTGTCGGGGCGCGTCATGGAGCGGGGCTCATGCGGCGTTCAAGGTCAGGGGACGGCGATCAGCGCGGCGGCGACCTTGCGGTTCTCGGCCATCAGGATGTTGTAGGTCCGCACCGCCGCCCCCGTCTGCATGGCGTCGACGCCGATGCCCGCGGCCTTGAGGCGCTGGCGTAAGGGATCGGGCAGGAACACGATGTCGGCGCCGGTGCCGATGAGGAGCAGTTCGATCCCCCCGGCCTCGGCGAGCACCGGCGCGAGGCTGCGCCCGTCGATGTCGGCGGGCGCGGCGACGCCCCAGGCGCTCACGCCGGAGGGCAGCAGCAGGATCGAGCCGCGGTGGGACATCTGCCCGAAGCGGAAGCCGCCGTTGCCGTAGGCGTCGATGCCGTGGCGCCCGGGCAGGAAGCCGTCGTGGATCCGTCCGGGATGACGCCCTTCGCTCAAGCCGCGCCTCCCCTGGGCCGCATCCTCACGGGGTCGCCCCCGCTCCGGACGATGTTGGCCTTTCGAGCGGCACTCTCAACCGCCGCGGCCGTGGAAACAGCCCGGGATCGACGACTCACGTCCCGCCGCACGCCGCGCCTTACTCGGCCGCCTGGGGCAGTCCGGCCTCGCGCCGGGCCGGCTTCGCCCCCGACAGGCGCAGGCCGATATAGATCAGCGCGGGCGTCGAGACGAAGATCGCCGAATAGGTGCAGATCACCACGCCGCAGAGCATCACCACGGCGAAGCCCTTGATCGCCTCGCCGCCGAACAGCACCAGCGCGACGAGCGACAGGGCGGTGGAGAGCGAGGTCATCACCGTGCGCGACATGGTGGAGTTGATCGAGAGGTTCAGGAGCTCCACCACGGGGATGGTCTTGTAGCGGCGCATCAGTTCGCGGGTGCGGTCGAACACCACCACGGTCTCGTTGAGCGAGTAGCCGACGATGGTGAGGATCGCGGCGATCGAGGTCATGTTGAACTCGATGCGGGTGACGATGAAGATGCCGACCGTCAGCACGATGTCGTGCAGGGTGCCGACGATGGCGCCGAGCGCCAGCTCCCGCTCGAAGCGGAACCACAGGTAGAGCAGCACCGCCAGCACCGAGAGCACGACGCCGATCGTGCCGGACTGCACCAGCTCGCCCGAGACGCGCGGGCCCACCGTCTCGGTGCGGCGGAAATCGTAGCCCGCGTCGAAGGCGGCGTGCGCCTTCTGCATCACCGCGGTCTGGCCCTGCTCGCCGGCCTGGAGCGGGAAGCGCACCAGCACCTGCCCCTCGCCGCCGAGTTCCTGCACCTCGGTCTCGCCGAAGCCGAAGCCGTTGGCGGTGTGCCGGATCTCGGCGAGGTCCGCCGTCCGGCCGGGCTTGGCCTGGAGTTCGACCAGGGTGCCGCCCTTGAAGTCGATGCCGAAATTGAGCCCGACCGTGACGAACAGCACCACGGTCACCACCGACATCACCGCCGAGAGCGGGAAGGTGACGCGCCGGAACCGCATGAAGTCGAAATGCGATTCGTCGGGCCAGAGGCGGAGCAGGCGCATGGTCGGTCTCAGGTCATGGAGGCCGGCGCGCGGGGCCCGAGCCTTGCAAAGCGATGGTGCGGCCCGCCCATGCGGGTCGCCGCAGTCCCCCGGACGGGGTTCGTTCAGAACGGCAGGGCCTTGGGCCGGAACCACGTGTACCACACCGCGATCATCATGCGCGTCAGCGTCACCGCCGTGATCACCGTGGTGAGGATGCCGAGGATGAACACCACGGCGAAGCCCTTCACCGGGCCCGAGCCCATGAAGAACAGGAGCAGGGCGGCGATCGCCATGGTCGAGTTCGAGTCGATGATGGTGGCGAACGCCCGGTCGAAGCCGGCCTGGAGCGCCGAGACCAGGGAGCGGCCGGATCGGGCTTCCTCGCGCATGCGCTCGTAGATCAGCACGTTGGAATCGACCGCGGTGCCGATGGTGAGCACGATGCCGGCGATGCCGGGCAGGGTCATGGTCGCCTCCAGCACCGACATCAGGCCGAGGATCAGGCCGACATGCACGATGAGGGCGATGTTGGCGATGAAGCCGAAGGTGCCGTAGGTCGCGAACATGAAGGCGATGACGAGGGCGCCGGCCACCAGCGTCGCCAGCTTGCCGGCCTCGATCGAGTCGCGTCCGAGGCCGGGGCCGACCACGCGGCGCTCGACCACGGTGAGCTTGGCCGGCAACGCGCCCGCCCGCAGCAGCACCGAGAGGTCGTTGGCGTCCTTGACGGTGAAGTTGCCGGTGATCTGGCCCGAGCCGCCGGTGATCGCCGAGCGGATCACGGGGGCCGACTGGATCACGTTGTCGAGCACGATCGCCATGCGGCGTCCGACATTCTCCGAGGTTGCCTGACCGAAGCGCTGGGCCCCGCGCAGGTTGAACTTGAAGCTCACCATCGGCTCGTGGGTCTGCGGGTCGAAGGCGGGCTGGGCGTCGGTGAGATCGCTGCCGTCGGCCATGACGCGCCGCTCGACCGGCACCTTGGCCCCGCCCTCGTCCTTCGAGGGCAGCAGGTCGACGTCGCCCGAGGGCGAGTCGGCCAGCATGCGGAACTCGAGCTTGGCGGTCTTGCCGAGCTGGTCCTCCAGCTCCTGCGGGTTCTGCAGGCCCGGCACCTGCACCAGGATGCGGTCGGCGCCCTGCTGCTGGATCGACGGCTCCTTGGTGCCGCTGAAATCGACGCGGCGGCGGATCACCTCGATCGCCTGGGTCACGGCCCGGCGGGTGCGGTCGTTGAGGCCGGCATCGGTGAGGACGAGCTGGATCGTGCCGTTCTCGGCCTCGTTCACCGCGAGCGTCTGGCCACCGCCGCCGGCGAGCGGGTTGCTGACGGGCTGGGCCAGTTCGCGCAGCTTCGGCATCACCTTCGCGCGCGCCGCGGCATCGGGGATGCGCAGCTCGACGCCGCGGTTGATCACGCGGATGCCGCCCTCCGGCGACACGGACGCCTCGCGCAGGACCCGGCGCACGTCGTCGCGCAGGCCCGTGACCATCGAGCGGACGAGATCGGGCTGGTCGATCTCCAAGAGGATCTGCGAGCCGCCCTGGAGGTCGAGGCCGAGCACGATCGCCCGTTGCGGGATGATCCAGCTCGGGAACCACGACGGCAGCGCGGCCATGAAGGCCTTGCGGCTGTCGGCCGGGACGAAGCTCGGCACCGCGAGGCTGAGGCCGATCAGGATGACGGCGAGCGTCGCGACGATCTTGGTTCTCGAGAAGCGCAGCATCCGCCCGGTTCCGACTTCTTATGTCATGGGTGCCGGGGTTTGACCGCCGGCACACAGCTATGGCGCCTCAGGAGGCCTTGACCGGGGCGCCCTTGACGCGGACCTCGGAGATCATCGAGCGCACCACCTTCACCCGCACGTTCGGGGCGATCTCGACCTCGACCTCGGAGGCGTCGTCGGTCACCTTGACGACCCGGCCGACGAGGCCGCCGTTGGTGACGACGGTGTCCTCCCGGCGCAGGTTCTTGACCATGCTCTGGTGATCCTTGAGCCGGCGCTGCTGCGGGCGCAGGATCAGGAAGTACATGATCACGAAGATCAGGACGAAGGGCACGAATTGCAACGCGACGTCCGCGCCGCTTCCGGCACCGGCTCCTTGCGCGAAGGCGGGGGTGATCAACGCGGAAAACTCCTGATCGAGGGCATGCGCCCGTCAGGCCCGGCGGCGCCGGGGCCTTGCGACGACGAGCCTGCCGAAAAGCGCGCGGACTATAGCGAGGGGCGATTCGAAAGCAACGCCGGGGCGATGCATCCGGCGCGATGCCGGCACGGTTCCCCTTCTCTCCGGCCTCGGCCTAAAAGGCGCCACCTCGGCGAGGGCTGCCGCCCTCCCCCCGCAACCGGACCGCACATCATGGCCTTAGAGCCGACTCCCGCCGCCCTTCTGCCGCTTCTGGAGCGGATCGCCGCAGCCCTGGAGCGCGCCGCCCCGTCCGCCATCTCGAAGGTGGATACGGGCGCGGCCGATGCCTTCCTGTGGGGGCCCGAGCGCCGGCTGATCCCGGTGCCGCGGGTCAACCGCGTCGAGATCGGCATCCTCACCGGCATCGACCGGGCCCGCGACACATTGGTTGAGAACACGGAGCGCTTCGCGCGGGGGCTGCCGGCCAACAACGCCCTGCTCTGGGGCGCGCGCGGCATGGGCAAGTCGTCGCTGGTCAAGGCGGCGCATGCCGAGATCAACGCCCGGCGGCCCGAGGGCGCGCGGCCGATGAAGCTCGTGGAGATCCACCGGGAGGACATCGAGGCGCTGCCCGAGCTGATGAGCCTGCTGCGCGGCGATCCCCACCGCTGGCTGGTGTTCTGCGACGACCTCTCGTTCGATGCCGACGACACTTCCTACAAGTCGCTGAAGACCGCGCTCGACGGCGGCATCGAGGGACGGCCGGGCAACGTGCTGTTCTACGCCACCTCGAACCGGCGCCACCTGCTCGCCCGCGAGATGGTCGAGAACGAGCGCTCCACCGCGATCAATCCCGGCGAGGCCGTGGAGGAGAAGGTCTCGCTCTCCGACCGCTTCGGCCTCTGGCTCGGCTTCCACAAGTGCAGCCAGGACGAGTATCTGGCGATGATCCGCGCCTACGTGGAGCGCTACGGCCTTCAAGGGGAGCCGGACCGCGTGCGGGCCGAGGCGCTCGAATGGGCCACCACCCGCGGCTCGCGCTCGGGCCGCACCGCGTTCCAGTTCATCCAGGATCTGGCCGGACGGCTCGGGCAGCGGCTCGACGGGTAGTTTTTTTCCGACTCTCCCACCTCGCCGTCATCGCGAGCGCATGCGAAGCGATCCAGGTGCGCGACCTTTCCGGATAGGGCGGTGCCCTGGATTGCTTGCGCCGGGCCTCGCAATGACGGAGGCATCACCGAAGCCGAAGCGCCCGAACAAAAAGGCGGCCCCTCGCGGGACCGCCCTCCGTCTGCGAATCCGACGAAAGAATCAGTTGCCGGCGAGGTGCGGCATCGGGTCGACCGGGGTCGCGCCCTTGCGGATCTCGAAGTGGAGCTGCGGCGAGGTGACGTTGCCGGTGGCGCCCGACTTGGCGATGGTCTGGCCGCGCTTCACCTTCTCGCCGGGGCGCACGTCGAGCTCGCCGTTGTGGGCGTAGGCGGAGACGTAGCCGTTGTTGTGCCGCACCAGCACCAGCTTGCCGTAGCCCTTCACGTCGGAGCCGGCATAGGCCACCGTGCCGTCCTCGGCCGCCTTGACCGGCGTGCCCTCGGGCACGGCGATGTTGATGCCCTCGTTGCCCGACGAGCCGTAGCCGTTGATGATGCGGCCCTTGGCCGGCCAGCGGAACGACTCGGCCGGCTGCGCGGCGGGCACGGCGGCGGGGATCGGCGCGGACGCGTCGGCGCTCGCCACCTTCACCGGAGCCGCCGGAGCCGCCTCCGGCGCGGGGGCCTTGGCGGCTTCCCTGCTCTCCTTGGCGGCGGCCTTCGCGGCGGTTTCCGCCGCGCGGGCCTCGGCGAGTTTCTTGGCGGCGTCCGCCTTGGCCTGCTTGGCCTCGGCCTTCGGATCGGACTTGGTCTCGGCCTTGGCGACCTTCTCGGCGCCCTTCTGGCCCGGGCGCGGATGCTTCTGAGCCTCGGCCGCCTTCTTCGCTTCGGCGGTCTTGGCTTCGGCAGTCTTGGCTTCGGCGAGCTTGCGGCTCTGGGCCGCCTTCGCGACCGCCTTGGCCTCGGCGATCTTGGCGGCGGCGGCCTGCCGCTCGGCCTCGCGCCGGGCCTCGGCCGCCTTCGCGGCCGCGGCCTCGGCGGCGCGCTTCTCCGCTGCCTTGTCGACGGGCTTGCCGAACGGGAGCTTGGGCTGCGGCGCCGGGGTGGAGGCGCGCGGCGTCATCGCGCGGCCGGCATCCGGGTTCATGCCGGCCACGTTGCTCGCCATTCCGCCGCTCATCGGCTCGGCCGTCGCCACGCGGGTCGCGGTCCGGGCCGGGGCCATCGCCGAGGGGCGCGGCGACAGGGCCGGGCCGGGGGCGGGCAGCGCCTGGGACTGGATGCGCGGGGTGCGGATCGCCGGCGCCGGCGCCATCTCGGCCTCGCCCTCGGCTCCGCCCTCCGGCAGGCTGCCGGTGGCCGAGGGCTCGCCCGCCAGGGAGGCGAACGGGTTGGTGAAGGGGTCGCCCAGACGCGAGGCGTCCGACGAGCAGGCGGCGGCGCCGCCGCCGATCATTCCGATGAGGGCGAAGCGCGACAGCGTCCTCAAGCCCAGAACCGTCCCCCGAACCCGCATCGACGCACCCGCTTGAACACTGACGCAACGTGATGCGCCATTCAAACGGGATTCAGGTTAAGCAACCGTTCCCGAGATCCGCACGGGCGTCGGTTTCGCGCGTGTTCCGGTAAGGTTGAGGAACCCCGGCCGCGGCGCGGATACCGTGCACGACGGTCGCGCGGCTACGGCGTCCGTGCCCGGCCCGGAGTCAGCGGGCCGAGCTGCAGCGCCGCCCCTTCCGTGCGCGCGTAGGCCGCCGCGCCGTCGCGGGCGAGCGTCAGCAGCCGGCTTCCCCGTCCGGTCCAGAGACCGGCCACCAGCCGCCCGCCGGGCTTGAGCGCCGCGGGCAGGTGCGGCGGCAGCGCCTCCAGGCTGCCGTTGACGAGGATGCGGTCGAACGCCCCGCCCCGCACGGCCTCGGCCGCGAGCCCGTCGCCGATCTCGACGGTGGCGTCGTCGAGGTCGCGTCCGAGATGGGCGCGGGCGGTCCGCGCCAGCGCCCCGTAGCGCTCCAGGCTGCGCACGTGCGCCGCCCCGAGCCGCACCAGCAGGGCGGTGACGTAGCCCGTGCCCGTGCCGATCTCCAGCACCCGGGCGCCGGGGGCGATGTCGAGGGCGCCGAGCATCGCCGCGACGACGCTCGGCGCGGTCATGGTCTGGCCGCAGGCGAGCGGCAGGGCGATGTCCCGCCGGGCATGCGCCCGCAGGGCCGGGGGCGCGAAGCGCTCGCGGGGCACCCGCTCCATCGCCCGCAGCACCGCGGTGTCGCGCACGCCGCGCTCGCGCAGGAGGAGCACGAAGGCGGCGTTGCCGGCCGCCTCCGCGTGGCCCTCGGGATCCTCGGCCTCAGGCGACCCGATCGCGGACATGCCCGCCTGTTCCCGCCCCTCGCCCCAGCCCTCGCCTCACGCCTCGAACGCCGCGGCGAAGCGGGTCAGTTCCGGCTCGTCGGTGAGGTCGAGCCGCAGCGGCGTCACCGCGATGCGGTTCTCGGCGATCGCCTTGAGGTCCGAGCCGTTGCCGGGCTCGAACCGCGCCTTGGCGAAGGCGAGCCAGAAATAGGGGTTGCCGCGCCCGTCGTGGCGGGCGTCGATCCGCAGGAGCGCCTGGTTGCGCTGCCCCTGGGCCGAGACCGCCACGCCCTGCACTTGATCCGGTTCGCAGTCCGGAAAATTGACGTTGACGAGGATGCCGGGCTCGATCCCGATCTCCAGGATTTTCTGGATCACCCGCGGCCCGTGCTCGGCGGCACAGGCCCATTTCAGGCTGCCGCGCCCGCCCGCGCCGTAAGCCTGGCTCAGCGCGATCGAGCGGATGCCGAGGATGGTGCCCTCCATCGCCCCGGCGATGGTGCCGGAATAGGTCACGTCCTCGGCGACGTTCTGACCGCGGTTGACCCCGGAGAGAATCAGGTCCGGCTTATGATCCTTGAGGATGTGGGCCACCCCCATGATCACGCAGTCGGAGGGCGTGCCCTTCACCGCGAAGCGCTTCTCGGAGATCTGCCGCAGGCGCAAGGGATCGTTCAGCGAGAGCGAGTGCGAGACGCCCGACTGGTCGTATTCGGGCGCGACCACCCAGACGTCGTCGCTCAAGCGCCGGGCGATGCCCTCCAGCGTCTCCAGGCCCGGCGCGTGGATGCCGTCGTCGTTGGTGACCAGGATGCGCATCAGTGGTTCGGTCCCTCGATCCGGTTCAGGCCGCCCATGTAGGGCTGGAGCACCGACGGGATCGTGACGCTGCCGTCGGGGTTCTGGTAGTTCTCCATCACGGCGATCAGCGCGCGGCCGACCGCGACGCCCGAGCCGTTCAGGGTGTGGACGAAATTGACCGCCCTGCCCTCCCTCGCCCGATAGCGCGCGTTCATCCGCCGCGCCTGGAAGTCGCCGCAGACCGAGCAGGAGGAAATCTCCCGGTACGTCCGCTGGCCCGGCACCCAGACCTCGATGTCGTAGGTCTTCTGGCTGGCAAAACCCATGTCGCCGGTGCAGAGCGTCATGACGCGGTAGGTCAGGTCGAGTTTCTTCAAGACCGCCTCGGCGCAGGCGAGCATCCGCTCGTGTTCCTCCGCCGACTTGTCCGGGGCCGTGATCGAGACGAGTTCGACCTTGTTGAACTGGTGCTGGCGCAGCATGCCGCGGGTGTCGCGCCCCGCCGCCCCGGCCTCCGCGCGGAAGCAGGGGGTGAGCGCGGTGAAGCGCAAGGGCAGCTCGTCCTCGGCCAGGATGGTTTCACGGACGAGGTTGGTGAGGGGGACTTCCGCCGTGGGGATGAGCCACTTGCCGGTCGATGCAAGTTGAATCCAGTTCAAATCTCGTTTTTTGAGTTTATCAATTTCGGATATCTCCTCTTTAAAATCGGATAGCAAAATTCTTGCCCAATTAGAGGCGCTGTCATTTTTGTCTGAATCTTCACCGGCGGCTTTTTCGATTCGCTCTATGAAATATGGCAATTTGTCGGCCAGATCGTACATTTCCTTCCTTAGTAAGCTAATATCTTCAATGCGCTCTACTGCACGATCAAAAATGTCCCTCTCATCATCAGGTATGGCACCACTTATGCTAAGAAATTGATCAGATGCGAACTTCGGCAGTTGCGCCGTACCGAACATCGCCTCATCCCGAACCAAAACCGGCGGCGCAACTTCCAAATAACCGTGCTCGCCCGTGTGCAGGTCGAGCATGAACTGGCCGAGCGCCCGCTCCAGCCGGGCGAGCTGGCCCTTCAGCACCACGAAGCGCGAGCCGGAGAGCTTGGCCGCCGCCTCGAAATCCATCAGGCCGGTGGCCTCGCCGAGCTCGAAATGCTGGCGGCCCTCGCCCAGGCGCTCGCGCGAGGAATCGAACCGGCGGTACTCGACGTTTCCGTGCTCGTCGGCACCGGGGGGCACCTCCGCCTTCGGCCGGTTCGGGATCGCGGCGAGGCGCGCGTCAAGGGCTTTTTCCGCCTCTCCCTGCGCGGCCTCCAGCCCCGGCGCCTCCTCCTTGAGGCGGGCGACCTCGGCCATCAGTTCGGCGGCGCGGGCCTCGTCCCTCGCCTTCTTGGCGGCCCCGATCTCCTTCGACAGCGCGTTGCGCCGCTCCTGGGCGCCCTGCGCCGCCGAGACGGCGCCCTTGCGTGCATCGTCGAGGGCGATCAGCTCGGCGCTGAGGGCCGGGAGGCCGCGGCGCTCCAGGTCGCGGTCGAAGGCCTCCGGGTTCTCGCGGATGGCGCGGATGTCGTGCATGTCGGGGCTCTGGAAGCTCTAAGGCGCGCGAGGGCCCCGCTTTGCCGCATCGCCCCCCGCATCACAAGAGCGGGGCCTCGACCCCGCAAGGGCTCCGAACGCGGGTGAACGCTCTCGCCGACCCTCCCCGGTTCCTCACCGCCGTCATTCCGGGACCGCGCAGCGGAACCCGGAACCTACCCGTGACGCGTCGCCGAAGCCCGGCGTCGCGACCGGTCGTGGACGGTACGCCCCTTCGGGTCCGGGTTCGCCTGCGGCGCCCCGGAATGACGACGGAAGGAGGGACGGAGCGGCAGCCGTCTGAGAGCCTGTTTGACTGCGGTGATCCCATCTCGACCCTCATCCTGAGGTGCCGCGTGAGCGGCCTCGAAGGGGGCTCCAGATCCCGCGCGGTTCCTGGAGCCCCCTTCGAGGCCTCCGCTCCGCTCCGGCACCTCAGGATGAGGGTTCAGGATGGGAGTAGGACCTTCCTCTCGCCTTGCCGTGGCCTGACGAAGACACGGCGGCCGGTCAAACAGGCTCTAACAAAAATCAAAGGGATAAAGTGGCAAAAGATCGGAAAAACGCCCTGCGCCCTCGTCTTGCACGGGCGCAAATCCGGCATCATATCGCTGATGTGTCGGCATTTTTCCGCACGACCTGCACGGAACTGCTGCTTTTCAGCCTCGGCTCGAGCGGTCTTAAGAAATCTCTATGAGAAATATAAGTGTAGGGCCCGCTTGAATTGCGCCCAACGGATCCCCTATATCAGGGACGTCGAACACGAGGGGCCCGGCAAACGAAAGGCCACCACCTCCGTTCGAGGGTGGGGCGGTCGTGAGACCGGCCTTCGTATTCAAAACATCGCTTGGAGACGCGCCATGAAGTGGTCTGCCCCCGTCGTTGCCGAGATCTGCGTCGGCATGGAAGTCACCTCCTACGAGTCCGCCGAGATCGACACCTTCAACTGAGAAGGCGTCGCCGGCCCAGGCTGGTTCGGTTCATCCAACATTCCATCAGGAGAAACGTCATGAAGTGGTCCGCTCCCGTCGTTGCCGAGATCTGCGTCGGCATGGAAGTCACCTCCTACGAGTCCGCCGAGATCGACACCTTCAACTGAGAAGGCCGTCGCCGGTTCGACCCGGTGGGACGAAGGGCGTCACCCGACCAGGGTGGCGCCCTTTTCGTTTGCGGGCGTCGCGGCCAGAAACGGGGAAGGCCGGAGGGTTCTGGCGAACCCTCCGGCCTTCCGTTGTCCGACTTCTCGACGTGAGTGGTCAGAGCCGGTAGCGGATCTGGTCGGTCCAGAAGCGCTCCAGGCGGGCGAGCGCTTGGTTGAGGCGGCCGAAATCGTCCTCGGAGATGCCGCCGATCGGCTGGATCGTGCGGGCGTGCTTGTCGTAGAGGCTCTGGATCAGGTCGTGGATCTCGCGGCCCTTGGGCGTCAGGCTGATGCGCACCGAGCGCCGGTCGGTCTTGGAGCGGGCGTGGTGCAGGAAGCCGGCCTCGACCAGCTTCTTGACGTTGTAGGAGACGTTCGAGCCGAGATAGTAACCCTTGGAGCGCAGCTCGCTGGCGGTCAGCTCCTTGTCGCCGATGTTGTAGAGCAGGAGCGCCTGGACGCTGTTGACGTCCTCGCGGCCGCGCCGGTCGAACTCGTCCTTGATCACGTCGAGGAGGCGGCGGTGCAGCCGCTCCACGAGGTGCAGCGCCTCGAGATAGGAGCCGGCGGCACCCTGGGGTTGCGGGGCGGCATCGGTGGTCCTGAGGGCGGTGCCGGCGGCCTTGGTGCTCATCGTGGTGCCTTCCTGTCGGTTCGTGCCGGCTCTTGCCGGCCGGCATCGCTCATGGGCCGAACCTAGGCCGCACCGATGAAAGCCGATTTAAGCGACAGGATGAACTCGCGATTTACTTCTGTCGGTAAATGCAAAATGAAACGATGATGTTGACCTCCCATTAGCCTACATCGCGCGCGGCCAGCCAGGACAGCACGAAGTAAACGGCCACGATGCTTGCCTGCACTGCGATCAGCGGCAGCGACATCGGCAGGAGCTGCGGCGTCAGCAGCGCCAGCGTCAGCGCCGAGGTCGCGGCGAGCAGCCAGACCACGCCGCCCCAGGCGCTGGCCAGCCACAGGCCGACCGCCGCCACGAAGTCGATCACCGCGAAGTAGACGATCGCCGACTGCCGCCCCGGGGACAGGGCGGCGAACGGGGGCCGGCCGGGGATCAGGTCGAGGATCTCGCCCCAGGTCGCGAGCCCCTTGGCGAGCCAGATCAGCGCGGTGACGCGCATGAACCAGACCAGCACCACGTCCCAGCGGGTCTGCGCCTTGGGCGCGCTGCCCTCGATCCGGTCGCCCGCCCCCGGGCTCGGGCGACCGCGCCCGTCGCGGGTCGCGCCGACCTTGGCGAGCGCCTTCACGGCCGGCCTCCTTCGGCGGGACCCTGGCTGCCGTCGAAGCGGGGTTCGGGCCCCTCGGACGGGCCGAACGCCGCCTCGATGGCGGCGGCATCGACCGCCTCCAGGGTGGCGGGCCGCCAGGCCGGCCGGTTGTCCTTGTCGACGATCACCGCCCGGACGCCCTCGTAGAAGTCGTGCCCGCGCATCGCCCGCTCGCACAGCCGGTACTCGGCGAGCAGGGCTTGCGCGAAGCTCATGCCGCCGCCGCGGCGCATCAGCGCGTGGGCGACGGTGAGGCTGGTGGGCGAGCGGGTGCGGATCGTCGCCGCGGTGTCGCCCGCGAAGGCGGAGCCCTCCCGCGCCGCCGCGTCGAGCCGGACGAGCACCTCCGCGACGCCGTCGGCGGAGAAGCAGGCATCGATCAGCGCCCGCTCGGCGACGAGCGGACCGGTCTCGAGGGCCGGCACGTCGAGCCGGTCGAGCGCGGCCGCGATGTCCGCGCCCGCGGCGAGCCGGTCGATGATGGTCTCGAAATCGGCCGCCCGGGCCGCGTGGGTGACGAGCCCCACGGCGCGCGCGTCGCCCGCGCCGATCCGGGCGCCCGTCAGGGCGAGGTAGCGCCCGGTGCAGCCGGGCAGGCGCGGCAGGGCGTAGGTCGTGCCGACATCGGGGAAGAAGCCGATGCCGGTCTCGGGCATGGCGAAGCTGTAGCTCTCGGCCGCCACCCGCACGTCGCCGTGCAGGGAGATGCCGACGCCGCCGCCCATCACGATGCCCTCGATCAGGGCGATGTAGGGCTTCGGGTAGGCCTTCACGGCGGCGTCCAGCCAGTACTCCTCGCGCCAGAACGCCATTACGTCGGCGTGGCGCCCGGCCCGGCCGAGGGCGTGGATCCGGCGGATGTCGCCGCCGGCGCAGAAGGCGCGCCCGCCGGAGCCGCGCACCACGACCCGGGTGACCCGCGCATCCGCCGCCCAGGCCCGGAGCTGCCGGTGCATCGCCTCCACCATCGGCAGGGTCAGGGCGTTGAGCGCCTTGGGCCGTCTCAGGGTGATCAGTCCGGCCGCCCCGCGGGTCTCGAAGGCGATCTCGGGCTCCGCCCCCTGCCCTTCCATCGTCCCCCCTTGCGCCAACCCTTCCGCCATCTCGCGCTCCGCTCCGCCCGTTTTCCCGGGCCTCGCCCGCGCAACGCCGTCCGCATCGCCGGCGGCGCGGGAAGACGATCGCCGACCGGGAGCCCCGGGGGGCCTCCTTAGACGAATTCCCCGGCAGGGCGTCAACGAGGCGGCGCGCCTCCTCCCGATTCGCGCCGCCCACGGTCGTGGTTGCGGAAGCGCGGGCGCTTCTCAGAGCCTGTTCGACTGCGATGATCCCATCCCCACCCTCATCCTGAGGTGCCGGAGTGCAGCGGAGGCCTCGAAGGGGGCTCCAGGAATCGCGCGGGATCTGGAGCCCCCTTCGAGGCCGCTCACGCGGCACCTCAGGATGAGGGGCGAGATGGGATCACTGCAGTCAGACAGGCTCTCAGGCCTGTATTGCAGACAATTGACTGACTGCAAGTTTTGCCGCGCTGCGCATTTGTCGTCGAGTCGCGCCCAGGTCCGCTGCCTTGTCGGGAACGGAAGGGAATCCGGCGCCCGATCGGGAATCGCATCGCGGCGGCGTCGAAGGTGCCCCCGAGCGGGTGCCTGCCCTGCGGCGACAGCGCCTTTCGGCCGCGAATCCGGATGTGCTAGGGCGCTTGCCCATGGCCCGCGCCTCCCGCGGGGGCCCTCCTCACGCGCGCCCCCGCGGCGGAAACGTGCCGGTGTCCGAGCCGTTTCGTGAGAGGGACGCGCGGGGTGCGCCGCCCGGAGCCGCGCCCGCTCGCCCCTCGGGATCCACGGCTCCGATCCACGTCGTGATGCCTTCGGAGGCTCTTGCGCCATGTCAGACGCAACCGCAGACGCAACCCCGCGCCCGCTCGCCATCGAGACCGCGCGCGAGGCCGCCCCCGGCGCGGGGCCGCTGAGCCTCACCCAGCGCCCGCGCCGCAACCGCAAGGCGGAATGGTCGCGCCGGCTGGTGCGCGAGCATACGCTGACCGTCGACGACCTGATCTGGCCGCTCTTCGTGATCGAGGGGCAGCGGCGGCGCGAGCCGATCGCCTCCATGCCCGGCGTCGAGCGGCTCAGCGTCGACGAGATCGTGCGCGAGGCCGAGCGCGCGGCCCGGCTCGGCATTCCGGCGGTCTCGTTCTTCCCCTACACCGAGGCGTCCTTGCGCGACCCGACCGGCTCCGAGGCCTTGAACCGCGAAAACCTCGTCTGCCGGGCGGTGCGGGCGGTGAAGCGCGCCGTGCCCGAGATCGGCGTGATGACCGACGTGGCGCTCGACCCCTATACCAGCCACGGCCATGACGGGCTGATCGAGGACGGCGCCATCCTCAACGACGAGACGGTCGCCGTGCTGGTCGAGCAGAGCCTGATCCAGGCCGAGGCCGGCACCGACATCATCGCCCCCTCCGACATGATGGACGGGCGCGTCGGCGCGATCCGCAACGGCCTCGACCGGGCTGGTTTTCGCGACGTGCAGATCATGGCCTACGCCGCGAAATACGCCAGCGCCTTCTACGGGCCGTTCCGCGACGCCATCGGCACGAAGGCCGCGCTGGTCGGCGACAAGCGCACCTACCAGATGGACCCCGGCAACGCGGCCGAGGCCCTGCGCGAGGTCGCGCTCGACCTCGCCGAGGGCGCCGATTCGGTGATGGTCAAGCCGGGGCTGCCCTATCTCGACATCATCACCCGGGTGAAGACCGGGTTCGGCGTGCCGACCTTCGCCTATCAGGTGTCGGGCGAGTACGCGATGATCGAGGCGGCCGCCCGCAACGGCTGGCTCGACGGCGAGCGCGCCATGACCGAGAGCCTGCTCGCCTTCAAGCGCGCGGGCGCCGACGGCGTGCTGACCTACTACGCCCCCCGCGTCGCCGAGCGCCTGCGCGCCGGCGCCTGACGGGATCGCTGCAGGCGGGACGGCCTTGGTCCGGACCTCGCGGCGGGCGGCGCTGGCCGGCGCCCTCTCCCTCTGGCTCGCGGCCGGATCGGGCTGCGGCACCGCAGTCGACGGGCGCCGGGCCACGCTCTGCCGAAGGGCCGTGCCGGCGCTGGCCCCACCGGGTGCCGATGTCGGCCTGCTGCGGGTGGGCCCGGGCGCGAGCCGCGGCAGCGTGCGCGTCGATTACCGCCTCGTCGGGGGCGGCGCCCTGCCGAAGTCCGAGGCGGCCCGTCCCCGCTTCCTCGTCTGCCATTTCGGGGCGGGCGACGACCTCACCGCGCTGACGAGCGAGCGGGGGCCGGTGAACGGCGCCTCGCTCTACCTGCTCAAGCGCTACTATCTGGCCACGCCCGAGGCGGAAGCCGCCGATCCCGGCGGCCGATGATCCGTTGGACACAGGTCGAGGGCGTCGAGCATCGCGGAATAGTCGGCGAGATGGATCGCGTCGGGCATCAGGCCCGGCCGGGCGAGCCCGGAATCGCCGGCCCGCATCGCGGCGAAGGGATCGGCGAAGCGGCAATTGTCCGACCGGCACAGAGCTCTGAGGATCTCCGAATAGACCGCCACCGCCGCCGGGTCGCGCCGGGCCGCGGCGGCCTCGCCGAGGGGCGGCACCGCCGCGACGACCACCCGCTCCGCATGGGCCGAGAGCCGTGCGAGGCCGGCGCCGGCCTCCGCCGCGAACCGGGTCCGGGCCTCCCCCGAGAGCGGGCGCGCGACCCGCAGGAGGTCGTTGGTGCCGACCACCAGCACGCCGAGCCGGGCTTTTCCGCCACGCCGCAATCCGCTCAGGCCGTCGGCGACCTCGCGGGCCCGCGCCCCGGCGAGGCCCGCATTGACGAGGGGGGCGCAGGAGAGCCCGGCATCCCCCGCCAGTTCGGCGTGGGAATCGCCCGCGATCAGCACCGTGCCGGGGGCGATCTCCGCCAGGGCGGCGGCGATGACGGGGCGCCGCGCCGCCGCGTGCTCCAGGACCGAGCGGTCCGCCCTCCGGGCCGGGCTGGGCGCGCCGGGGGGAGCGACGAGCGCCAGCAGGCACAGGCCGAGCCCGAGACCCGCCCCCCGTGCCGGTCCGGGCCCAAGCGTGGCGAACCGGGGCAAGGTGCGCCGGTCCGAAGGGCGAGCGCCGGCCCGTCTGCGAAGACGGCGCGAGGGCGGGGACGCGATGCCCGGAAGCCACCGCGCGGTCCCATTGAGAATCGTCGTCGCGGCGGCGGAAGCTCGGCTAGAGCATCGTCCCGAGAGGCGGCGGCCGGCTTGTCCGAAAAGACGGTGCACAATCGAAAACCGGGAGCCTCGTCCCGGATCCGATATCCGGGACGAGGCTCCATCGAGGGGCGGAGGCCCTCTTCTCGGCCTGGATTGTTGCCGGCTTATGTGGGAAAATTACCCACATAGATGCGATGCGGCGCGCTGCCCTCTCCTCTCCTCTCCTCTTGGCGGCGTCGCACCCCCTCCCCACCTGAGCGAGACTGCACGCAACGGTCGAGGGGGCTTTCGCCCATGACGGACTTCCACCCCGGCTATCAGCCCGGCTACACCGACCCGGCGGGGATGCCGGGTGCGGGCGGCCTCCCCGTGCCTTCCATCCGAGCGAGCCTCGGCGGCCGCGCGATCGCCTACCTGCTCGACCTCGCCTTCATCTTCGTGTTCACGGCGGTGCTGGCCACGGCGATCGCCATCCTCGGCGTGCTCACCTTCGGCTTCGCCTGGGTGCTGTTCCCGATCCTCGGCGTCAGCGGCATCCTCTACAGCGCGGTCACGGTCGGCGGCCGCAAGCAGAGCACGCTCGGCATGCGCATGCTGGGCCTGCGGGTCGTGGCGCCCGAGAGCGGCCGGCCGGTGGATTTCCTCACCGCCGCCGTCCACGCGCTGCTGTTCTACGTGGCGATCTCGACCTTCCTGCTCTGGTGCCTCGACATCGTGTTCGGCCTCGTCCGCCCGGACCGGCGCCTCGGCCACGACCTGCTGCTCGGCCTCGCGGTGGTGCGGATCTGATCCGTCACCCCGAACCTCTCATCGGCGGCGGAAAGCCGCCGACGGGCCCCATCAATCCGGTTGAGCGCCGCCGCGATCCCGCTACACTGATCGTCGGCGGCCCGGTCTTCCGTTGCCGCCGGCCCCGAGGGCGAGCCTTCCCAGCGTGACGAGCCATCCGCGCGACACCCCGCAATTCTACCTCACGGCGCCCTCCCCCTGCCCCTACCTGCCGGGCCAGGAGGAGCGGAAGGTGTTCACCCACCTCGTCGGGCGCCGCGCCCGCGACCTCAACGAGATCCTGACCCAGGGCGGCTTCCGCCGCTCGCAGACCATCGCCTACCGCCCGGCCTGCGAGACCTGCCGGGCCTGCGTCTCGGTGCGGGTCGTGGTCGAGGACTTCGCCATCACCGGCAGCCAGCGGCGCATCCTCCAGCGCAATGCCGGGCTGATCGGCATGCCCGAGCCGAACCGCCCGGCCTCCGAGCAATACGCCCTGTTCCGCCGCTACCTCGACGCCCGCCACGGCGATGGCGGCATGGTCGACATGACCGTGCTCGACTACGCGATGATGATCGAGGACAGCCACGTCGACACGCATCTCGTGGTCTACCGCGCGTGCGGGCCCGACGGCGCGATCCACGGCCGCGGCGTCGGCGCCCCGGTCGCCGTCTGCCTCACCGACGTGCTCGCCGACGGCCTGTCGATGGTCTACTCGTTCTACGACCCCGAGGAGGCGAGCCGCTCCTTGGGCACCTACATGATCCTCGACCACATCCGCCGCGCCCGCGCGCTCGGCCTGCCGTATCTCTATCTCGGCTACTGGGTCGATGGCTCCCGCAAGATGGACTACAAGGCCAAGTTCAAGCCGCAGGAGCGGCTGATGCCGCAGGGCTGGATGCGGGTGGAATAGCCGGCTTGAGACGATCCTCGCCGACGACGGCCTGGGCCCGAGAGCGGTGGACGGCCCCGCTTCATGCGGTCGCCGAGACCGATGCCCGTCTTCCCCGGCGCAGGAGCGCGCCGCCATCGTCGATCGGATTGCCGCCGCTTCCCTGCGGCCGGTGACGATGGTTCACGGCTCGGGCGGTGTGTCCTGGTTGCGCGCCCTCCGCCGGCGGGGATGCCGGTTCGGCGCGGGAGCGCGTCGAGGCGAGAGCCCAGGGGCGGATGGGATCGGGAATACCGGAAGGACGTCGAGGGCCGGTCATGGCAACGAATGTCGGCCTCGCCTTTCTCGCCGGCCTCCTCTCGGTGCTCTCGCCCTGCGTCTTGCCGCTGCTGCCGCTGGTGCTCGCCGCCGCCGCCTCGGAGCACCGACTCGGTCCGGCCGCGCTGGCGGCAGGCCTTGCCCTCTCGTTCGTGGCGGTCGGCCTGTTCGTGGCGACCATCGGCTTCGCCATCGGCCTGGACACCGACGTGTTCCGAACCATCGCGGCGATCCTGCTGGCGCTGCTCGGCCTCGTGCTGCTGGTGCCGCCCGCCCAGACGCGGCTGGCCGTGGCGGCCGGTCCCGTCGGCGATTGGGCCGAGCGGCGCTTCGGCGGATTCTCGACCGCGGGTCTGACCGGCCAGTTCGGGGTCGGCCTTCTTCTCGGCGCCGTCTGGAGCCCCTGCGTCGGTCCGACCCTCGGCGCCGCCTCGCTCCTGGCCGCGCAGGGACGGGATCTCGGCCAGGTCGCGGCGACCATGCTGCTGTTCGGACTCGGTGCGGCCCTGCCGCTCGTCCTGCTCGGGACGCTGTCGCGGGAGGTGCTGCTGCGCTGGCGCGACCGGATGGTGGGGCTCGGCCGTGGCTTCAGGGCGGCGCTCGGCCTGATTCTCGTCGTGACCGGCCTGACCGTCGCTCTCGGCTACGACAGGGCGATCGAGACGGCCCTGGTGTCGGCCTCGCCCGGTTGGCTGACCCGGCTGACGACACGATTGTGAGCGGTGGCCGCGCCGCCCGGCCTCCTCCGTCGGGATAGAGCATCGTCCCGAAAGGTGGCCTCTCGGCGCGCCGGATGCCGTGTGCTCCGGCTGCCCTTGCATGGCTGGACTCCGTTTGCCGTCCGCTCCGCCCTTTTTCCGACGAAATTGTGCACAAATCGGTTGCGCGAAATTATTCTGGCCGGACGCCTCGGACATCATGCCCTCGAAGCTCTCGCAACGCGTCTCCGGTCTCGGGTTCGTCGGCCTCTCCCTCGCTCTGTGGGGAGCGGCCTGCGTGCTGTCGGGGCAGATCGTCTGGGTCTGAGCGCGTCGAGGCGCGGGCTGTCATCCGTCGGGCTGCGACGCCGCGGTGGAGAGTGTCGGCGAACGGGTCATACCAACCGGCGATGATCCCGGCTCCTCGCCGGTTGCCCGCGCGAAGGCGCGGCGGCGGGCGTCCGCCGGACGCAGGGAAGCCGGCCATCGGTCGGCTTCCCTGCAGCCTGGTATCAGACGTTCGGCCGCGTGGCGCTGTACGCTCCGATGAGGAAGCCGCCCTGCAGCGCCGAGAGATAGGCGAACAGCATCAGGACATCGACCACGGTGAGTGTCTGAACGTAGACCTTCGTGAGGATCCAGACCACCATCACGGTCAGGCTGGCGGCAGTGACGGCGCCGAGCCGGAGATAGGATCCCACGGCGAAGCCGGTCAGGATCAGAAGAGACAGGGTGAGCATGACACGCTTCCTTGGCGAGGAGAGCCGTCCCAATCCGCCATTGCGATGAGCCGTCGATCGTGCACGGCCCTCGGCGCAATGCCAAGTTGCCTTCAAGGCTATTTATGTCCAGAAGCGCGCTGAGAAAAGCGCCTCTCATGAAAACAGATCATCGAAAATTGAGAAAATTCGTCTCATCGTGCAAGGTGCGTTGATATTTATATTTGCAAGATGTCGCAGCTTGCCGTTAAGATCTGGCGCATAAGCTTCACTGTTCTTCTTGAAAGATCTTTTTCGGGGCTGCGGTGCCGGCCGGTGGACGCATGGGCAGCGGGGGCGGCGTCGCGCTTCGCCGTCCGACCGACCCGGCAACTTTATGATGCATTCAAGCAACGCATTGGATAAAATCGGCAATATCCGGAATAAGTTGCAAACCATCGATCGAATCGATGGAAATATCTGGATTTATAACAGTTACAAAACATAGATCTTGCATGAGTCATTCACTCCTTGTCATACGGCCCCGGTGATTTTGTTGTGTCTGCTTGGGTCCCTGGCCTGAGTTGAAAACGTCTCGGGGATCATGTGCGAAGATCATGCCGCTTCCGCTCGGCCAGCTCGGCGCGCGGGTTGGACCCGCTGGTAGGAAACCGGACATGGCGTCGCGAGGCGGCACGACATCCCTTCGCGATCGGGCCGCCGTGGCCGGCCGGGTCGTGCTGGCGGCGGGCGGCGGCTACGGCGTCGCCGCGCTCGCCACCGCGCTCCTGTCGCTGACCCTGCCGATGGCGCGTTCGGAGGCGGTGGCGACGGCGACGCTTCTCAGCTTCGCCGTGATGGCGGGAACCGTCGTGCTCGTCTTCGCGACCCGCACGCTCGCGCGGGCGTTCCTCACGGTCGCGGGCACGGCCCTCGTGCTCGGCGGCCTCCTCTGGCTGGCGATGCGGGGGTTCGCGCCATGAAGGGAAGCTTCCGCCGGTCCATGGCGTGGCTGCACACGTGGTCCGGCCTGATCGTCGGCTGGGTGCTGTTTTCCGTCTTCGTCACCGGAACCGCGAGCTACTACCGGGCCGACATCTCCCGCTGGATGCGTCCCGAACTCGTCCGGACCGAGCCGATGCAAGGGGCTACGCAAGGGCCGGAACTCGCCGCCGCCGCCGAGCGCGCGGTGGCCTATCTCGGCGAGCACGCGGCGGCGGCGCGGGGCTGGTTCATCGGCCTGCCGCGGCCCGACCGTCCGGTGCTGGACCTGTTCTGGCGCACCCGCCCCGGCGAGCCGCCGGGCCACGTCATGCTCGATCCGAGGACCGGCGCCGAGGCCGCCGTGCGCGACACCCGCGGCGGCGACTTCCTCTACCGCTTCCATTTCGAGCTGCACATGCCGCCGATCTGGGGGCGCTGGGTCGTCGGCATCTGCGCGATGATCATGCTGATCGCGCTGATCTCCGGCATCGTCACCCACAAGCGGATCTTCTCGGATTTCTTCACCTTCCGGCGGGACAAGGCGCCCCGGCGCAGCTTCCTCGACGCGCACAACGTCGCCGGCGTGCTGGCCCTGCCCTACCACCTGATGATCACCTATACCGGCATCGTCACCCTGGCGACGCTCTACATGCCCTGGGGCGTGACCGCCGCCTACCAGGGCAACGTCCAGGCCTTCTTCACCGAGGCCAACTGGATCACCGCGCCGCGCCCGCCCGCGGGGCGTCCCGCCGTCCCGGCGCCGGTCGGGCCGATCGTCGAGCGCGCGCTGGCTACCGTGCCGGAAACCCTGGAGCGGCTGGCGATCACGAACCATGGCGACGCCAACGCCACCGTGGTGGCGGTGTTCGAGGAGCCGCGCGGCCTTTCGCACGAGCATCCCCAGGTCGCCTTCGACGGCGTCAGCGGCGCGGTGCTGGAGGTGCGCAGCGGCGGCCTCAGGCCCGCGGCCAAGACCTTCACGGTGATGACCGGCCTGCACGAGGGGCACTTCGCCGGCACGGCCCTTCGCCTGCTGTTCTTCCTGTGCGGGCTGATGGGCTGCGCCATGGTCGCCACCGGCCTCGTGCTGTGGTCGTTCGCCCGCCTGCCGAAACCGGGCGAGGCTCCCTTCTTCGGCCTGCGGCTCGTCCAGGCCCTGAACGTCGGCAGCGTCGCCGGCCTGCCGGCGGCGGTGGCGACGTTCTTCCTCGCCAACCGGCTCCTGCCGGTCGATCTCGCCGCGCGCGGGGAGTGGGAGATCCGCGCCTTCTTCGGGGCCTGGATCGCCGTGGCCCTGGCCATGCTCCTCCGCCCGCAGCGCCGGGCCTGGTGCGAGGGGTTCGCGGCGGTGGCGGCGCTCTGCCTCGCGGTCGCGGCCGCCGACATCCTGACGATCCCCGGGCACCCCTTGCGGAGGGGAGGCGGCGACCCGCTGTTCGCGTGGTTCGACGTGGCGATGCTGATGCTGGCGAGCCTGTTCGCCGTGGCGGCCCGCACGGTGCTGCGCTACGAGGGGCCGAAGCGCGAGCGGGGCGCGAAGCCAGCGGCGGCGCCGCTTCCCGCCTCTCCCGCCCGCGCACCGGCACGGCACACGGAGCCGACCCACGCATGACGCCCGCCGTCCTCGCCGCGAATCTCGGCTTCGGTTTCGCCGCGCTCGCCGCCCTCTGCCTCAGCCTGAACCGGCACCACGCCGAGGTGTTCGATCGGCGGGCCGAGCGCGCGGCGGTGCTGCGGCTGCGCGTCTTCGGCTGGTCCGCCATCGCCGTCTCCCTCGCCGTCGCCGGGCTGTGCGAGGGCTGGCACTTCGGCGCCGTGCAGTGGATCGGCGCGCTGACCGGGGCCGGTGTCGCGCTCGTGCTGCTGCTGTCCTTCCGGCCGCGCTACGTCGCCCCGGCGGCGGTCGCCGCCCTCGTCGCGGTGGCGGTGCCGCTCGCCGTTCTCGCCGCCGCGGCCTGATGCGGGCGATCGCGCCGCTGCCGCCCCGGCAGGCCCTCGCCCGGGCGGGCGAGCGCCTCGCCGCGCACGGGTTTCGCGAGGTCGCCCGCAACGGGCGCGGCGACAGCCTCTACCTCGCCCGCGGCGACGGGCCGGAACGGCTGCGTCTCTCGAATCATGCCCGCACGCCGAAGCAGCGGCGCCTCCACCCGGAGGTGATGGCGAGCCTCGTCATCCGTGCGCCGAAGACGGAGGCGCAGGTCGCCGCGATGGTCGAGGCGGCCCTGCGCGATTTCGCGAGCGGGCTCGCCCGCCGTGTCTGAGCCTCACAGCGACGCGCGGGCGGCGCGCGTCCGGCGCCGTTCGGCCGGCATCTCGAACACGCCCGACCACAGCCCCAGGCGGCGGCCCCAGGCGCGCCGGTCCTCGGCGGCGTAAGCCGCGCCGCTCCGGTCGGCGACGGCGTAGCCGTTCCCGATCATCCAGGCGGCGAGGTCGTCCGCCCCGAGGCGGCACAGGGCGATGGCGGCGCCGTCCGCGGCCGGCCCGCGCGGCTCGCAGGTGACGCTCGCCCCGCCGATCCGCGCCGCCAGCGCTCCGGCGGCGGCCCGGCCGCAGGCATAGCCGCGCTCCTGCGCGTCGAAGCAGGTCTGGTCGAGATCCGGCGCGTCGATGCCGTGCAGCCGCAGGCGCCGCCCGCCGATGTCGAGGGTGGCGCCGTCGATCACCGTGGCCGGGCCGCTCACCGGCCGGAGGGCCATCTCGGCGGCGCGGGCCGGAAGCGCCGGAGCGCCCGCCGGCAGGGCGAGGAGCGGGACGAGGAGCACGCCCATCGGCCGGCGCTGGGGGGGGTCGTCGATCTGGTCGGCGGGGCGCTCGCCGGGCGCCGGCGGACTGGCGATGGTGCCGACGAGGCAGGCGGCGTAGATCAGCAGGATGGCGGCGGTGAGCGACATCGGGATCGACCTTGCGAGGCGGGTGACGCGCCGGCCACGGCCGGTGCGCCGACGATGCCGCCTTGTCGCCGAGAGCCTCGCGCGCCGGCCTGACGCCGCCCGTCAGCCTTCCGTCAGCCAGGATCGGGCATCTCCGTCCCGCGCCATTCCTCCGCACGCCATGTCCCGCCTCCTGTTCCGCCTGCTCCTCCTCGCACTGCCCCTGGCGCTCGGCGCGGCCTCCCCGGCCCGATCCGCCTCTGACGGCGAGCGGGCGAGGCAGGCGCTGGAGCGCGGCGAGATCCGCCCGCTCGATGCGGTGCTGGCCGCCGCCCGCGCCGCCGTGCCGGGGGACGTGGTGGCGCTCGACCTCAAGCGCGACGACGGACGCTGGCTCTACAAACTGCGCATCCTCGGCTCCGACGGGCGCCGCCGCGACGTGAAGATCGATGCCCGTTCGCTCAAGCTTCTCGACGTGGACGACGATGATTGAGGGCCGCGTGTCTGGAAGGGCGGCCCCGTGCGCATCCTCGTCGTAGAGGACGAGCCGCGCATCGCGGCCGACATCCGCGGGGGCCTGGAGCGGGCCGGCTACGTCGCCGAGATCGTCGGCGACGGCGAGGCGGCGTGGTTCCGGGCGGAGACCGAGACCTACGACGCCATGGTGCTCGATCTCGGCCTGCCGCGCCTCGACGGCCTCGGCGTCCTGCGCCGCCTGCGCGCCGCGGACGTCGCCCTGCCGGTCCTGATCCTCACCGCCCGCGACGGCTGGCGCGAGCGGGTCGAGGGGATCGACGCGGGTGCCGACGACTATCTCGTCAAGCCGTTCCGGATGGAGGAACTGGCGGCGCGGCTGCGCGCCATCCTGCGCCGCACCGCCGGGCACGCTTCAGCCGTGCTGCGAGCGGGCGCGGTCGAACTCGATACCCGCACCCGCGCGGTCTCGGTGGCGGGGCGGGAGACCGACCTCACCGCGCTGGAATACCGCCTGCTCGCCTTCCTGCTGCACCGCCAGGGGCAGGTCGTGCCGGCGGGCGAGCTGCTCGACCATCTCCATGGCAGCGACAGCGACCGCGAGGCCAACGCGCTCGAAGCCCTGCTCACCCGGCTGCGGCGCAAGCTCGGCCCCGGCATCGTCGAGACCCGCCGCGGCCACGGCTACCTCGTCCCGGCCGACACGCCCGGCGTGCCGTGAAGCGCGACTCCCTGCGCCTGCGGCTCGGGCTCGCCGCCGCGGGGCTGATCGCCCTGGCGCTGGCGCTGGCCGGCATCGGGCTGACGCTGATCCTCGACCGGGTGCTCGACGCCCGTACCGCCGACGGCCTCGACCGCACCGCCAAGTTCATCGCCGGCCAGGTCGTCCTGGCGCCGGACGGCACGCTGCGCCTGCCGAGCGAGCCGCCGGACTCGCGCTTTTCCGCGCCCTATGGCGGTCTCTACTGGCAGGTCGAGCGCCGGGATGCCGGATCGGACGGGGCTCCTCTGCGCTCGCGCTCGCTCTGGGACCGCGGCCTCGGCACGGTGCCCGACGCCGCGCAGGAGCCGGCGGTCGGCGATCTCGCCGGGCCCGACGGCGGGCGGCTCGTCGCCGTGACCCGGCGCGTCACGATCCCCGGCAACGGCGGCGCGGTGCCGCTCGCCGTCACCGTGGCCGAGGACCGCCGCGATCTGGCCCAGAGCCGCGCCACCTTCCTGCGCCTGCTGGTGCCCTCCCTCGGCGCCCTGTTCGCGGCGCTGACGCTGGCGATGTCGCTGTTCGTGCGCCGGGCATTGGCACCCTTCCGCACCTTGCAGGCGGACCTCGCCGCGGTTCATGCCGGGATGCGGGCCAGGCTCCCCGAGACCTTCCCGGAAGAGGTGCGCCCGCTGGTGGCCGACCTCAACCGCCTGCTCGACGCACAGGAGCGGGATCTGTCGCGCGCCCGGACGGGCGCCGGCGACATGGCGCACGGCCTCAAGACGCCGCTGGCGGTGCTCGACGCCCTGGCCCGCCGCACGGAGGGGCGCGATCCGGCGCTTGCCGCGGAGATCGCCGAGCAGGCCCGGGCCATGGGCCGGCAGGTGGAGCGGACGCTGGCGCGCGCGCGGGCCGCCTCGGGCGGCCTGCGGCGGCGCGCCTGCCCGGTCGTCCCGGTGATCGAGCGGATCGTCGGCGCCCTGAAGCGGCTGCCCGAGGGCGAGGCCTTGCGCTGGGAGATCGTCGTGCCGGGCGGGCTCGGGTTCCCCGGCGACGAGGGCGATCTCACCGAGATCCTGGGCAACCTCTCGGACAATGCCCGCAAATGGGCGCATCGCCGCATCGTCGTTTCGGGGCGCGAGGCGGACGGGGAGGGCTGCCTCGCGATCGAGGACGACGGGCCCGGCATGAGCGCGGCGGCGATCGCCGGCATCGCCCGAGGCCGGCGCTGGGACGAGACCCGCCCCGGGACCGGTTTCGGCATCGCCATCGCCCGGGATCTCGCGGAAGGGGCCGGGGCGCGGTTGGAATTCGGCCGTTCGAGCCTCGGTGGCCTGCGGGTGGCACTGCGCTGGCCGGTCCGGACGGCGTGACACGCTCCGCCCGTCCCGCCGCTGCCCCTCAGGCGGCGTGCCCGAGCGCTCCGAGCAGATCGGACCGGCAATAGGGTTTCGGCAGGAAGCGGCCCGCGTCCGGCAATTCGCCGCCCGTCGGCCGGATCCGGCCCGAGGTGACGACGAGCCGGATATGCGGCCAGCGCGCCCGCACCCGCGCCGCGAGCGTGAGGCCGTCCATCGAGCCCGGCATGTCGATGTCGGTGAACAGGGTGCCGAAGGCCTGCGCCCGTCCTTCCAGGAGCCGAAGGGCCGCGTCGGCGTCGGGCGCCTCGACCACCGGCAGGCCGGCATCCTCCAGCATGTCCACGGCGACCATGCGCACGAAACACTCGTCCTCGACCACGAGGATCCGGGACTCGGTGAGCGGATCGATGGGCGGATCAGGAAGCTTGGGCTGAAGGGACATCGGATCAGGGAGCAAGCTGAGCGAGGACGGGAGCGGACTGTCCTTTCTAAAGGTCGTAGCCGGAATTGGTTTCAGCGGAGCCGCAGAAGAACCGGCGAAAATTCGCAAGACCAGTTCGCGGGAGCTTTTCCCGCAGAGGCGCGCCGATCGGCCGACGGCGCGGGCCGGTGGGCACGGCTCCGAACGCGTGTTGACACGGCAAGCCTTCAGGATGCCGATCCGCCCCGTCCGCACCCTCCGCCGTCATTCCGGGGCGCCGCAGGCGAACCCGGACCCGAAGGGGCGCGCGAAGCGTGCACCCCACGACGGGCCGCGACGGTCTGCTCCGGTCGCGCGTCACGGGGGGATTTCCGGGTTTCGCCGCACGACCCCGGAATGACGGACAAGGGCAAGAGGAGCGAGGGCAAGAGGAGCGAGGGCAAGAGGAGCGAGGGCAAGAGGAGCGATGTTCAAAAGCCGTGTATCCGGGTTTGCAGCCCCGGCGGCCGGTGCCGTGCGTGTTGCCACCCCCGGGCCTTTGCATTAGGGAGCCCGGCTGACGGGTGCCGGTAGCCCGCTGCGACGCTCCCTTTCATGACGCTGCCCTCGAACCTTCCCGCCACCGTCCGTGCCGGATGCGGGATTTGCCCGTCGTGCCGTCGCCCTCGTCTCGAACGCCTGCCGCTGTCCCCTGACCCGACGACGGGCGCGGGCATCGTGGCGATGCGGCCGTCCGCCCGGACCGCCGCCTTCGAGCCCATCGTCTCGGAGATCCGCCTTGGCGTCTGAGCCGCAGGACCAAATCGGTCAAAACCGAAGCGGCGACAGGCCGCCCACGGCCGCCCCGGCCCTGCCGAAGGTCGCCACCGGCATCGCCGGCTTCGATACCATCACCTTCGGCGGCCTGCCGAAGGGGCGGCCCTCGCTGATCTGCGGCGCGGCCGGCTGCGGCAAGACGCTGTTCGCGACGACCTTCCTCGTCAACGGCGCCACCCGCTTCGACGAGCCCGGCGTGTTCGTGAGCTTCGAGGAGCGCGCCGAGGATCTCGTCGCCAACGTCGCCTCCCTCGGCTACGACCTCGACGGCCTGGTGGCGCAGGGCAAGCTCGCCATCGACCACGTGCGGGTCGAGCGCAGCGAGATCGAGGAGACCGGCGCATACGACCTCGAAGGCCTGTTCATCCGCCTCGGCTTCGCGGTGGATTCGATCGGCGCCAAGCGCGTCGTGCTCGACACCATCGAGACGCTGTTCGCGGGCTTCTCCGACGAGACGGTGCTGCGCGCCGAGCTGCGCCGCCTGTTCGGCTGGATCAAGGAGCGCGGGCTCACCGCCATCATCACCGGCGAGCGCGGCGACGGCCAGCTCACCCGCCAGGGGATGGAGGAATACGTCTCCGACTGCGTGGTGCTGCTCGACAACCGCGTCGAGGACCAGATCACGACCCGGCGCCTGCGCGTGGTGAAGTACCGCGGCTCGGCCCACGGCACCAACGAATACCCCTTCCTGATCGACGCCGAGGGCATCAGCGTCCTGCCGGTCACCTCGGCCGATCTCGACTACACGGTCGCGGAGGGCGTGGTTTCCACCGGCATCGCCGGCCTCGACGCGATGCTCGAACCCGGCGGCTTCCACCGCGGCACCAGCATCCTGATCTCGGGCGAGGCCGGCACCGGCAAGACCATGATCGTCTCCAGCATGGCCGACGCGGCCTGCCGACGGGGCGAACGCTGCATGGCCTTCGTGTTCGAGGAGAGCGGCGACCAGATCTGCCGCAATGCCCGCTCCATCGGTCTCGACCTCGCCCGCCACGTCGAGGCGGGGCTGCTGCGGTTCGAGGCGGCGCGCCCGAGCCTCTACGGCCTGGAGATGCACCTGGCGCGCATGCACCGGGACATCGACCGGTTCGCGCCCTCCCTGGTGGTGATCGATCCGCTCTCGGCGCTGCGCGGCCCGCCGGCCGAGTTGCAGGCGACGATGCTGCGCATGGTCGACATGCTCAAGAGCCGCGGCATCACCGCCGTGTTCACCAGCCTGCGCGAGGATGGCGGGCTCGACCGGGACGACACCATCGGCGTCTCCTCGCTGATGGATGCCTGGGTCAAGCTGGTCAACGTCGAGGCCGACGGCGAGCGCTCGCGCACGCTCTACGTCATCAAGGCCCGCGGCATGCGCCACTCGAACCAAGTGCGCGAATTCGTGATGTCGGGCGACGGGATCGCGCTGATCGACGCCTATATCGGTCCGGCGGGCGTGCTCACCGGCACGGCCCGGGTGGTGCGGGAGGCGGAGGAAGCCGCTGCCGCCCTGCGCCGCGAGCAGGAGAACCACCGCCGCCAGCGCGAGGCCCTGCGGCGGCGCCGGTCGCTGGAGCGGCAGATCGAGGAGTTGCGCGCCGGCCTGGAAGCCGTGGAAGAGGAAGAGGCGGTGCTCTTGAGCGAGAACGAGATGCGCGAGGCGATGCTGGCGAGCGGGCGGCGCACCCTCGCCGCTCGCCGGGGAGGCACGAAATGACCGGGTCCGAGCCGATGGACGACGGCGCCGACGGGGCGGTCGACGACGGTCATTACCACCTGCGTCTCTACGTGGCCGGACAGACCGCCAAGTCGCTCGCGGCCATGGCCAACCTCAAGCGGTTCTGCGAGGAGCACCTCGCCGGCCACTACGACATCGAGGTCATCGACCTGATGAAGAACCCGCAGCTCGCGGCCGGCGACCAGATCCTGGCGATCCCGACCCTGGTGCGGCGCCTGCCCGCACCGCTCAAGCGCATCATCGGCGACCTGTCCAACACCGAGAAGGTGCTGGTCGGCCTCGACATTCGGCCCAAGGGCGTCGCATCGAAGGTGGGCGGGCCTTGAGCGGGACGGGGGCCATGGGCGGCGGGACCGCCGGGCGCACGCATCTGCGCCTCTACGTCGCCGGCACCTCGCCGCGCTCGACCCGCACCATCGAGAGCGTGCGCCGGCTGTGCGAGGGCCGGCTCGGGGGGGCCTGCGATCTGGAGGTCGTCGACATCTACCAGCAATCCGCCCTCGCGGGCGCCGACGGCGTCGTGGCGGCACCGACCCTGGTGCGTCTCGCCCCCCTCCCCGCCCGACGCATCGCCGGCGACCTGAGCGACGAGCGGCGCATCCTCGACGGGCTCGGCCTGCAGGGATTCGTGCGGGACGATCCGCGGGAAGGGCTCCCCGCGGCCGTCGCCGGTGGCGCCGATGAGCGCTGACGCCGCCCCCGACGCCCTCGGCGAGGCGCAGGCGCGCATCCGCGAGCTCGAGACGCGGCTGGAAGAGGTCGAGGACACCCTCTCGGCGATCCGCCGGGGCGATTTCGACGCCATCGTGGTCGAGGGACCCGGCGGCGAGCGGCTGGTCTACACCCTGGAGAACGCCGACCGGCCCTATCGGGTGCTGATCGAGCAGATCCAGGAGGGCGCCTTCACCCTCGGGCCCGACGGGGCGCTGCTCTACTGCAACCGGCGGCTCGCCGAGATCCTGGGCAGCCGGCAGGAACGGCTGATCGGCCAACCGCTCGCCCGCTTCGCCGCCAACGGCCAGGGTGCGGCGCTCGCCGCCCTGGTGGCACAGGCGGCGCAGGGGCCGGCGCGCGGCGAGATCGCCCTGCGCGACGAGGCCGGCACCGAGCGGCCGGTCTACCTGTCGCTCGCCCGCCTCGACGGCGACGGCGACGCCCTGCTGCTGTGCGGCGTGCTGACCGACCTCACCGCCGAACGGCGGCGCCTGCGCGAACTCGCCGAGACCAACGAGCGCCTGCGCGCCGAGGTGGCCGAGCGCGAGCGGATCGAGGAGGCCTTGCGCCAGTCGCAGAAGATGGAGGCGGTCGGCCAGCTCACCGGCGGCGTCGCCCACGACTTCAACAACCTGCTCACCGTCATCAAGTCCTCGACCGACCTGCTGAAGCGTCCCGACCTCGCCGAGGAGCGCCGCCGCCGCTACGTCGATGCGATCTCCGACACGGTGGGACGCGCGGCCAAGCTGACGGGTCAGCTCCTCGCCTTCGCCCGGCGCCAGGCGCTCAAGCCCGAGGTGTTCGACGTGGGCCGCGGCGTCGCCGCGGTGGCCGACATGGTCGGCACGCTGACCGGCGCGCGCATCCAGGTGAAGACCCTGATCGAGCCCTGCTTCGACGCGGCGGGCGAGCCGTTCGCCTGCCTCGTGGAGGCCGATCCGAGCCAGTTCGACACGGCGCTGGTCAACATGGTGGTCAATGCCCGCGACGCCATGGACGGCGAGGGCACGCTCACCATCCGCGTCGGCCACGCCGCGCAGATCCCGGCCCTGCGCACCCATCCGGCGGTGCCCGGCGACTTCGTGGCGGTGTCGATCTCCGATACGGGGTCGGGCATCGCGCCGGCCGACCTGTCGCGGATCTTCGAGCCGTTCTTCACGACGAAGGGGGTCGGCCAGGGCACCGGACTCGGTCTCTCCCAGGTGTTCGGCTTCGCCAAGCAGTCGGGCGGCGACATCGCGGTGGAGAGCGTGCTCGGCCAGGGGACCCGTTTCACCCTGTTCCTGCCGCGGGCCAAGGTCGCGCCGACGATGCCGGAGGCCGCGGACGAGCCGGAGCCGCTCGCCCCCGGCCACGGCGCCTGCGTCCTTCTGGTCGAGGACAACCGCGAGGTCGGCGCCTTCGCCACGCAGGCGCTGGCCGAACTCGGCTACGGCACCGTCTGGGCGATGGACGGCGATCAGGCTCTGGCCGAACTCGCCCGCACGCCCGACCGGTTCGACGTGGTGTTCACCGACGTGGTGATGCCCGGCATGAACGGCGTGGAACTCGCCCGCACGATCCTGGGACGCAAGCCCGACATGCCGATCGTGCTCTCCTCCGGCTACAGCCACGTGCTGGCCGAGGATGGGCACCACGGCTTCCCGCTGCTGCACAAGCCCTACTCGGTGGAGGATCTCTCGCGCATCCTGCGCCGGGCGATCCAGCGGCGCGGCACCCGGGCCAAGTAAGGCCAACCGGCGACGATCCCGGCTCGTCGCCGGTTGGCCGCGCGAAGGCGCGGCAGCTTGGTATCATACCGTTTCCGCTTGATCGCTTCGGGTTTGGCCCCCCTCCGTCATCGCGAGCGGCTGCGAAGCGATCCAGGGCGCGACCTGTCCGGAAAGGGCGCGCCCTGGATCGCCACGGCTTCGCCTCGCAAGGACGCAGGACAGGCCGAACGCATCAACCGGATATCGTATAAGGTCCGGCTTCGCCGGCAAGGACTTGGGCGTTCGGCCAGGAAATCGGCCAAGAAACAGGAAATCGGCCAAGAAAAAAGGCTCGGATCGCTCCGAGCCTTGAAGGGCAAAGGCCATTGGGGGCTGAACTGGCCTTCGTAACCGGACAATGCGCGGGCGTGCGATCGGTTCCGCAAAAAGTTTCGCGAAATCGGGGTACGCCGTTCAGCGTGGGGCGGCGGCCCGGCGCAGGCGGTCGTTGATCGCCTCGCCCAGGCCCCGCTCCGGCACCTGTGCGACGGCGATGGTGCCCGCGCCGGAGGCGTCGAGCCGGCGCAAAGCCCCGAACAGCCGCGCGGCCGCCTCCGCCGGATCGCCCCGCTCGCTCAGGGATTCGACCGCCACGGCACGCTCCCACCCTTCGGGCCGGAAGGCGCCGAACAGCAGCGCCGCTTCGCCGGCGGCGACGCTCGTCGCGTCGAGCCGCACGCCGGCCCGCGGGGCGTAGTGCGAGGCGAGGAGGCCCGGCCCGACGGGCCGCGATCCCGGATCGTCGGCCGCCTCGGGCGCGAAGCCCAGCACCGCGGCGATGGCCTCCCGCGTCACGCCGCCGGGGCGCAGCAGGCGGGGACGTCCGCCGAGGCAGGCCACCACGCTCGACTCGACCCCGACCGGGCATTCGCCCCCGTCGAGCACCGCCGCGATGCGCCCGTCGAGATCGCCGAGCACGTGCTCGGCGTTTGTCGGGCTCACCCGGCCCGAGCGGTTGGCCGAGGGGGCCGCCACCGGTCGTCCGACCCAGGCCAGCAGGTCGCGGGCGATGGCGTGGGCCGGCACCCGCAGGGCCACGGAAGCGAGCCCGGCCCGGGCGAGATCGCAGACGGAGCCGGTGGGGGATGCCGGCACCACCAGGGTCAGCGGCCCCGGCCAGAACGCTTTCGCGAGGGTTTGCGCGAACGCGTCGAACACGCCCTCCGTCATCGCGGCCTCGGCCTCGGCGACATGGGCGATCAGCGGGTTGAAGCGCGGGCGTCCCTTGGCGGCGTAGATCGCGGCCACCGCCTCCGGATCGGTGGCGTCGGCCCCGAGGCCGTAGACCGTCTCCGTCGGCAGGGCGACGAGGCGGCCTTCGCCGAGCAGCGCGGCCGCCCGCGCGAGGCCGTTGACATCGGTGCTTAAGCGTAGCGTGGTGGCGGTTGACGGTGTGGCGTCCATGTCGGAGTGGAGATGCGGTGAAGAACGGCCGGCCGTAGACCCTCGGCCCGCGGGCCGTCAAACGGGAGCGCCGCCCCTGGTGGTGTGGCGGGAGGAGCGGTGAAGGGACCATGAGCTATCGCGCGCCCGTCGAGGAGATGGTCTTCACGCTCCGCCACGTCGCGGGGCTCGACGCCGCGCTGGCGCGGAGCCCGGCCGAGATCGCCCCCGAGGATGCGGCGGCGATCCTCGAAGAGGCCGGCCGGCTCGCGGGCGACGTGATCGCGCCCCTGAACCGCGCGGGCGACCGCCACGGCACGCCGTTCGCCGATGGTCGCGTCACCACCGCGCCGGGCTGGCGCGAGGCCTACCGCGCCTTCGTCGAGGGCGGCTGGAACGGCGTGCTCGCCGCGCCCGACCACGGCGGCCAGGGCCTGCCGCACCTGATCGCCGCCGCCTGCACCGAGATGTGGAACGGGGCGAACCTCGCCTTCGGCCTGTGCCCGATTCTCACCGCCGGCGCCATCGAGGCGCTGGCCGCCCACGGCTCCGACGACCTCAAGGGCCGCTATCTCGAAAAGCTCGTCTCGGGCGAGTGGACCGCGACCATGAACCTGACCGAGCCGCAGGCCGGCTCGGACCTCTCGGCCCTGCGCACCCGGGCCGAACCCGACGGCGACGGCGGCTACCGGATCACGGGCGCCAAGATCTACATCACCTACGGCGAGCACGATCTTTCCGACAACATCGTCCATCTCGTGCTGGCCCGCCTGAAGGACGCGCCCGCCGGCACCCGCGGCATCTCGCTGTTCCTCGTGCCGAAGGTGCTGCCGGACGGCTCCCGGAACGACCTGCGCTGTTCGGGCGTCGAGCACAAGCTCGGCATCCACGCCTCGCCCACCTGCTCCATGGCCTTCGGCGACGGCGGCGGGGCGACCGGTTGGCTGATCGGCGAGGAGAACCGGGGTCTGGCCTGCATGTTCACGATGATGAACTCGGCCCGGCTCAATGTCGGCCTCCAGGGCGTCGGCGTGGCGGAAGCCGCGTATCAGAAGGCCCTCGGCTACGCCCGCGAGCGCCGCCAGGGCCGGGCGCCGGGGGCCTCGGAGCCCGTCAGCGCCATCGTCGCCCATGCCGACGTGCAGCGCATGCTGCTGACCATGAAAGCCTACACCGCCGCGGCGCGCGGCATCTGCTACCTCACCGCGCAAGCGCTCGACGCGGCGCACGGCCCCGAGGGGCGGGTGGCGCACGACCGCGCCTCGCTGCTGACGCCGGTGGCGAAAGCCTTCTCCACCGACATCGCCAACGAGGTGACCTCGCTCGGCGTGCAGGTCCATGGCGGCATGGGCTTCGTCGAGGAGACCGGTGCGGCCCAGCTCATGCGGGATGCCCGCATCCTCGGCATCTACGAGGGGACGAACGGCATCCAGGCGATCGACCTCGTGTCCCGCAAGCTGCCGCTGAACGGCGGGGCCACGGTGGGCGCGCAGATCGCCTCCCTGCGGCGGGTGACCGAAGGGCTGCTCAAGGACGGGACGCCCGCCTTCGGCCACGCCGCGTCCCGCCTGCGGGAGGGCATCGGCAGCCTCGACCGGGCGACGAGTTTTTTGCTGAAGGCGCTCGCCTCCAACCGGCCGCAGGAGGCGTTGCCCGGTGCGGCGCCCTACCTGCGCCTGTTCGGCCTCGTGCAGGGCGCGGCCTGCCTCGCCGCGGCCGGCCTCGCATCGAGCGCGGCGCTGAAAGCCGGCGAGACCGATCCGGCCCACGCCGCGCGCATCGCGCTCGCGCGCTTCTTCGCCGAGAACCTGCTGCCGGCGGCCGGCGGCCTGGAGCAGGCGATCCTCACCGGCGGCGGTTTCGCTGACGATCCGGCCTTCGCCCTGACGGGGTGAGCCGCGCTCACCCTTCCGCGCCGGGCCTGTACCCGGCGAAGAACACCCGCACCGCTTCCGCCACGCGGTGCCGGATGTCCGCCTCGCTCGGCGCCTCGCCGGCGTTGAACAGCAGGCGGGTCAGCATTCCGGCCTGGCACAGTTGCAGGAAGTGCTTGGCGGCGAGATCCGTGTCGTCGGCCCGCAGGCGCCCGGCCGAGACCTGGGCCTCGATATAGGCCTTGAGCCGCCCGACGCCGCAGGCCGGTCCGGCCTCGTAGAAGGCCTGCCCGAACCGGGGAAACTTCTCGCAGGCGCCGATCACCATGCGGATGATCGAGACGTGCTCCGGCCGCGCCATCATCGCGAGGTAGCTGGCACCGAGCCGCGTCAGCACCGCGCGCACGTCCGGGTCGTCCTCGTCGAGGCGGAACAGGGCCTCGGCCAGCCCCTCCTTCTCCTCGGTGGTCAGCGCCTCGAACAGCGCCTCCTTGCTGTCGAAATAGACGTAGAGCGTGCCCTTCGAGACGTTCGCCGCCTTGGCGATCTCGCCCATGCTGGCCCCGTCGAAGCCGGAGGTCATGAAGACCTGGCGCGCGCCCTCCAGGATCTGCCGGCGCTTGTCGCTCTCGTTCGTCGGAGCGCCCCGCTCCTGTGCCGCCGCGCCCGCCATCACTCGACTCGCATATGTTGACCGAACCGTTCGGTCAGTGCTAGCTAGCGCCGGATGGGTGGCGGCGTCAACTCGACCCGCTCAGTGACCGAACCGTTCGGTCATTGCATGTCCGGGGTTTCAGCCATGTCGCTTCGTGAGGATGCCCGTCGGTCGGACACGGCCGTGGACGCCGTCGCGGACCGCGTCGAGGAGGAGCGGGCCGAGGGCGGTCGCGCGCCGTCGCCGACGCGCACCCCCGTCGTGGTCGAGCCGGCGCCGCCCGCCTCCCCCGCCAAGCCTCGCCGCCCTTTGCGCCGGGCGATCCTGTCCGCGCTGCTCCTCGCCGGCCTGGGCGGCGGCGCCTATGCCGGCTGGGACTGGTGGACGGTCGGGCGCTTCTTCGTGAGCACCGACGATGCCTACGTCCAGGCCGACATCTCGGTGCTCGCCGCCAAGGTCTCCGGCTATCTCGAGGCCGTCCCGGTGGTGAACGGGCAGGTGGTGAAGCGGGGCGACGTGATCGCGCGGCTCGACGACGGCGATTACCGCCTCGCCCTGAAGGCGGCGCAGGACAAGCTCGCCACGCAGGAGAGCACCATCACGCGCATCGGCCGACAGGCCGAGGCGGCGCAGGCGCAGGTTCTCCAGAGCGCGGCGCAGGTCGACGCGGCCAAGGCCGACGCCGTGCGGGCGGGCGCCGACTACGCCCGCGCCACGCAGATGCAGGTCGAGTACGTCGCGAAGTCCCGCCTCGATCAGGCCAAGGCCGACCGCGACCGCACCGAGGCCGCGGTGAAGTCGGCCGAGGCCGCGCTCGCCGCCGCGCGGGCCAATGTCGACGTGCTGCAGGCGCAGAAGCGCGAGGCCGAGGGCCTCGCGGCGGAACTGCGCACCGCGGCCGACCGCGCCCGGCGCGACCTCGACTTCGCGATGATCCGCGCGCCCTTCGACGGCGTCGTCGGCAACAAGGCGGTCGAGGCCGGCGCCTACGTCTCCCCCGGCTCCCGGATCGCGGCGCTGGTGCCGCTCCAGAGTGTGCGGGTCGATGCGAACTTCAAGGAGACGCAGCTCGCCCGCGTCCGGCCGGGGCAGGAGGTGCACATCCACGTCGACGCCTATCCCAACCGCGACATCGTCGGCACGGTGGAATCGCTCTCGCCCGCCTCCGGCTCGGTCTTCAGCCTGCTGCCTCCCGACAACGCCACCGGCAACTTCACCAAGATCGTCCAGCGCCTGCCCGTGCGCGTCCAGGTGCCGGAGGCGATCGCCCGCGAGGGCCTGCTGCGGCCCGGCCTCTCGGTGGTGGTGCGGGTCGATACCCGCGAGGGCGCCGACGCGCCGGTCCAGAAGTTCGCCGCCCAGCGCTGAGAATCCATCCGGCCGAACAAGAACCGTTCGATCCTGCCAACCCCCTCATCCTGAGGTGCCCGCGCCAGCGGGCCTCGAAGGATCCTCCAGTTCCCACGCGATCCCTGGAACACCCTTCGAGGCCTCCGCTTCGCTCCGGCGCTTCAGGATGAGGGTGTGGAGGGGACGACCCCGCTTAGATTCTGACCGAGGCGCCCCATGGCCGCCACCGCGACCCTCGCTGCAAGCCCCGCCGCCGACCCGCCCATCGACCGCCGCCGCATGGTGGCGTTCCTGTGCATGGTGTTCGGGATGTTCATGGCGATCCTCGACATCCAGATCGTCTCGGCCTCGCTCAACGAGATCCAGGCCGGCCTCTCGGCCTCGGGCGACGAGATCCCCTGGGTGCAGACGAGCTACCTCATCGCCGAGGTGATCTCGATCCCGCTCTCCGGCACCCTGTCGCGGGTGCTCTCGACGCGCTGGATGTTCTCGGTCTCGGCCGGCGGCTTCACGCTGATGAGCCTGATGTGCGCCACCTCCTCGTCGATCGACGAGATGATCGTCTGGCGAGCGCTCCAGGGCTTCATCGGCGGCGGCATGATCCCGACCGTGTTCGCCTCGGCCTTCACGATCTTCCCGCCCTCGAAGCGCCCGATCGTCTCGCCGATGATCGGCCTCGTGGCGACGCTCGCCCCGACCATCGGCCCGACGGTCGGCGGCTATCTCACCGACCTGTTCTCCTGGCACTGGCTGTTCCTGATCAACATCGTGCCGGGCCTCTTCGTCACGGTCTCGACCTGGTTCCTGATCGATTTCGACCGGCCGAACTTCGGCCTGCTCAAGTCCTTCGACTGGGCCGGGCTCGCCTTCATGGCGGGCTTCCTCGGCTGCCTCGAATACGTGCTGGAGGAGGGCCCGAACCACGACTGGCTGCAGGACGAGGTGGTGTTCGTCTGCGCCCTCGTCTGCGCCGTGTCGGGGCTGCTGTTCTTCGCCCGCGTCTTCACCGCGCGCCAGCCGATCGTCGATCTGCGCGCCTTCTCGGACCGCAACTTCGCCGCCGGCTGCGTCTTCAGCTTCGTGATGGGCATCGGCCTCTACGGCCTCACCTATCTCTACCCGGTCTACCTCGCCCGGGTGCGCGGCTACTCGGCGCTGCAGATCGGCGAGACGATGTTCGTCTCGGGGCTCTGCATGTTCGCCACCGCCCCGATCGCCGGCAAGCTTTCCGCCAAGCTCGATCCGCGCATCATGATGGCGATGGGTTTTTCCGGGTTTGCCGTCGGCACCTGGATCGTCACCGGCCTGACCAAGGACTGGGATTTCTGGGAGCTGCTGTGGCCGCAGATCCTGCGCGGCTGCTCCTTGATGCTGTGCATGATCCCGATCAACAACATCGCGCTGGGCACCCTGCCGCCGGAGCGGATGAAGAACGCCTCGGGCCTGTTCAACCTCACGCGCAACCTCGGCGGCGCGGTGGGCCTCGCGCTCATCAACACGATCCTGAACGCCCGCTGGGACCTGCACCTCGCGCGCCTGCACGAGCGTTTCACCTGGGCGAACAGCGCCGCGCTGGAACGACTCGACGCCATGCGGCGCCAGTTCGAGGTGTTCGGGGGCGATGCCAACGGCATGGCGCTGAAGGCCATGACCAACACGGTGCGGATTCAAGGGTTGGTGATGGGCTTCGAGGACGTGTTCCTCGTCCTCACCGTGCTCTTCCTGGCAATGGCCTGCGGCACCCCGCTGATCCGCCGCCCGCGCGGCGCGGCGCCCGCAGGTGCCGGGCATTGAGGATCTCCGGATCTTGGCCGATGGGGAATGGAGCGACGGGAGAGCTTCGTTCGATGCCCGTCATGCTTTCGCTCCTGCGCGCGGCCCATGATGCGCAGGACGCTCGTCACCGTGCGGCGGCCCGGCGTCAGGATCGCGCCGACCAGCAGGATCTGGGCGTGTCGCCACGAGCGGTGGACGAACAACGGCGCGAACGCCAGGATGAGCCCGGCGAAGGGGGTGGGCAGAGGCAGCATGGCGGTGTCTCTTGGCGGGGACGCCACCAGCCTATCCGTCACGTCCGCTTCGTCACCTCACATCCTCAACGACCCGGCCAATTGGCCAAAGTCGAGCTTAGCATCGGTCGCGGCTCCGCTCGGGCTGCTTTGCCTCGAACCCTCGACGGTGAGCACGGCAGCACATCATTAGGAAATTTTTCAGAATCAAGATGCTTGGATAATGTAGGAAAGTGTCACTCGTCGTCGTTGCTTGTATCAGTAATCCTTGTCATCAGAGAGTGCGATTCAAGTCGGGAACATCGATGATCACGCTACGCTCTCACCTTGTTCAGATTGGGCTTGGGTGCCTGATGACAGGTGCTATGCTCACGGCTTCTCCAGCCCGGGCTGAGCCGGACCAGGCACTGCTCGCGCGCGCCGATTCCTACCAAGAGCCTACGCTGAAATTTCTTGAACGCCTCGTCAACATCGATTCGGGTAGCGACGACGAGAAAGGCCTTGAAAGCTTGGCAGAAGTTGTCGTCGCCGAGTTGAAGGCGGTCGGCGCCAAGGTCGAGACGTCGAAGGCGGTCGAGCCTGGTAAGGGGTCAAACATCGTAGCGACCCTCTCAGGGACGGGAACGGCCCGCATTCTTCTCATCGCTCACATGGACACCGTGTTCCCGACCGGCGAGGCGGTTCGGCGGCCATTTACGATCACGGGCGATCGAATGATCGGTCCCGGCGTCGTCGACGACAAAGGTGGCATTGCGCTCGGCTTGTCCACGCTGCGCATCCTGCGCGATCTGAAGTTCACGAATTTCCGCACGATCACGTTTCTCCTCAATTCCAATGAAGAGATCGGGTCACCCGGTGCACGGGCGCTCATCGGGACACAGGCGCGAGAGCACGATGTCGTGCTCAATCTGGAGCCGGGCCGGCCGGCCGACGGTCTCGTGATATCTCGAAAGGGTTCGGGCGTGTTGCGCGTCGACGTGAAGGGGCGGAGCGCGCATGCTGGCGTCGCCCCAGACAGTGGTCGCAATGCGGCGACCGAGCTTTCACACCAAGTCCTGCAAATCGGCAAACTCGGCGATCGCGCGAAGGAGACCACGGTCAACGTCACGCAGATGAAGGCGGGCACGGCCGTGAACGTTATCCCCGATGCCGCCTCAGCCCAGGCTGACGTGCGTGCATTCGTACCCGAGGAGTTCGACCGGGTCGAACGCGACGCTTCCCGTATCGCCGAAACACCCCTCGTGCCCGATACCAGCACAAGCGTGAGGCTCGCGCGCGGCTTCCCGCCGATGCCACGCAATGCCGACACCGATGAACTCGCCGCGCGGACTCAAGCGATTTACGGCGAGATCGACCGCACGCTCACGTTGGAGAGCAGCGGGGGGGCGAGCGATGCCGGCTTCAGCGCGGCGGCTGGAACACCGACGATCGATGGGCTCGGGATTGTCGGTGGTCAGATACATACGCCGAATGAGTACGGCGAAGTCAAGAGCATCGTCCCTCGCCTGTACTTGCTGACACGGCTGATCATGGATCTCGGCAAGAAGCCAATCATGCGTTGATGGCGCCCGCCATACAAGAGGTGGCCCTGTGAGAGCCTGTTTGACTGGCCGACGTCTCTTCGTCAGGCAACGGCAAGGCGAGAGGAAGATCCTACTCCCATCCCCACCCTCATCCTGAGGTGCCGGAGCGCAGCGGAGGCCTCGAAGGGTGCTCCAGGAATCGCGCGGAACCTGGAGCACCCTTCGAGGCCGCTCACGCGGCACCTCAGGATGAGGGGAAAGATGGGATCACCGCAGTCAAACAGGCTCTGAGAGCCATGCCTTTTAAGGTGTTTTCTTAGCCATTAGCTTGGCCTTTTCGAGGACCCTGGCGGTGGCGACGTGTTTTCGGGCCGTAGCCGCCGCTACATAGGGCTTGTCGACCTTGCGCTTGGGACCACGCGGGCTGGTTGCAATCCGCCCTGGGTCGACCCGCTCCGCCAAGGCGAGCAAGCGGGCCGCGACGCTCGCCGCATCCTCCTGGCCCGTCAACACAGAGCCGTGTCCGAGCGCCACCATCAGCCCCTCGTAGCCGGCACCGATCTGACGGCTCAGGTGGAACACCGAGACCCGCGGCTCGGGCCCGTGCACCTGCTCGATGCACGCGCTCAGCAGGCTCAGCACGTTGTGGGCCAGAACGGCAGCGGCAAACCCCAGCAGGGCCGCCCGCGGACGACCCAGGCGACCGGCCTCGCTGTGCAGCACCCGTTCCATCTGCAGGAACAGACCCTCGATCCGCCAGCGTCGCCGATACACCTGCGCGATCTGCGCCGCACTGACGCTCGCCGGCAGGTTGCTCCACAGCCAGATCGTCCGGTCTCCCTCCGTCGTTGGCGCCGTCAAGCTCAGCGCGATGCGCCGCCACGCATCGCCGCTCCCCTCCAGCGTAATGCTCTGCTCACACAGTGTGCCGGTCTCGCAGGAGCCGCACGCCTGCCAATCCCCCTGCGCGCCCAGGCGGGGATGGTTGCCGTGCCGACGCACCACGAAGTGGCTGCCTGCCTCAACCAGACCCTGCAGCCAGGTCCGGACACAGAAGTGCCGATCGGCGACCCAGACCTGACCGGGCGCGGCAGCGTCCAGGAGGGCCCGGGCCAGCGCCCGTTCGTCGGCATAAGCATCTTCGGCCGCCACCAGATCGACGGCCAGGCCGGTATCGGGATCGTAGACGACCAGGGTCTGCCCCGGCAGGGCGGCGCCGCGATGCGCGCGCAGAGGCTTCAGGCGCTTGTCGCTGCCGGGCAGATGGTTGCCGTCCAGCACGCGCAGTGCGTAGCCCGGCAGGCTCGGATGGCCGGTGCCCGCCGCGGTCATCACCGGGGCCAGTCGGGTCGCGCTGCCGCGCACGAGGGCGCGCAGCAGGTCGGGCTCGGTGCGGTTGACCTTGTCGTAGAGGGCGGGCAGCGAGACGGTCAGGTCTTCGGCTTCGCGCGCAGCGGCGTGCAACGACGAGCGCAGGCCGAGAGCGACGAGCATCGTCAGCCTGACGACAGTGGAGAACAGCAACTCCCGCGTGTATTGCCGCTGGCGATGCTGCTCGAACACCTCGTCGATCCAGCCGGCCGGCAGCGCGTGTTCCAAGGCCGTGCGGGCCATCAGGCTCGTCGGCGCATAGTTCTCGAACCGTTCAATGACGGCAGACCAGACTGGATCGGATCCTTGCAATGCTTCGCTCATTGCAAGGATATAGTTAATATAAACGAACCTTAAAAGGCATAGCTCTGAGACCCCGTTTCATAAGTTTCGTGCCCGTCTCCTGACGAGGATCATGGCGGCAGCGAGGACGAAGAAGACGGGGGCACCTCGTAGTCCCGGGCGAGCCTTCGGCATCGGGCCATCGAGCCGAAGGTGCGCTCGATGGCCCAGCGGCGGGGCTGGACGGCAAACCCCTTCCGGCCCTCGTCGGGCCTGACGATCTCGACGGTGATGACGGTGGCGGAGCCGACCCGTTCGCCCTGATCGGCGGAGCAGTGTGCCAGGAACGGCCAGAGACGCCGGGAGGCGCGCAGCAACGCGACCCCACCGTGGCTGTCGTGCCGGTCGGCGGGCGAGGCGGTGGCCATGGCCAGGAGCAGGGGGCCGTCGGTGTCGGTGCGCCCGTGGCGCTTGCGCCCGACCCCGCCCGAGCGGGCGGCCTGCGCATCGAGAATACCCGCCGGTCGGGCTGGCCTCAGCCCGGCGCGCTCACGGTCGGCCATGGTCAGGGCGTGGGCGAGGCGCTCGAACACGCCCGCCTTCGACAGGCTCAGGATGAGGGGCGAGGGGAAGGTGCCGCCACGGGCAACCGGTTCGCACGACGGACTGGATGCCGTCCAGGATCGCCCGCGGCGGCCAGCGCCAGGGACGATCCGTTCCGGCCGGATGGGGCAGGAATGGGGCGACGAGCGCCCGTCACGCCGCCTTGGTGCCGGCCGCGCGGTCCGGGATGACGATGCGGAAGCGGGCGCCGCTCGGTGTCTCGTCGAGGTTGAGCGTGCCGCCGTTGAGCCGCACCAGCTCCGAGGCGATGGCGAGGCCGAGCCCCGTGCCGCCGGCCCGGGTCGAGCCCTGGAAGGCGGCGAACAGGTTGGCCTTGGCCCGCTCGGGCACGCCGGGCCCGTTGTCGGTGACGAGGATCGTGACGGCGCCCGCGCCGGCCGGACCGCTGCGAAATCCCTCGATCAGCACCGCGCCGTCCGAGGTCTTCGCCGCGGCATGGGCCTGGACCGCGTTGCGCACGAGGTTGGTCAGCGCCCGCAGGAGCTGCTCGGGATCGACGTCGATCTCCAGATCCCGCGGCGCGCGCACCGCGACGCGGATGCAGGCCGCCGGCATCAGGTCGGCGAGGTCGGTCAGTTCGTCGAGCAGGGGGCCAAGCGCCACCATGCGCCGCTGCGGGTTCGGCTCCGTGGCGCGGCCGTAGGCGAGCGTCGCCTCGCAGAAGCGGATCGCCCGGTCGAGGGTCTCGACGAGGCGCGGCGCGATGCGCTGCACCAGCGGGTCGGAGACGCTCTCCAGGCGGTCGCCGAGGAGCTGGGCGGTGGTCAGCAGGTTGCGCAGTTCGTGGTTGATCTTGCTCACCGACAGGCCGAGCTCGGCCAGCCGCCGCCGCTGGCGCAGCTCGCCGCCGAGCGCCACCTGCATCCGGGCGAGCGCCGTCTCGGCCTCGCCGATCTCGTCGGTGCGCGCCGAGCGGCGGGCCACCCGGTCGGTCCGCTCGGGGTCGTCGGCGAAGGCGGCGATGTCGCGGGCGAGCCGGACCACCGGCCGCACGATCGCCCGCTGGAGCACGAAGAACATCAGTGCCGCCGCCAGAGCCGCGATGACGAGGCAGGCCGTCAGCAGGCGGAGCGAGAAATCGACCACGGCCGTCCGCAACGGGGCCTCGTCGAGCCGCACCTCGACGGCGTCGAAGCCGTCCTGTCCCGCTCCGATCGCCCGGATCGGCGCCTTGGCGGGGAAGAACAGCGTCCGGAAGGCGCCGCCGATCGATCCGGTCAGGCCGCGCTCGCGCAGGTCGACCGTCTCCGCGACGGCGGGGGTGATCGGCCCGTCGGTGAGATAGCGCCACGTCTCGCCGACCCGCACCGCGATGGCACGGGCGCCGGCTCCCATGAGCAGGCGCCGGGCCGTCTCGTCGGGCACCTGCCCCTCCGGGGCGGCGTTCAGCACGAGCGCGGCGACCCGCGCCGCCGCGACCCGGTCCGAGAGCCGCGACAGCCGATAGGTCGCCACCGCCGGGACGTAGATCAGGATCTCGGCCAGCACGACGAAGGCCACGGTCAGCAGGAACAGGCGGCCGGACAGGCCCAGCCGGGCGAGCGGACGCGCGCGCCGCACCTCCGCCGTCGCGGCCGGTGCCGCGCTGTGCCAGGGCAGAGTGGCGATCGCCGCCGGTTCGAGCTGCCGGCCGGGAAACGGAAGGCGGGGCCGTCTCAAGCGTCACCCGTCGTTGTGTCGTTCGAACGCGGTGCGAATGGCCGTCGCCGTCCCCGGGCCCCATGGACCGCACAGGTTGTGCGGCCATCCGACGACGTGCGCCATTCGCTTGCGCACAAGTCTTATGCGCGAAGCGTCCGCCGCTCAAGCCGTCGGCGCAGATAAACCGACAAAAGCGCGAATCCCGCCAGCCCCACCAGCGCCGCCACCATGCCGGGCGTCACCAGGGCGCGCAGGTCGATGCCCGCGGCGCAATCGGCGCCCCCCGCGGCGAGGCAGGCGGTTCTGGCCTCGTCCCGGGCCGTCAGGAGGTCTTCGAGGCCGGCGCCGAGCCCGGCATAGATGAAGGCGCCGGGCGTCAGGCCGAGCAGGGTGGCGAGGGTGAAGGTGCGAAGCCGCACCCCGAAGGCGGCCGGCGCGAGGTTGGTGATCCAGTAGGGGAAGATCGGCAGCAGCCGCAGGATCAGGATGTAGCCGAAGCCGTCGCGGCGGAATCCTTCGGCGAAGCGCCCGACCCGGGGGCCGGCCTTGCGCCGGATCAGGTCGCCGGCGGCGCAGCGCCCAACCGAGAACACGATCGCCGCCCCCGCCGTTGCCGAGCCGATCGCCATCAGCGCGCCCGTGACCGGGCCGAACAGCAGCCCGGCCAGCACCGTGAGCACCAGGGTGGCGGGCAGCGAGACCACGACCGAGCCGACATAGGCGAGGCAGGCGAGCGCGATCGCCCGCACCCGGTCCTCGGCGATGAGCGCCTGGAGCCAGACCCGCGATTGGGACAGCCGGTCGAGGTCGAGCAAGCGGGCGCCGCCCGAGGCGAGGATGCCGATCGAGAGCGCGGCGAGCGCGAGCAGCGGCAGCCAGCGCAGCCAGGCGCGGCGCGGGGCCGGCGGCCCGGCCTCGCCCGGCCCCCCCTCCCCGCCCCCTGGCGTCATCGGTTCGCCTCCGCCAAGGTTGATCGTGATCCGTGATGGCGAACCGTCCCCGGGCCTTCTCGTCACGTCTTCTTGCGCATCCGCAGGATCTTGAAGAAGCCGCCGGGGAAGGTCGGCGACAGGCCGACGACCTCGACGCCGTTGCGCCGCGCCCAGGCTTCGATCCGGGTCGCCTTGAAATCCGAGGACCAGCCGATCTTGGTGCAGAGCGGCGCGACGATCTCCTCGACCCGGGCGACCGGGCCGTCGGACTGGCCGAAATGGTTGGCCAGCACGATGCCGCCGCCCGGCCGCACCACCCGCAGGAACTCGGAGAGCGCGGCTTCCGGGTTCGGCACCAGGGTGATGAGGAACTGCGCCACCACCGCGTCGAAGCTGGCATCGGCGTAGCCGAGGCGGCACACGTCCATGACCTGGAGGCCCATGACGTGGGTCAGCCCCCGGCGGCGCACCTTGCCGCGGGCGCGCCGGAGCATGTCCTCGGAGAGGTCGACGCCGCAGACGACGCTGTCGCGGGGATAGTAGCCGAGGGACAGGCCGGTCCCGACGCCGGCCTCCAGCACCCGCGGCCCGTGGGCGACGGCCGCCTCGACCGCGGCGCGGGCGGCGGGCTCGGTCAGCTTGTCGTAGACGACATCGTAGACCGGCGCCCAGCGGGCATAGGCCTTGCGCATCAGCTCGGTGGTCGGCCCGGCCTCGGGCGCCCGCTCTCTCAGCATGTAACCGTCACCCTCTCGATGTCTCCGGCCTCGAGCGCCGGCCGGGCGGCGCCATCGCTCTGCGAGCGACGACCCTGTCCGAGAACGCTGAAAATGAAATCCGCGCGGTGCGAGACATCCGTCAGGCCGCCTCGGCGGCGCCTGCCTGCAACGCGCCGATGCGCCGGATGGTGCCGCCGCCGAGCACCCGCGCCCGCGGGCCGTCGTCGGCGTAGATCACGCAGGCCTGACCCGGCGACACGCCGTCCTCGGGCGCGACCAGTTCGACCTCGGCGCAAGCCTCGGCCGCGTTCCACGACAGGCGCGCGGGCCGCGGCGCGCGGGTCGAGCGCACGCGCACGGCCACGGTCAGGTCGGCGAGGTCTTCCGGCGCGCCGTCGCCGAGCCAGTTGAGGCCGGTCAGGCGGATGCGCCGGGTGGCGAGCGCCGCGCGGGGGCCGACGACGACGCGGGCGGTCTCGGGCTCCAGCCGCACCACGTAGAGCGGCTCCCCGACCGAGAGCTTGAGGCCGCGGCGCTGGCCCACGGTGTAGTGGATGATGCCCTCGTGCTCGCCGAGGGGCCGGCCGTCGAGATCCACGATCTCGCCGGGCCGGGCCGCCTCGGGCCTGAGCTTGGCGATCACGTCGGCGTAGCCGCCTTGCGGCACGAAGCAGATGTCCTGGCTGTCGGCCTTGTCGGCCACCGCGAGGCCGAGGTCCCGGGCGAGCGCGCGGGTCTCGTCCTTGGGGCGTTCCCCCAAGGGAAAGCGCAGGTAGGCGAGCTGCTCGGGCGTGGTGGCGTAGAGGAAGTAGCTCTGGTCGCGGGCCGGATCGAGGGCGCGGTAGAGGCCGCGTCCGCCCGCCGGCAGGGCCCGGCTCGCCACGTAGTGTCCGGTCGCCAGCGCCTCGGCGCCGAGGTCGCGGGCCATCCCGAGCAGGTCGCGGAACTTGACCGAGCGGTTGCACTCGACGCACGGGATCGGCGTCTCGCCCGACAGGTAGCTCTCGGCGAAGCGGTCGATCACCGATTCGCGGAAGCGGTCCTCGTAGTCGAGCACGTAGTGCGGGATGCCGAGCGTCTCGGCCACGTTGCGCGCGTCGTGGATGTCGCGGCCGGCGCAGCAGGCGCCCTTGCGGTGGGTCGCCGCGCCATGGTCGTAGAGCTGGAGCGTGACGCCGACGACGTCGTAGCCCTCGCGCTTCAACAGTCCGGCCACCACCGACGAATCCACGCCGCCCGACATGGCGACGACGACGCGCGTCTCGTGCGGGGGCTTCGGGAGATCCAGCGAGTTCATGGCCGGTGTTCGGGGCCGGGTGCCGGCCGGTGGCGGGGCCTTTTCGGGGCGCGCAGGCCTGCGGAACGCGGGCGCATGCCCGTGTCTATAGCGATCCCGGTCTCGACTTTCCAGGGATCGACCCGACCGTCAGGGCTCCGAACCCGGGGCAGCCCAGCCGGCCTTCAGGATGCCGATCCGCCCCCTCCTGTCTTCATTCCGGGGTGCCGGAGGCGAACCCGGACCCGAAGGGGCGCGCGAAGCGTGCAGCCCATGACGGGCCGCGACGCCGGGCTGCGATCGCGCATCACGGGTGGATTTTCGGGTTTCGCTGCGCACCCCTCGGAATGACGGGCAAGTGCAAGAGGAGCGGGAGGCGACGGGCACGATGGGCAAAAGCCGTGAGCCCGCGTTCGGAGCCCCACCCGGACATCGGCCGGGCAAGGGACGGTGAACCGGCACCGCGGGGCCGGCAAATCCTGCCGGGGGCCCGGCAGATCCGTCCGGTCCGGCGGGGGGCGGCTTCCGGGCGCTCTGATTTTTTTGTTTTAGGACAATGGCTTGTCCAGGTGGTCCGGTTGGTGCGCGGCTTGCTCGGGCCGGGTCCGGCTTCGGCGCCGAGAGGACGGACGGCATGGCGGTTTCACGCGCGGATCTGGCGGAGGTGTTTCTGAGGCAGCCCGTGCGCGCCTCGTCCTCCGCGGCGCGGGGGAGCGAGGGCGCGGCGCGCTTCTCCCTGGAGAGCGCGGAGCGGAAACCGACGGCTCCGGCACGTCCGACGACCGCCCGCCGGGCGCAGACGGACGCCACCGCGACGGCCCGAGCCGGTTCCGGCGAGACGGACAAGGCGAAGGATACGGCCTCGGCCGAGCCCCGACGTTCCGGGACCGCGCGGGAGAACGCCGCGGCGACGAAGCCCGCGCAGAACAAGCCCATTCCCCCGAAACAGGCGCGCGACGGCACCGAGGCCGCCTCGGGCCGGACGCCGGGAGCCGCGGAAAAGCCCGCGGTGCCACGACCGGAGCACCCGCCCGTCGACGGTCCGGGCTCGGTACAGGAAGCCTCGGCGGAGGAGGCCGCCGCCGGGCAGGCCGGCGCCGTGCACGGTGCGGAGGCCGAGGATGGGACGGACGAGACGGAGGCTGCCTCGGAGGAGGCCGCGGCGAGCGCCGATCCGGGCGCGCTCCTCGCACCGCCCCCGGCTCCCTCCCCTCCCCCGGCTCCTTCCCCATCCCCCGCCGCGAGCGCCGCTTCAGGAACCGGAGAGGGCGGAGCCGTCGCAACGGGCGCCGAGGCGGGCCGTGCGGTGGCGTCGGCCGCCGAGGCAATCGCCGCCGCAGGCTCGGGCGAGGCCGGTTTCGAAGCGGTTGCCGCCGGGACGCAGGACGCGGCCCGGGCCCCGACCGGTGCCGATGTCGCGGCCGCGCTCGCGCCGCCGGGGGCCGCGACGGGCGGCACCGGGACGGCGGCCGTGCAAGCCGCGCAACCCGCCCAGCCGGCGAGCGCCGGGCCCGCGATCCCCCTGAGTGCCGTGCCGATGACGATCGGGCTGCGCTCGCTGTCGGGCATGAACCGCTTCGCGATCCGCCTCGACCCGGTCGAGCTCGGCCGGATCGACGTGTCGCTCGACCTCGACAAGGAGGGGGGCAAGGCCCGCGCGCATCTCGTCGTCGACCGCCCGGAGACCCTCGCCCTGCTCCAGCGCGATGCCGGCACCCTGCAGCAGGCCCTGGCCCAGGCCGGTTTCGACGTGGCCGCGGAGGCGGGCGGGGGCGGGATCGACCTGTCCCTGCGCAACGAGGCGGGCGGGGGCGGCCGCGACGGCGAGCCCGCCCGCGACCGTCGCGGCGCGGTGCCGGGCGGGCGCGACGACAGCCCCTCCCCCCTCGACCTCGCTCCCCTGCGGCCGATCCGTGCCGTCGGCGGCCTCGACATCCGAATCTAGGACGACACCATGGCCTCCGGGATCAGCAGCACCAGCACGACCAGCATCAGCAGCGCCAGCGCCGCCTCGACCACCGACACCCAGTCGATCGCCGGCAACTTCACGCAGTTCCTGACGCTGCTCACCACGCAGCTCAAGAACCAGAACCCGCTCGACCCGCTCGACACCAACCAGTTCACCCAGCAGCTCGTGCAGTTCGCGGGCGTCGAGCAGCAGCTCAAGACCAACGCCTCGCTCGACACGATCCTGACCAATTCCAAGACCTCGGCGGCGTCCTCCGCCTCCGGGCTGATCGGCAAGACGGTGACGGCGGACGGCGTCACCACCGATCTCACGGGAGGCAAGGCGACCTGGACGCTGACGCCGGAGCGGGCCGCCGCCAAGGCGGTCGTCACCATCAAGAACGCGAGCGGCACCGTGGTCGCCACCAAGACCACGACGCTCAAGGCCGGCGCGCAGTCCTTCGAATGGGACGGCACCTCGACCTCGGGCCTCAAGGCCGGCGACGGGCAATACACGATCACCGTCGATGCCCTCGACGCCACGGGCAAGCGGGTGAGCGTCGACACCAAGGTGTCCGGCAAAGTGGACGGCGTCGATCTCAGCGGCTCCGAACCGGTGCTGACGATCGGCGCGGCGCGCGTCCCCGCCTCGAGCGTGAAAACGCTTTCGTCCCCAACCACTTGATGCGCCGCGGCATCCGTGGGAGCACATTTGTCCACACCTGCCAACAACAATCGAGTCGCATTCGAGCGACCGACTTCAAGAACTTTTAAGCGGGTGCAAGTAGCTTGCCTCTCGACAGGTCAGTCGAGTGTAGAGCGTATCATGACCGAAACTCCCCGGCCCCGCGTGAAGTATGTGATCGGGCCCGACGGCAGCCCCCTGACGATCGCCGATCTCCCCCCCGTCACCACCCGCCGCTGGGTCATCCGCCGCAAGGCCGAGGTCGTGGCCGCCGTGCGCGGGGGCCTGCTCAGCCTGGAGGAGGCCTGCCAGCGCTACACGCTGACCACGGAAGAGTTCCTGAGCTGGCAGTACTCCATCGACCAGCACGGCCTCGCCGGCCTGCGCACCACGCGCATCCAGCATTACCGGCACTGATTTTTCATCAGCATCATCGATAAGTTACGCGTGATACCGTTTCGGATCGATCGCTTCGGGTTTCGCCCCACGCCGTCCTCGCGAGCGGCCGCGAAGCGATCCGGGGCGCGGGCATGTCCGGCAAGGTCGCGCCCTGGTTTGCCACGGCTTCGCCTCGCAAGGACGTGAGGACAGGCCGAACGCATCGACCGGATGGCGGATGATCTCTCGCGCGACGCATGAGGAGCCGCCTGCGGAGACAGGGGCGACTCCGGTCGTTTTCGAGCCGGTTCGGCGAACCGTGACCGCGGCGGATTCGTGAAGGGCCCGACCCCGGCGTTAACGCCGCGCTAACCACGCACCGGGCAATTCTTGCCGGGCGGACGCGCCTTCTCGCATCCGCTGTCCTCAGGCGTGCCCGGCCGTGAAACCCATCCTCGATCTGGTGACGAAGCTCGGGCCCGCGCGCATCGCCGCGATGGCGGCCGTGACGCTGACGCTGGTCGGCTTCTTCGCCTTCGTGATCCTGCGCGTCTCGCGGCCCGACATGGGCGTGCTGTTCTCCGACCTGTCGATGCAGGACTCGGCCGCGGTGATCCGCGAACTCGACGCGCGCGGCATCGTCTACGAGACCAAGGGCGAGATGGGCCAGACCGTGCTCGCGCCCCGCGCCGACCTGGCCAAGCTGCGCATGGATCTGGCCGGCAAGGGCCTGCCGACGCAGGGCGGCGTCGGCTACGAGATCTTCGACAAGGGCGACGCCTTCTCCTCGACGAGCTTCGTCCAGAACGTGAACCACCTGCGGGCGATGGAGGGCGAGCTCGCCCGCTCGATCCGCGCCATCGGCCGGGTCCAGGCGGCGCGCGTCCACCTCGTCATCCCCGAGCGGCGCCTGTTCGAGCGCGACCGCGAGGCGCCGTCCGCCGCCATCGTCGTCAAGCTGATGGGCGATCTCGATCCGGGGCAGGTGCGGGCGATCCGGCATCTGGCGGCCTCCGCGGTCGAGGGGCTGAAGCCCGAGCGCGTCTCGATCGTCGACGAGCGCGGCCGTCTGCTCGCCGACGGCGCCCGGGGCGCCGAGGCCGAGGGGGCGGGGGCCCTGGAGGAGCGGCAGGCCGGCATCGAGCGGCGGATGCGCTCGCAGATCGAGGAGATCGTGGCCGGCATCGTCGGCCAGGGCCGCGCCCGGGTGCAGGTCGCCGCCGAACTCGACCTCAACCGGGTCGAGAGCCGCTCCGAGAGCTTCGACCCCGAGAGCCGCGTCGTCCGCTCCACCCAGACCCGGACCGAGAATTCCCTCACCGGCGGCGCCGAGGGGCAGGTCAGCGTCGGCAACGAGCTGCCCGGCGCCAACCAGAACCAGGCGCCGCCCGCGCAGAAGGATTCCTCGCAGAAGAACGAGGAGACCACGAACTACGAAATCTCCCGCGTCACCAAGGTCGAGACCCTGGAGGGCGGGCGCCTCAAGCGGCTCTCCGTGGCGGTGCTGGTCGACGGCGTCTACGCGCCCGGCGCGGACGGCAAGCCCGTCTACCAGCCGCGCTCGGATGCCGAGATCGCACGCATCGCCGCCCTGGTGCGCACCGCGGTCGGCTACGACAAGGCCCGCGGCGATCAGGTCGAGGTGGTCAACCTGCGCTTCGCCGAGAGCCCGACCGCCCCCGAATTCGCCGAGCCCGGCCTGATCCCGTCGCTCCTCAGCCCGACCAAGGAGGACGTGATGCGCCTCGTGGAACTCGCGGTCTTGAGCCTGCTCACCCTGATCGTGCTGATGGCGGTGGTGCGCCCGCTCCTGCGCCGCGTGCTCGAATCCGACGCCCCGGTGGCGGCGCTGGCGGGCCCGGCGGGCGCGCTGGCGCTCGCCGGCGCGGCGGGGGGCGAGATTCCGGTCGAGACGGTGATCCGCGAGAACAGCACCAACAAGTTCCTCGAATCGGCGAAGATCAACGGCCAGATCCAGGCCGAGACCGTCGAGCGCGTGGTCGACATGGTGCGGGCGAGCCCGACCGAGACGGTCGAGGTGCTGCGCAACTGGATCCACGATTCCTGAGGCGCCCGAGATGATCCGCAGCCGGGAGAAGAGAGGAGGACATTCGTGTCCGCGGGCGTGAACTTCACCGCCGCCATGCAGAGCGTCGACGCCTCGCAGGCCTTCGCGCAGATGCCGGGCCCGCAGCGCGCCGCCGCCCTGCTGCTGCTGCTCGGCGAGGACGAGGGCGCGCCGATCTGGCAGCGCCTCGACGAGGACGAGGTCAAGCTCGTCAGCCACGCGATGGTGCAGCTCGGCTCGCTGGAGGCCGGCACCGTCGAGCGGCTGATCGTCGATTTCGTCTCGCGCCTGTCCTCGGGCGGCGGCATGACCTCGAATTTCGAGCGCACCGAGTCGCTGCTGCTCAAGATCTTCCCGCCCGAGCAGGTCTCCTCGATCATGGCGGAGATCAAGGGCGCGAGCGGAAAGCGCGTCTGGGCGAGCCTGACCCAGATCGACCCCGAGATCCTCGCCAACTTCCTGCGCAACGAGTACCCGCAGACCGTGGCGGTGGTGCTCTCGAAGGTGCGCGCCGACTACGCCGCCAAGGTGCTGACCATCCTGCCCGAGGAGTTCGCCATCGACGTGCTCAACCGGATGCTGCGCATGGAGACCGTCCAGAAGGAGGCCCTGCGCCACATCGAGGAGACGCTGCGCACCGAGTTCGTCTCGACCATCGCCCAGACCACCCGCCGGGACGCCCACGAACTCATGGCCGAGGTGTTCAACGCCTTCGACCGCCAGACCGAGACCCGCTTCCTCGCGGCGATCGACCAGGCCAATCGCGGCTCGGCCAAGAAGATCCGCCAGCTCATGTTCACCTTCGAGGACCTGCTCAAGCTCGATCCGGGCTCGGTCCAGACCCTGATGCGCAAGGTCGACAACGACACCCTGTGCCGGGCGCTCAAGGGCGCGGACGAGCGGGTGCGCGGCTTCTTCATGCGTCAGATGTCGACCCGCGCGGCCAAGAACCTCAACGACGAGATGGGCTCGATGGGACCGATCCGCCTCAAGGAGGTCGATGAGGCGCAGGCCAAGATGACGGAACTCGCCAAGGAACTGGCCGAGAAGGGCGAGATCATGATCGCCAAGAACGGCGGCGAGGAGGAACTGGTCTATTGAGCGCGAAAGCTTCCCGCCCCTTCCTGTTCGACACCGATTTCGGCCGCCCGCGCGGGCCCTCGCCCGCCGACGCGGAAGCCTCCGCCCGGGCCGAGGCCGAGCGCGCGGCGGGCGAGGCGGCGGCCTATGCGAACGGCCTGCAGGACGGCCGGGCCGAGGCCGCCCTACAGGCTCAGGGACGGCTCGCCGACGCCCTGACCCGGGTCGGCCTCGCCGCGGCCGGCCTGCTGAACCAAGCCGACGAGCGCGACCGTGAGCGCGAGGCGCAGGCCCTGGCCTTCGCCGGAGCGCTGGCGCGGAAGATCGCCGGCGAGGCCCTCGCTGCGCGCCCGCTCGCGGCGGTCGAGGAGGCGGCCCGCTCGGCGCTCCGGCAGCTGCGCGGCGTGCCCCATCTCGTGCTCCGCGTGAACGAGGCGCTGGTCGACGAGGCGGAGACGCTGATGCGGCACCTCTCGCGCGAGCACGGCTTCGAGGGCCGCCTCGTGGTGCTGGGCGAGCCCGACATGGAAGCGGGCGACGCCCGCCTCGAATGGGCCGACGGCGGCGTCGTGCGCGAGCGCGCCCGCATCGAGGCCGCGCTCGACGCCGTTCTCTCCCCCGATTTCGCAACCGCCGAGGCCTGAGCCCGATGTCGAGCGACGATTTCAGCCTGCCCCAGCTCAGCGAGGGCGACCTGCCCTACGACGAGGGCGGTTCGGGTTCCGTGCGCGACGCGCCGACGAGCCCGAAGAGCGCGGCCGACCTCGAACAGGTCTTCGACGTGCCCGTGGTCGTCTCGGCGGTGCTGGGCTCGTCCCGCATGCCGATCGGCGACCTCCTGCGCCTCGGTCCCGGCGCCGTGCTCGAACTCGACCGCAAGGTCGGCGAGGCCATCGACGTGTTCGTCAACAACCGCCTCGTCGCCCGCGGCGAGGTCGTGCTGGTCGAGGAGCGCCTCGGCGTCACCATGACCGAGATCATCAAGAACGACCATTAAGGCCTCGTCCCACACTCGCCCTCATCCTGAGGCGGCGGGTGGGAGGCCTCCTATCGGGTCAGTACATCGTTTTCGGAGAAACCACGCCATGCGGCTGCTCATCGTCGGACGGCTCTCGGGCGAACTCGTCACCGCCTCCAAGATCGCCATGAACCGGGGGGCCTCGGTCACCCATGCGGACGGGATCGATCAGGGCCTCGCGGCCCTGCGCGCCAAGGGCGGCGACCTCGTCATGGTCGATGTCGGCCTCGACATCCGCCGGCTGGTGCAGGCGCTGTCCGACGAGCGCATCCGCACGCCGGTGGTGGCCTGCGGCATCGCCTCCGACGCCCGCGCGGCGGTGGCGGCGATCCAGGCGGGGGCCAAGGAGTACATCCCCCTTCCCCCCGATCCGGACATGATCGCGGCGGTGCTGGAGGCGGTGGCGGCGGATGCCCGCAGCTTCGTCTGGCGCGACCCCTCGATGGAGCGGGTGGTGCGGCTCGCCGAGCAGGTCGCCCGCTCGGAGGCCTCGGTGCTCATCACCGGCGAGAGCGGCACCGGCAAGGAGGTGCTGGCCCGCCACGTCCACGCCAAGTCGGGCCGGGCGAACCGCCCCTTCGTCTCGGTCAACTGCGCGGCGATCCCCGAGGCCCTGCTCGAATCCGAGCTGTTCGGCCACGAGAAGGGCGCCTTCACCGGTGCGGTCGCCCGGCGCGTCGGCCGATTCGAGGAGGCCAACGGCGGCACGCTGCTCCTCGACGAGATCTCCGAGATGGACGTGCGGCTGCAATCGAAGCTCCTGCGCGCCCTGCAGGAGCGGGTGATCGACCGGGTCGGCGGCGCCGCGCCCGTCAAGGTCGATATCCGCGTGCTCGCCACCTCGAACCGCAACCTCGCCGAGGAGGTGAGGAAGGGCACGTTCCGCGAGGATCTGTTCTACCGCCTCAACGTCGTGCACCTGCGCCTGCCGCCCCTGCGCGAGCGGCTGGCCGACATCCTCGAACTCGCCGCCCATTTCGCCCGCAAATACGCCGAGCTGAACGGGCTGCCGCTGCGGCCGCTCGCCCGGGAGGCGCAGGCGCTGGTCGCCCGCAACCCCTGGCGCGGCAACGTGCGCGAGCTGGAGAACACGCTCCACCGCGCGGTGCTGCTGGCGCATGGCGCCGAGATCGGCCCGGAGGCGATCCTGAGCCCGGAGGGCGAGTCGCTCGCCGCCCCACCGTCCTCGGGACCGGCCGAGCGGGCGGCGAGCGCCGCGGAGGCCGCCACCCGCGGGCTGGTCGGGCGCACCGTCGCCGAGGTGGAGCGCGACCTGATCCTCGACACCCTCGACCATTGCCTGGGCAACCGCACGCACGCGGCGCGCATCCTCGGCATCTCGATCCGGACGCTGCGCAACAAGCTCAACGACTATGTCGAGGCGGGCGTCACGGTTGCCGAGCCCGGCGGCGTGCGGGCGGTGGCGGCCTACGGTTGAGCCGCCCTCACCGCTTCTTGGCGAACTGCGCCTCGTACTCGGCGTTCTGGGCGCTGCGCGCCTGCTCGATCCTGCGCAGGGTCAGGAACCGGGCGATGTCGAACTCGACGTCGCGGATCGTCTCCTCGATCAGGTGGCGCTGGAGCAGGATGCGCGGATCGTCCGGGCCGAGGTTCTCGCGGTCCTGAAGCCGCTGCACCGCCTGCCGGACCACGGTGTAGACCTGCTCGCGCTCCTCCCGGCTCATGGACGGGGTGACGGCGCGGGCGATGAGGTCGGTGAAATCCGCCATGGGAGCCGGTCTTCGTCCCGGGCTCAGAGCCGGTTGTCGTTGATCGCCGCCGTCACCAGCGAGACCGAACTCCAGATCACGGTGAAGCAGAACAGCGCCGCGAACAGCGCGTAGAAGGGCGCCGGGTACTCGGAGTAGGTCGGCAGCAGCGGGGGCACGAAGGTCGCGAGGTAGATCTGCTGCTTGGCCGCCGCGATCCGGGCCCGGTCGAGGATCAGGCTCATCGAGGCGTTCAGCTTCTCCGCGACCGTCTGCTCGACCATCAGCCCCTCGTATTCGAGCAGGGCCTGGGTGAGGTTGTGCTCGGAATTGGTGACGATGCCGTCGGTGGTGAGGCGGCTCTGCAGATCCTTGATCTGGCCGTCGAGGGCGCCGACGGTGGCCACGAGCACCTGGATGCCGCGGGTCTTCTCGTCGAGCTTGGAGTCGCGCAGGACGCGCAGGTCGTTCTCCGCCTTGATCTTGTCCTTGCGCAGCAGCTCGATCGTGGTCATCGCCGTCTCGGCCGACTTCACCGGATCGATGATGCCCCAGCGGTTGCGGAATTCCTGCAGCGCGATCCGCGCCTGCTTGAGCCGCTCGGCCGACTGCTCCACCTCCCGCTTCGACTGGGCGATCATGTCGGCCTGGGCGCGGCGCGAGATGTCGTTGATCAGGGTCTCGGACCGGGCGATCACCTCCTTCGAGATGGCGACCGCATCCTCGGGCCTGAAGGCGCGCACGCGCAGGTGGATCACGCCCGAGACCACGTCGATGTGCGGAACCACGTGCTTGTGCCAGTAGCGCACCAGCTTCTCGATCGGCTGGCCCTCGCGGTAGCGGGCCCAGAAGTCGATCCCGTCCCGCGAGAACATCTTCTCGACGCCGAGCTCGGCATCGACGCCCTCGACCATCGGCCGGCTGGCGATGTAGTCGCGCAGGATGAAGCTGTCCTGGCTGTTGTGCTTGTGGATCAGGTCGGTGTGCAGGCCGAGATCGGCGCTGGCCATCGGCTCGACGTTGCCGCGCACCGCGAACTGCGACTCGACCATGTATTGCGGCGAGGCGATCACGAAGACGTAGAGCCCGATCACCGCCGTCGGCGCCAGCACGAACAGGGCGTAGCTGCGGAACAGCCGCTTCGCCATCCGCTCGGGCGGCCGGGCCTCCCGCGGCCGCAGGCCGGGCAGGCGGGTCCAGTCGAGGGTGCGGCGCGCCCGCTCCAGCGCGCCGCCGACGAGGGCGCGGCCCCGCCGCGGGGAGAGCGGCTCGATCGTCTCGGCATGGCGCCGCAGATCCGGCACGGAGCGCCGGGCCAGGTCCATGAGCGACTGAACGCTCGGGTTCGGCCGGACCCGGGTCTCCTGCTTGACCTCGTCGGACTTCATCGAATGGGGGCCCTCACGGATCCGCCGAAGCGCGCCCCTTCGACACCCAGGCCCGCGCGAAACAGGCTCGGGCAGGGCGCTCGGGGCGCGCTATCCCGTCTGCCGGTTCAGGTCACGTTCTTTTCGGCCCTTTTTAAGGCGCGGCGATCGGTCGGGATTGCGCCCCGGGCGGCGTGGCTGCGATACCGCCCCGGACACGGGGGGCGGCCCGAATCGATGCGGGCCGGTACGGGAGGCGTCTTGGGACGGCGGCAGGATCCGGGTGGGGCGCCTCGCACGGCCAAGGCGGGGTTTTCCGACCTCGTTCTGGTCTGCGGCAAGTGTGCCAAGCGACAGGGCGTGGCGCGCAAGCGGCTCGGCCGGGCCCTGAAGCGGGCCCTCGAGACGGATTCGGGCGGCAAGGGTCAGGCCAAGGATAAGGCCAAGGGCAAGGTGCGGGTGCTGGAGACGGGCTGCCTCGGCCCCTGCCCCAAGCGGATGCTGACGCTGGCCACGCCGCAATCCCTGGCGCGCCGCCGCGTCCTCCTGGTCGATCCGGCGCTCGACGCCCTCGGCCCCGGGGCGCTGGGCCTCGACCGCACGCCCTCGCCTCTCTCCGGCCCCGCCGCGGTGGCCGACCTGCCGGCCGGGCTTCCGCCCGACGGAGGGCGGGATGGCTGAGGCGCCGACCCGGAGCGGGAACGGGTGCGAAACGCCTCCCGCCGACCGGCCGCCGCGGCGCATCCTGAGCGCGCTGCTGCGCCGGCTGCCCCTCCTCGGCACGCTCGCCGGGCTGGGGCTCGGCGTCTGGCTCGTCGCCACCAACGACCTGACGGCGATCGGGGCGGCCTTCGGGCGGATCGGGCCGGCGGGACTCGCGGGCATCGTGCTGGCGCGGGCCCTCATCGTCGGGCTGTGCGGCCTCGCCTGGGCGCGCGTGCTCGCCGGCCTTCCGCCGGCGGGCCGCGCGGACGACGCGCCCGCGCGGCCCGTCGAGACCGGCGCCTTCGTGATCCTGCGCTTCGTGCGCGAGGGCGTGAACGTGCTGCTGCCGGTCGCCTCGGTCGGCGGCGAGGTGGTGGGCGGGCGCCTGCTGACCTTCTGGGGCGTCGCGGGCAGCCTCGCGGCGGCTTCGCTCCTGGCCGACATGCTGATCCAGGTCGCGACGCAGGTGGCCTTCACCGGGCTCGGCGCCGCTCTCCTCTGGCGGCTGCCGGGCGAGGCCGCGGCCTCGCTCGCCCGCTGGACGACCCAGGCCGCCGCGGTGGCGGTGGCGGCGGTGATCGCCTTCTTCGCCCTGCAGACCCTCGGGGCCGCCCGGGGGCTGGAACGGCGCCTCGCCGGCCTCGGGCGCCGCTTCCTGCGCTCGGCGGCGCCGGACGGGACGGGAGCGGAGGCGCCCGCGGCGCGTGCTCCCTCCGTGCAGGAGGCCCTCGACGCGGTCTGGGCGCGGGGCCGCCGCGGGCGCATCGCCCAGTCGGTCGCCCTGCACGCCGCCGCCTGGGCCCTCGGCGCGGCCGAGATCTGGATCGTGCTCGCCTGCATCGGGATCGAGGTCGGCCTGACCGAGGTGCTGGTGCTGGAATCGCTCTCCCAGGCGATCAAGTCGGCGGCCTTCCCGGTTCCGAGCGGGCTCGGGGTGCAGGAGGGCGGCTTCGTGGTGGTCGGCGCCCTGTTCGGGCTCGACGCGGGCACCGCCATCGCCCTGTCGCTCGCCAAGCGCGTCCCCGACGTGGCGCTCGGCCTGCCCTCGCTGATCGTCTGGCAGACCCTGGAGGCGAAGCGCGCGCAGGTGCTGGCACCGCGGTGAATCCGGGTTTCGAAAGGACGGGTCCTTTCGCGGGTCCAGGGCGGAGCCCTGGAGGAAGGCCGCCGCTCAGCCTTCGCCCGACACGAGCCAGCCCCGCATCGCCTCGAAGGCGCCGATGCCGGCGGCGAAGGCCGCCCGTCCCTCCGCTTCGGCCAGGCCGTCCAGCCGCTCCCGGAAGGCGCGCCAGAGCGGACCGGTCGCCGGCCCGCGGCCGGCATAGTAGGCGAGCGGCGCGGCCTGCCCGTGCAGCCGGGCGACGCGGCGGCCGATCACCGCGCCGCCGAGGGTCGAGCCTTCCAGCACGTAGAGCGCGCCGAGCGCCGCCCCCGCACCGTCGAGGCGGGGCGCGGCGGGCGCCGGCAGGGTGTCGAGGGCCGTCCCGTCGGGCGCGAGGGCGCAAAGGTCCGCGTCGAGGGCCGCGAGCCGCCTTCGGGGATCGAAGAAGGCCGGGTCGGCGAGCGCGGCGGCGATCGCCGGCTCGTAGGCGGCGTGGAAGCCGCGCAGGCGGGTCAGCAGATCCCGGTAGCCGGGCAGCGTCGCCACCCGCGCCTCCCAGTCGAGGTCGCGCTCCAGCGCCGCGTGCGCCGCGGCCGTGGCCTCCCGCAGGCGGGCGTGCAGGCTGTCGGTCAAGCAGGGCTCAGGCGTGGACGGTGAAGCAGGCGCCGTCGGCGTTCTCGACGTCGAGGCGGGCGCCGATCTGGTCGAGCATGGCGCGGATCAGCTTCATGCCGAGGCCGGTGCCCTGCGCCTTGGCGTTCTCCCAGCCCGGCGGCATGCCGATACCGTCGTCGCAGACCTTGAGGCGCACGGCGCCCTCCCCGGCCGCCACGGTGATGCTGACGCGCGCGCCCTTGTCGGGCCGCCCGGCATACTTGAACGCGTTGGTGACGAGTTCGGTGGTGATCAGCGAGAGCGCCACCGCGTGGCGGTAGGGCACCATCAGGCCGGGCTCGGCGGTCAGCTCCACGCTGTGTTCGTCGCCGGCCATGCCGGCGAGGTCGTTGCACAGGGCCTGGATGGTCTGGCCGAGATCGACCTGCTCCATGCTCTCGCCCTGGTAGAGGCTGTCGTGCACCCGCGCGACGCTCATCACCCGGGCCGAGGTCTCCGAGAAGGCCTGCCGGGCGCTCGGGTCGGAGATCTGGCGGCGCTGCATGTGCAGGAAGGCCGTGACGATCTGGAGCGAGTTCTTGACCCGGTGGTCGATCTCGCGGGTCAGCAGATCCTTCTGCTCCAGCAGGCGTTCCTTGTCGGCGAGCAGCCCCGTCAGCTCGTCGATCTTGCGGCGCTGGCGCAGCACCACGCCGTCGACGGCGTCGGCGAGCTGCGCGGCGAGTGCCACCTTCCAGGTCGCCCAGGGGGTGGAATGGCCGCGCCGCTCCTCGATCCAGCGCTCGAAGGAGCGCCGGGGCAGCACCGCCACCGGGCCGCTGCCCGGCAGGACGGGCTTGCGCGGGTCGCCGCCCCAGGTCACGGTGCTCGGCACTTCCGGCTTGAACCACAGCAGCAGGTGCTGGCGCGAGGTGCCGACGAAGGCGGCGAGCACGCCGCTGGCGATCTCGGTATAGGCGGCGGCCGGCGCGTGGTGCATCACCAGCGTGTCCGTCACGAAGGTGGTCTCGCCCGGCGGCAGCTCCGCCCGCAGCCAGCCGGTCAGCGCCCGCACCGCGTCTTCCGCGGGGGGCGTGCCGACGAGGCAGATGGCCTCGTCCGAGACGATGCCGGCGCCCGACGCCCCGAACAGGTCGAGCAGGGTCGGGTTGCCCTGGGTCAGCGCGGCCACGAAGTCGTCGGAACGGGTCAGGCCGCGCACCATCCGGCCCTGCACGTCGAGATGGCGCTGCCGCTCGCTCCACAGCGCCTTGCCCTCGATCTCCTGCACCCGCATGGCGAAGGCGTCGGTGAGCACGGTCGCCGCGGCCCGGGTCTCCGGCGCGACGTAGTGCGGCCGGCGATGGTGGCCGATCATCAGGCCCCAGAGCCGGTTCTCGACCATGATCGAGATCGACATCGAGCCGTCGACGCCGAGATTGCGCTGATATTCGAGGTGGATCGGCGAGAGCGTGCGGTTCTGGGCGAAGGTGAGGTCGATGGGGGCGTTGCCCGCGGCGCGGTCGGCCACCAGCGGCACCGGCACGCAGTCCCGGTCGATCACGAAGCGGCTCTTGGCCTTGGTGTAGAGGGCGCGGGCCTGGGCCGGGATGTCGGAGGCGGGGAAGCGCAGTCCGATCAGCGGGCGCTGCCAATCCGGCACCATGTCCTCGGCGATGGCCTCGCCGTTCCACTCCGCGTCGAAGCGGTAGACCAGCACGGATTCGAAGCCGGTCATCGCCCGGATCTCGAGGGCGGCGATCTGTGCCGCCTCCGTGAGGGTCTCGGCGGCCCGCAGCCGCATCATGGCGAGTTCGGTGTCGAGGGGGCTCGCCGCGAGGAAGTCCTCGGGCCGCTCCGGCGCCAGTTCCAGCTCGACGACGACCCGGCCGAGATGGGCGTGCGCCACCAGATGAAAGTGCTCGCCTCGCGGCGGCAAGGTGAGGGCGCGGCGCATGAGCCGCCCGTCGGTCAGGGTGTGGGCGGCCAGCCCGTCGCGGATCGCCGCGACGATCTCGGGCGGGAGCACCGCCTCCAGGCTGAGCCCGTTGGGCGGGAACTGCTCGGGCGCCAGCACGTCGGCGGCGTTGGCGCTGAAGGCCAGGATCTCGAGGCTCGCCGCATCGGCGGCGAGCATCACCGCGTTCGGCTGGATCGAGCCGGGGATGTGGATCGGCTCGCGCTCGCACAGGCTCGGATCGACCGGCTCGGCGCGGCTGCGCTGCGCGATCGCGGCGAGGACGGCCTCGCGTGAAGGGCCGCCGACGATCTGCTCCAGGGGGCTGATCGTCAGCCAGACGCGCCCGCCCGCGCCGGTGCGCAGGCCGATGCGCGCCCGCACGGGGGCGGGGATGCGGCCGAACACGAACTCGAACGTCTGGTCGCCCGAGCCCCGGCGTACGGTCCCGAGGAAGCGCCCGTAGAAGCCGGGCACGTTGGTGCTCGGCACGAGGTCGCGGAAGAAGTTGCGCCCGATCATCGCTTCGGACGGCAGACCGCACAGCACCTCCGCCGCACGATTGAAGGAGAGCACCTGCCCGGCGCCGTCGAGGGCGAGAATGCCCGCGCCGCATTCGTCCCGCTGCTCGGGCGACAGCGCATCGAGATCGACCGAGGGGTCGATCGGGGCGTCCTTCCGCCCCTCGGCGTGCATCTGCGACGGATCGACCATTACGGAAGCCGGTATGCCTGCCGCGGCCCGGTTGTGCAATGCCACGGCGGCCTTTGTCCCCGATTCGGATTGCGGAAAAGACGGGCCAAGTCCCTGTCAGATCCACACTTTGTCTGAAACCATACAATCCCCGCGACACGGTGCGCAGCCTCCGCCGCCCCGTTCGGGGCAGCGGCGGTCGGGCTCCCGCGCAGGGGCCGGGACGTGCTCGGCGGGTCATGCCCGGGGCAGCCGGCCCGCGAGATCGGAGAGCGCGGTTCCGAGCCCTTCCTCCAGGGCCGGGTGGTAGAACGGGCGGTCGCGCAGGCGCCGCAGGTCGAGCCCGTCCTGCACCGCGTAGGCGAGGATGTGGCCGAGATGCTCCGCCTCCGGGCCGATCAGTTCGGCGCCGGCGAGGCGCCCGTCGGCTTCCGCGTAGAGGCGGATGCCGCCCTGGGCCCGGTCCATCACCTGCGCCCGGCCCTGGTCGCAGAAGTCGGCACGGCCGACGACGTGGCCGGCATCCGGATCGAAACCATTGCCGATCACGGCGATCTGCGGCTGGCTGAACACCATGGCGAGCGCGACCCAGCGCTCCGGCCGCTCGGCGCCCTCCCCTTTCGCGATCCGTGCGGCGTTGCGGCCGGCGATGCGGCCCTGCCGGTTCGCCTCGTGCAGCACCGGGCGGTCGGCGTTGGCGTCCCCGGCGATCAGGATGCGGGTTCCCTCGCACAGGAGCGAGCGGGCGTCGTAGGCGGGGCTTCCCCGGTCGTCGAGCCGGGCGCCGGTCCGATCGAGGCCGATCCCGTGCAGGTTCGGCGGGCGGCCCGCGGCGGCGAGCACCCGGGCGAAGGTCTTTTCTTCCTCGCCCCCGGCGCCACGCCAGCCGAGATGGACGCCCTCGCCGTCCGGCGCGCCGGATTCCACCTTGGCGCCGAGATGCAGGTCGAAGCTCCGCGAAAAGATCGCGCGGGCCGCCGCCTTCAGGTCGGGGTCGCTCAGGCCCCCGAGGCTGTCGCCGGGATCGAACACGCTCGTCGCCACCCCGAGCCGGGCCATTCCCTGCGCGAGTTCCAGCCCGACCGGGCCGGCGCCGAGCACGGCGAGCGAGGGCGGCAGGTCCTCGATCTCGAACACGGTGTCGGTGGTGAGCACCCGGGCGCCGAGGCCCTGCAGCGGCTCGGGCACGCTCGGGCTGGAGCCGGTCGCCAGCACCGCCGCCTTGAAGCGCAGGCGGGTGTGGTCGTCGATGCGCAGGAGGTCCGGTCCCTCGAAGACCGCCCGGCCCGTCAGGCGCGATTCCTCCGGCAGCGTGTCCAGCCCCTCGAAGACGGAGGCCACGAAGCGGTCGCGCAGGTGCCGCATCCGGCCGAGCACCGCGCGGCCGTCGACGCGCACCGGGCCGGCATGGATGCCGAGACGGTGCGCCTCGCGGGCGTCCTGCGCGGCCTCGGCCGCGGTGATCAGGAGCTTCGAGGGCATGCAGCCGACCCGGGCGCAGGTGGTGCCGCCGGGGCCCTGCTCGATCAGCACGGCCTTCGCGCCCCCAGCGAGCGCGGCCCGGTGGGCGGCGATGCCGGCGGTGCCGGCACCGATCACCGCGACGTCGCAGGCGATGTCCCGCATCGCCTCAGGCCGCCATGGTGAGGACGGCGCCGCCGTCGACGCGCAGGTTCTCGCCGGTGACGAAGCTCGCCTGCTCCGAGCAGAGGAAGGCCACCGCCGCGGCGACCTCGTCCGCCCGGCCGCGGCGCCTGGCCACCATGCCGGGGCGCTTCTCCGCGAGGAAGCTCTCGATCGCCTCGTCGAAGGAGACGCCGAGGTCCTCGGCGCGCTTCTCCATCATCGCGTCGGTCATCGGCGTGGCCACGAAGGCGGGCGCCACCGAGTTCACCAGCACGCCGTCCGGCCCGTAGGCCTTGGACAGGCCCTTGGTCAGGTTCATCAGGCCGGCCTTGGCGGCGCAGTAGGGCAGTTCCTCGACATAGGGCTGCACCGCGTCCTCGGAGGTGAAGAACACGATCCGCCCCCATTTCTGCGCGCGCATGCCGGGAATGAAGGCGCGGGCGACGCGGACCGAGGCCATCAGGTCGGCCTGGATGGTCGACATCCAGCCCGCGTCGTCGATGTCGAGGAAGTCGCCGGTGGCGCCGGTGACGCCGGCGGCGTTGACGAGGATGGCGGGCTGTTGGCCGAAGGCCGCGTCGGCGAAGTCGCGCAGCTTGCGCGCGCCCGCGTCGCCGGCGAGGTCCGCTTGGCAGGCCTTCACCGCGCCGAGGGGGCTGAGCCGGCCGGCCGCCTCTTCGAGTTCCTTCTCCTTCACGTCGGAAAGGACGACCTTCACGCCCTCGCGCAGCAGGTACTCCGCGCTCGCGTAGCCCATGCCGGAAGCGCCGCCGGTGATCACCGCGACGCGACCGCTGATGCCGAGATCCATGAATCGCCCTTTTTCGGTTGTCGGCGTCCGGTTCGACCGTCCGGTGTCGGCGCGGCGACCTTTCGATAAAGCCGCGTGCCAACGGAGGGCATGGGGGATCGTTCCCCTCCGGTCCGGGCCTGCGGCGATCCGACCGGTTTCGGGCGGGATCGGCGGCGGGCGCCGCACGTCGCGAGGTGGTCGCCCCCGAGAAAACCTTTGCGCGGACCGTCGCCGCGCGGCACGGGCCCGCCACTGGACGATGGAGGATCGCCGAGCCCACGAGGCGATGGGGTTCGCGGAGGGCTGGGGCTCTGCGCCGATCAGCTCACGGAGGTGGTGAAGGGGTTAGGCTGACGGCTTCCGGAAAACCCTCCCCCCTCTTCCGCAGAGGGGAGAGGGGGGGATGCGCGGTGATTGTCGCGTCATACCATCCGGTCGATGCGTTCGGCCTGTCCTCACGTCCTTGCGAGGCGAAGCCGTGGCCATCCAGGGCGCGGCCTTTCCGGATCTGTCGCACCCTGGATCGCTTCGCGGCCGCGCGCGAGGACGGCGTGGGGCCAAACCCGAAGCGATCGATCGGAAACGGTATGATCTGTCCTCAGGCGGCCTCGCCCAGGCACCACGCCAAAATCCCCTTCTGCGCGTGCAGACGGTTCTCGGCCTCGTCGAACACGACCGATCGCGGGCCGTCGATCACCTCGGCCGTGACCTCCTCGCCGCGATGCGCCGGCAGGCAGTGCATGAAGATCGCGTCCTTGGCCGCCGCTTTCATCAGGGCCGCGTCGACCCGGTAGGGCGAGAGCAGGTTGTGGCGGAAATGCTCGTCGTCGTCGCCCATGGAGACCCAGCAGTCGGTGACCACCGCGTCCGCCCCCTCGACCGCCGCGTAGGCGTCGGTGGTGGCGTTGACGCGCGCGCCCTCGCGCTCGGCCCAGGCGACGAGCGCCGGCGGCATCGCCAGCTCGTTCGGCGCGGCGACGTTGAGGGTGAAGTCGAACCGGGCGGCGGCGTGGACCCAGCTCGCCAGCACGTTGTTGGCGTCGCCCGACCACGCGACGGTGCGGCCCCTGATCGGCCCGCGATGCTCCTCGAAGGTCAGCACGTCGGCCATGATCTGGCAGGGATGCGAGACCTTGGTCAGGGCGTTGATCACCGGCACGGTGGCGTGCTCGGCCAGTTCCACCATCAGGGTGTGGTCGAGGGTGCGGATCACGATCGCGTCGACGAAACGCGAGAGGACGCGGGCGGTGTCGGCCACCGTCTCGCCGCGGCCGAGCTGCATCTCCTTGCCCGTCAGCATCAGGGTGTCGCCGCCGAGTTCGCGCATGGCCACGTCGAAGGAGACGCGGGTGCGGGTCGAGGGCCGGTCGAACACCATCGCCAGCATCTTGCCGGTGAGCGGTCGCTCCGCCGCACGCCGGCCCTTCACCCGTGCGCGCTTCATCGCGGCGGAGGCGTCGAGGACGCCGCGCAGGGTCTGCGCGGAAAAGTCCTTCAGGTCGAGGAAGTGGCGGACATGCGGGCCGCTGCCGTTCAGAGTGGTGGTCATCTCGATATCTTCGCTCGCGGTGCTGCCTCAAGCAGCGCCGCGCATCTGCGCCTCCAGATCGGTCGCCGCGGCTTCGAGTCGGGCCACGGCCTCGTCCACTTCCGCTTCGCCGACGATCAGCGGCGGAAGCAGGCGGACCACGTTGTCGCCGGCCGGGATCACCAGCAGGTGCCGCGCGCGGGCGGCCGCCGTGAACGCGGCGTTCGGCAGGTTGAGCTTCAGGCCCCGCATCAGCCCCTGCCCGCGCAACTCGGCGAAGACGTGGGGATGGCGGTCGATCAGGCCCGCGAGTTTCTGGGTCAGCAGCAGGCCCATGCGCTCGACATGGGCGAGGAAGCCGTCGCCCAGCACCACGTCGAGCACGGCGTTGCCCACCGCCATGGCGAGCGGGTTGCCGCCGAAGGTGGTGCCGTGGGTGCCGGCCGTCATGCCGCGGGCGGCCTCGGCGGTGGCGAGGCAGACGCCGAGCGGGAAGCCGCCGCCGATGCCCTTGGCCGCGCTCATGATATCGGGGGTGACCCCCGACCATTCGTGGGCGAAGAACTTTCCGGTGCGCCCGACGCCGGTCTGCACCTCGTCCATGACGAGGAGCAGGCCGTGCGCGTCGCACAGGGAGCGCAGGCGGCGCAGCATCTCGCCGGGAATCACCCGCAGGCCGCCCTCCCCCTGGATCGGCTCGATCATCAGGGCGGCGGTCTCCGGCCCGATCGCGGCCTCGAGGGCCGTGAAGTCGCCGACCGGCACCTGATCGAAGCCCTCCACCTTCGGGCCGAAGCCCTCGATGTATTTCTGCTGGCCGCCGGCCGCGATGGTCGCGAGCGTGCGGCCGTGAAAGGCGCCCTCGAAGGTGACGATGCGGTAGCGCTCGGGGTGGCCGCCGGCCGCGTGATACTTGCGCGCCGTCTTGATGGCGGCCTCGTTGGCCTCGGCGCCGGAATTGGCGAAGAAGGCGACGTCGGCGAACGTCGCGTCCACGAGCCGCCGGCCGAGCCGTTCGCCCTCCGGGATCTGGAACAGGTTCGAGGTGTGCCAGAGCTTTTGCGCCTGCGTCGTCAGCGCCTCGACGAGGTGCGGATGCGCGTGGCCGAGGGCGTTGACGGCGATGCCGGCGCCGAAATCGAGGTAGCGGTCGCCGTCCTCGGCGACCAGCCATGCGCCCGCGCCTCGCTCGAAGGCGATCGGGGCGCGGGCGTAGGTCGGCAGCAGGGCGGAGGTCACGCGGGTCCGTCTCCTCGGGCTCGATCCAGGGGAAGTCGCCAAAAGAAAGTGCCGCCTCGGGGGACGGGCGGCACGCGCGCGATTACTAAGAAAAGGGGCGCTCCTGTCAATCTCGGGAGCGGAGGCGACAGGGCCATCGCTCGAAGCCGCGTCCGTGGCTTCGCGGCGCGAAGAGCATCGAGCGGAGCGAGAGCCCAAGGGGCCGAGATGTCCGCGGAAGCCGGCGCCGGCGACCGAGGCCTGCAAAAAATCGGGGCGAGCGCTTCAAGCGATCGCCCTGCGGAGGCGACGGCATTGATTCGCAACGCGCCGGTGCCGTCCGGCACAAGGCTTTTCGGGGTCAGGCCCGCTGCAGCCGCGCCGATCCCGTCGGCGAGCGGCCGATGATCTTGCGGAAGGTCCGGCCCATCCGCCGCGCATCCGGGAAGCCCGCGCGGGTGGCCGCCTCGCTGAGCGAGACCGTGCCGGAGCGGATCAGCGACTGGGCCAGGGTCACGCGCTCGCGCAGCACGTACTGGTAGGGCGTCACGCCGAAGCTGCCCTTGAAGGCGCGCACGAAGTAGCCCTCGCTCAAGCCCGCCGTCTCGGCCATCTCGCGCAGCGAGAGCGGCGTGCCGATGCGCGCGGCGACGAGGTCGCGCACGCGCCGCGCCTGCCGGTGGCTCAGCACCGCGCTCCTGCGCGGGGCCAGGGCCGACAGAGCGCCGGAGGCGCGCAGAACCGCGAGCGCCACGCTGTCGACCAGGAGCGCGTCCGCGGCGCTGTCGTGGCCGCTCGCCTCCTGCCCCAGGGCGGCCAGCAGGTGGGACACGGTCATCCGCTCGGCGAGGTCGCAGGTGACCGCATCGATGGGGAGGTGAGAGAGCGACGCCTCGGTCATCCGCTCCACCGCCGCCGGCATGAAGGCGAGGTAGCGCCCGCGGCACGGCCCGCTCCAGCGCGTCGAGCCGGCATAGCCGGGCCCGCGCAGCACGAAGGCCTCGCCGGTGTGCTCGTCGCGCCTCCCGTTCCCGGTGGGGGCGCCGCCGCTGAAGGTGAGCGTGGTCCGGCGCAGGCCGTGCCAGCCGCCGTGCCACGTGCCGACGAGGAGGCCGTCGATCCGGTGCGTGCTGCGGCCCGCCGCCTCGTAGGCGAAATCGAGGAAGGCGATGCCGTCGAGACCGCTGGCCGGGATCTGTCCGAGGATCGCGTCGGGCGGGGCGCTGAGTTCACCCTGCACGGAGGCGTTGACGAACGGAACGCTCATCGGCCGCTTCGGTCTCCTCGGTCGTTCGCGCTTGCGTTGCGCGCATCGTCATCCCTGCCGTGCTCCCGCTCCCGGGGCGCGCGGCCATGCCGAAAGGTCGGCCCATCGAAACAGTTCATCGGCCGCTCCTGTTCCCTCGGGTCCACGGTGGACGGCGAACGGGGCAGGGCGGCACGGGAGGACGAGGCTCGGCCGGCGCAGGGCCGGAGAGCCCCGCGGAAGCGGTGGGGTCGGGCGCTTCCGCGGGAGGGCGAAGCCTTTGCGAAGGCTTACTTGCCGAGGAGGCCGCCGAGCAGGCCGCCCACCGCGCCGAGCACGGTGTCGAGCGTGCCGCCGACGAGGCCGCCCACCTGATCGATCACGCCGGACACGGCGCCGAGTTCCTGGCTGAGGTCGAGTTCCACGCCGACGCCGAGAGACAGACCGCCGCCGACCTGATCCAGCTCCGCGGCGTTCAGCTCACGGATGGTGCCAATGTTCTGCTGCATGTTATTCTCCTCTTCGTCCATGCGATATTGGAAGATCGTTCTATATTTGTGTCTTCCTGTGGAATAAGAGCGGCGTTGCTGCGCTGCTCTGCTGGATAAGGTACGGATATTATTCCGGCAGGCAACCCGGCCTGCACTTACGGTTTCGGAACCGATCGGGATGGAAACGCGCGGATGGCCATATCTTGCTCTCCAAAACCGCTGCCGGTGGCCGTGGAAGCGTTGCAGCAATCGCCCGTGGGTGATTTCATGCGTTCGCTCTACGCCTTTCGGCGGTCCCGTGAGGCTGGCCGAGCGGACCGCCCGACCGGCGCCGGGCTGGGGAGCAAAAATTGACCTGGCCCGTCCCGGGAAGGTCCTTCGATCTTGGGCATCGGGTAAAAAGTTGAAATTATTGCGGATTATGACATCCATGCGTCAGAATATCGCACATCGCCGGATTGTCGCAGGCCCGGGGGAGGCTCGGCTTTGAACGCGCCGCTGTTCCGTCACGAGGTCGTCGAGGCGCGCCGGAGCGCGTGGCTCGGCGAGGCCCAGGTGATGCAGCCGCTGCCCGTTCGCGTGGTGGTCGGGCTCTGCCTCGCCTTCGTCGTCCTGGTCGGCCTCTACGCCTGGCTCGGCAGCTACACCCGCCGCGTCCATGCCGAGGGGATGCTCGCCCCCGATATCGGCCTCATCACCGTGGCGAGCCCGCTCGCCGGGCGGGTCAGCGCGTCGGGCGTCAAGGAGGGCGACCGGGTCGAGCGCGGGCAGCTTCTCTTCTCGATCGATCTCGACGCGGTCTCGGCGAGCGGGCCGACCCAGGAGCGGGTGATCGCCCAGCTCGGCCGGCAGAGGGAGAGCGTCGAGCGACAGCGCGCCGCCCGCGCCGCCATGGCCGAGGCCGAGAAGGAGGGGCTGAGGGAGCAGATCGCCAACCTGGAAGCGCAGCGCGCCAAGATCGAGGAGCAGCTCGCGCTCCAGGAGAAGCTCGTGCCCCCGCTCAAGACCCGCGCCGACGAACTCGCCGACCTCGTGACGCGGGGCTTCGCCCGCGCGGCCGACTTCCAGAGCCAGAACTACCTCTACCTCCAGGCCACCTCGCAGCTCGCGCAGTTCCGCCAGGGCGGGCTCCAGGTCGAGGGCAAGCTCGGGGATCTGAAGGCCAAGCTCTCGACCTTCGACGAGACGCTGGCGCGCGACCTGGCCGAACTCGACCGCAGCGCCGCCCAGCTCGAACAGCAGCGGGCCGAGAGCGAGGCGCGCCGCGCCATCGAGGTGCGCTCCCCTGAGCGCGGCATCCTCACCTCGATCCGCGCCCAGGCCGGGCAGACGGTGGCGGCGGGCGCGAGCCTGCTCACCCTGCTGCCGAGCGACGGGCGGATGCAGGCCAACCTGTTCGTCGATTCCTCGGCCATCGGCTTCATCGAACCCGGCGCCAGCGTGATGCTGCGCTACGCCGCCTTCCCGTTCCAGCGCTTCGGCCTGCACCGGGGCACGGTGACCGAGGTGACCCGCGCGCCGCTCGAAGGCGACGGCAGCGCCCAGCCGGAGGCGGCGAGGGACGCGGCCAAGAATGCGGGGAACGGCGGGGTCTACCGCATCATCGTGCGGCCGGACGAGAACAGCGTGACGGCCTACGGCGAGCAGCGCCGGCTCGAGGCCGGCATGCGGGTCGAGGCCGACATCGCGCTCGAAAAGCGCGCGCTCTACCGATGGCTCCTCGACCCCCTCTACCACGTCAAGCGCAGCGTCGATCTCGTCACGCAAGGAGGGGAGCGTTGAGCCTGCTGTCGGATCTTCAGTTCGGGTTCCGGCGGCGCCTGCCGGTCCTGCTCCAGGCCGAAGCCGCCGAGTGCGGCATGGCCTGCCTCGCCATGGTGCTGGGCTATCACGGCCGTCAGGTCGATCTCGGCACCCTTCGCGCCCGCCATGCCCTCTCGCTGAAGGGCATGACGCTGCGCAACCTGATGGACCTGTCGGGGACCCTGGGGCTCACGACCCGGGCGCTGCGGGTGGAACTCACCGATCTCGGTCGCCTGCGCCTGCCCTGCATCCTGCATTGGGGGCTCAACCACTTCGTCGTGCTGGCGCGTGTCGGGCGCCGGGAGATCGTGATCCACGATCCCGCCCGCGGGCGCCGGACCTTGAGTCTCGCGGAGGCCTCGCGGGAGTTCACCGGCGTCGCCCTGGAGGTGGCGCCGAACCAGAGCTTCGTGCGGGAGAAGGCGGCGCGGGGGCTCGCCCTGTCCGACCTGTTCCGGGGCATGGCCGGCATCCGCTCGGCCATGGCGCAGATCCTGGTCCTGTCCTTCGGGATCGAACTCGTGGCGATCCTGATGCCGATCGCCTCGCAGATCGTCATCGACGAGGTGATCGTCAACGGCGATCTCGACCTGCTGCTGGTGGTGGCGATCGGCCTCGCCCTGCTGCTGGCGCTGCAACTGGGGCTGGGCATCGCCCGAAGCTGGGCGATCATGCTCACCGGGACGGGGCTGAACTACCAATGGTCGGGCTCGCTGTTCGACCACCTCTCCCGTCTGCCGCTCGACTACTTCCAGAAGCGGCATGTCGGCGACGTGATCTCGCGCTTCGGCACGCTCGCCACGATCCAGAAGGGCATCACCACCGACCTCGTCCAGGCGCTGCTCGACGGGCTGATGTCGATCGGCATGCTGATCATGCTGTTCCTCTACGGCGGCTGGCTCGCTTTTGTGGCGCTGGCCGCCACCGCGCTCAACGCCGGACTGCGGATCGCCGCCTACAAGGCCTACCGCGAGGGCACCGAGGAAGCGATCGTCGCGGAGGCGCGCCAGCAGAGCCACTTCATCGAGACCGTGCGCGGCATGGCGAGCGTCAAGCTCCTGAACCTGCGCGAGCGCCGCCGCGGCACCTGGATGAACCAGTTCGTCCAGGCGCTGAACGCCCGGCTGCGGCTGCAAAGGCTCGACCTCGTGTTCGGGCGCGGCAACGAGTTCCTGTTCGGCGCCGACCGGCTGATCCTGCTGGTGCTCGGGGCCCGCGCCGTGATCGACCAGTCGATGACGCTCGGCATGCTGGTGGCCTTCCTGGCCTATCGCGACCAGTTCTCGACCCGCATCGGCAACCTGATCCAGTCGGGCTTCCAGTTGCGGATGCTCAACGTGCAGACCGACCGCCTCTCGGACATCGTGATGACCGAGCCGGAGGAGGCCGCCGCACCGAGCCCCGCGGCCGTGACGCCGGTGGCGGCACCCGCCCTCCTCCCCGCCGGGGAACGGCCGCCGGCGCGTGGCGCGGCCTTGCGTGCGGTCGGGCTGTCCCTGCGCTACGGCGACGACGAGCCCTGGGTGTTCCGCAACCTCGGCCTGGAGGTGCCGCCGGGCCTGAGCCTGGCCGTCACCGGCCCCTCGGGCTGCGGCAAGAGTTCGATGATGAAGATCCTGATGGGCTTGGTTGCGCCGAGCGAGGGGGCGGTGCTGGTCGACGGGCGCGACATCCGCGCCGGCGGCCTGGCCGCCTACCGCGCCCGCATCGCCGGCGTCATGCAGGACGACGGCCTGTTCGCCGGCTCGATCGCCGAGAACATCGCCTGCTTCGACGAGCGGCCCGATCCCGGCTGGATCCGCGAATGCGCCGCCCGCGCCGCGATCCTCGACGACATCGCCCGCACGCCGATGGGCTTCGAAACGCTGGTCGGCGACATGGGCTCGACCCTCTCCGGCGGCCAGCGCCAGCGGGTGATCCTGGCCCGCGCCCTCTACCGGCGCCCGGAGATTCTCTTTCTGGACGAGGCGACGAGCGCGCTCGACGAGCCGACGGAAGCGGTCATCGCCGCTTCCCTGCGCGACCTGAAGATGACCCGGGTCATCGTCGCCCACCGCCCTGCCACCGTGGCCCATGCCGACCTGCGCTACGATTTCGCCGCCGACGCGCCGCGGGTCGTGGCGCAGGCGGCGGAGACCGCCGGTTGAGGCGGGCTCCGTTGCCTCTCCCCCCTTGCGAGTCGCCCCGCGCCCGTGCTCAGAGCCCCGCAGCATCATGCGGGAGACGGCGATGAACTCGGTCAAGGAACGTCTGGAGGCGCTCGGCCTGAAGTTGCCGAAGGCCGCGGCGCCGGTCGCGAACTACGTGCCCTACGTCCGCACCGGCAACCTCGTCGTCATCTCCGGCCAGATCTGCTTCGGGCCGGACGGCACCCTCGATCCCGCCCACAAGGGCAAGCTCGGCGCCGAGGTCTCGGCCGAGCAGGGCGTGGCGGCGGCCCGGCTCTGCGCCCTCAACGTGCTCGCCCAGGTCCAGGCGGCGGTGGGCGATCTCGACCACGGCGTGGTGCAATGCGTGCGGCTCGGCGGCTTCATCAACGCGGTGCCGAGCTTTGCCGGCCTCGCCCCGATCATGAACGGCGCCTCCGACCTGATGGTCGAGATCCTCGGCGATCGCGGCCGTCACGCCCGCTCGACGGTGGGCGTGGCCGAACTTCCCCTCGACGCGGCGGTCGAGGTCGAGGCGATGTTCGAGGTCGCGTGAGCGCGCCGGCGACCCCGCGGGCGCCGGACTGGCTCACCGCCCGTCCGATCGCCCATCGCGGCCTGCACGACCGCGCGAACGCCATCCCCGAGAACACGCTGGCCGCGGCCGAGGCCGCGGCGGCGGGCGGCTACGCCATCGAGTGCGACGTGCAGCTCAGCGCCGACGGCGAGGCGATGGTGTTCCACGACGAGGCGCTGGGCCGCCTCACGGAGGCCACCGAATCCGTGGGGTCGCGCACGGCGGCACAACTCGGCACGCTCGCCGTCGCCGGCACGCCGGAGCGCATCCCGACCCTGCCGGATTTCCTTCGAAGAATCGCCGGGCGGGTTCCCGTGATCGTCGAGATCAAGTCGCGCTTCGACGGCGACCGGCGCCTTACCCGCCGCACCGCCGAGATCGTCGCCGGCCTCGACGCGCCGGTGGCGCTGAAATCCTTCGATCCCGGCATCGTCGCGACGCTCGCCGAAATCGCCCCGAACATCCCCCGCGGCATCGTCGCGGAGGCGAGCCAGGACGATCCGGAATACGCGAAGCTGACGCCCTCGGCCCGGGCCGAGTTGTCGGGCCTGCTCCATCTGCATGTGAGCCGCCCGCACTTCCTGTCCTGGCGCGTCGACGACCTGCCGGGGCCGGTGCCCTATCTCTGCCGCCGGCTCGGCGACATGCCGGTGATGGCCTGGACCGTGCGCACCGACGCGCAGCGGGCGCTCGCCCGCGCGCACGCCGACCAGATGGTGTTCGAGGGGTTTCGCCCCTGACCGGGATTTCGAAAGGGCGAGCCCTTGTCGGAGCCTGTTTGACTGCGGTGATCCCATCTCGCCCCTCATCCTGAGGTGCCGCGCAGCGGCCTCGAAGGGTGTTCCAGCTCCCGCGCGATTCCTGGAGCACCCTTCGAGGCCTCCGCTGTGCTCCGGCCCTGTGTTTGTGGGATGATTCGAGTTGGGGATGTCGACCCGTGCTCTGCCCTCGGCCGCGGACTTTGAACATTACTTGACTTGAATTTCATACGGCATCCGCTTGATCGCTTCGGGTTTGGCCACCCTCCGTCCTCGCGAGCGGCCGCGAAGCGATCCAGGGCGCGACAGGTCCGGAAAGGGCGCGCCCTGGATCGCCACGGCTTCGCCTCGCGATGACGCAGGAGAGGCCGAACTCATCAACCGGAGTATCGTATCAACCGGATACTGTATCATTCGATTTTTGCAAAAATGCACATCGCCCCGGTGGCTTCGGCTGCCTTTCGCCGAACGGAAGCTGTCTGCCGACCGCTCGGCATATCGTGCCGGGGAAGCCGAGCGGGCACTTCCGCGCCGTCGCGATTGCTTCGGCTTCGCCTCGCACGATGACGGCAAGCGTGACCCGCATCGTCATGGCGAACCCTGGCGCCTCTACCGCGTACCCTCCGGCCGTTCCGACGAGTCCTTCTTTTCCGTCGTCGCCTCGGGCTTCCCCAGAAACTCGGCGAGGTAGCCCTTCCACAGGCCGGCGAAGCGTAAGGATTGGTGGCCATGGGTTTCGGGCGAGGTCGGCACCAGCACGAAGCGGCCGTCCTTCACCCGGGCCATGGCGCCGTTCATCACGTCGAGCTGGGGTGGGTTCAATTCGTCGTCGGCGAAGTTCACCGCGAGTACCTTGGCGGTGATCTTCTCGAGGTTCGGCGAGGGGTCGTAGTCGTAGGAGGAGTCGAACCAGTACATCCAGTCGTTGGCGTCGGCCTTGTTGTCGTAGCCGGCGATCATCCGGTCGTAGGCCTTGTCGGCCGCCGCGCGGGTCGGGGCCTGCTTCTGCAGGCCGAGCACGCTCTCGGTCATGATGTCGAAGATCGGCAGGATGCGCCCGAAATGGCGCGGCTGCTCGGTGTACGCGCCGCCCTTCCAGTCGGGATCGGTGCGGATGCCCTCGATCAGCAGGCGCCGCCACAGGGCGTTGCGCCCGCTCACCGGAATCGGCTGGCTCGCCACCGCCATCAGCAGGTCCATGCTGCCGGGATAGCGCTCGCCCCACATCCAGGCCTGCATCCCGCCCATGGAGGTGCCGAGGACGAGGCGCAGGTGCTTGACCCCGAGCGCCTCGGTGACGACCCGGTGCTGGCCCTCGACGACGTCACCGTACCCGTAGCGGGGAAAGCGCGCCCTCAGCCCGTCGGAGGGCTTCGAGGACCCGCCGCGGCCGAGCCCGTCGGGCAGGATCACGTACCAGCTTTTGGCGTCGAGCGGCGCGCCCTCGCCGAACAGCTCCGGCCCGAGCGTCGGGATCAGGAAGCTCCTGCCCGTGCCGGTGGTGCCGTGCAGGACGAGCACCGCGTTGTCGATCTCGCCGTCGGCGCCGCGATGGGGCGTGCCGAGGGTGGTGTAGTGCAGCTTGACCTTGTCCAGCTTCTCGCCGCTGGCGAACGTGAAGGTCTCGACGACGTGGTCGCCCTCCCGCTGCTCGGGATAGACGGCCGGTGCGGCGATCGCCGGCGCCGGGGCGAGGCCGGCGGCGAGCGGCGTCAGGGTCATCGCGGCGGCCAGCGACGCCGTGCGGAGCGTGGGGATCCGGCCACCTGTCCAACCGCCCATCAAGCGTTCTCCTCGATCCATCCGAACGAGCGTTCCACCGCCCGGCCCCAGCCGGCGAAGAGGGTGCGCCGTTCTTCCGCCTCGATCCGCGGATGCCAGCGTCTGTCCACGGCCCAGTTGTCGCGAAGATCTTCGAGCGTTCGCCAGAAGCCCGTGGCGAGGCCTGCGGCGTAGGCCGCGCCCAGGGCCGTCGTCTCCGAAACCTTCGGGCGCAGGGTCGGCCGGTCGAGGATGTCGGCCTGGAACTGCATCAGCAGGTCGTTGACGGTCATGCCCCCGTCGCAGCGCAGTTCGGCGAGGGAAAAACCGGAATCGCGCTCCATCGCCTCCAGCACCTCGCGGGTCTGGTAGGCGGTGGCCTCCAGGCAGGCGCGGGCGATGTGGGCCCGGTTGGCGTAGCGGGTCAGGCCGATGATCAGGCCGCGGGCGTCGTCGCGCCAGTGCGGCGCGTAGAGGCCGGAGAACGCCGGTACCACGTAGACGCCGCCATTGTCCTCGACGCTGCGGGCGAGCCCCTCGATCTCGCCCGACGCGCGGATCAGGCCGAGATTGTCGCGCAGCCACTGCACCAGGGCGCCGGTGATGGCGATGGAACCTTCCAGCGCGTAGGCCGGGGGGCGCCCGTCGAGCCTGTAGGCCACGGTGGTGACGAGCCCGGCCGAGGAGGCGACGGGCTCGGGGCCGGTGTTCATCAGCGCGAAGCAGCCGGTGCCGTAGGTGTTCTTGGCCTCGCCCGCGTCGAAGCAGGTCTGCCCGAACAGGGCGGCCTGCTGGTCGCCGAGGATGCCGCCGAGCGGCACGCCGGGGAACGGGTCGCGGGTCTCGCCGAGCACGGCGCTGGACGAGACGATCTTCGGGAGCACCGCGCGCGGAATCCGGAACACGCCGAGCATGGCCTCGTCCCAGTCGAGGCTTTCGAGCGACATCAACTGGGTGCGGCTGGCATTGGTCGCGTCGGTGACGTGCAGGCCGCCCTGCGGACCGCCGGTGAGGTTCCAGACGAGCCAGGAATCGACCGTGCCGAACAGGGCGCCGCCGTCCTCCGCCTTGGCGCGGGCGCCCTCGGCATGGTCGAGCAGCCACGCGAGCTTGGAGGCGGAAAAATAGCTCGCCAGCGGCAGGCCGGTGACCGCGCGGAAGCGGTCGCGCCCGCCGTCGCGGGCGAGCGCCGCCACGTGCCGGTCGGTGCGGGTGTCCTGCCAGACCAGGGCGTTGTGCAGCGGTTCGCCGGTGGCCCGGTCCCACAGCAGCGCCGTCTCGCGCTGGTTGGTGAGGCCGATGGCGGCGAGATCCCGCGGCGCCAGCCCGGCCCGGGCCAATCCCTCGCGCATCACCGCGTGGGTGTTGCGCCAGATCTCCCGCGGGTCGTGCTCGACCCAGCCGGGACGGGGAAAGATCTGCTCGTGCTCGCGCTGGGCCTGTGCCAGGATCGTGCCCCGGCGGTCGAACACGATGAAGCGCGTGCTCGTGGTGCCCTGGTCGATCGCCCCGACCGCATCCGGCATGGCGTCCCTCCCGGCCTGTCTCGCCGCCCGGGTCTCGCGGGGGCCCGGCTCGGTGCCGATCCTACACGAGGCGGGGCGTGCCGGAACCGGTCAGCCGGCTTGCGCCCGTTCCAATCGGGCCGGGGTGTTTTGGGCCCCCATCTGCCGGGCCATGTCGGCCGCGCTCAGCCCCGCGGCGTCGCGCAGGCCTGCGTCGGCGCCGTGGGCGAGCAGCAGGTCCACGATCTCGGTGCGGTCGAACATCGCCGCCACCATCAGCGCCGTGCGGGTGCCGTCGCCGGCTCCGTCGACCGGCGCGCCGTGCTCCAGAAGCAGCCGGACGATGCCGGCCTCGCCCTTGAAGGCGGCCCCGGCGAGCGGGGTCTGGCCGCGGTCGTTGGCGAGCGCGGGGTCGCCTCCGGCCTCCAGGATGACGCGGGCCGCCGCCTCCTGCCCGTTATAGGCGGCGAGCATCAGGAGGCTGTCGCCCTTGTCGTTGCGCAGGTTCGCCGGCAGGCCCTGGCCGAACAGCTCGGCCAGCGCCTCCGCATGGCCCATCCGGGCGTACTGGAAGACGCGGGCCGCGAAGGCGAGGGTCTCGTCGTCGAGGGCGGGGCGCGCGGCGTTCGGATCGGCCTGCATCGGGATCTTTTGAGGCTTCGTGACGGGATCGGACCCGTGCATGTGGGATTGTCGGGCCGTTCGTCCAGCGGCTCGGGTCAGGCCGCTTCCGGCACCGCGGCCGGGTTCAGCCCGCCGAACCGCCGGTCGCGGGCGGAGAAGTCGGCCACCGCGGCGGCGAGGTCGGCGGCCGCGAAATCCGGCCACATCCGGTCGGTGAAGTGGAGCTCCGCGTAGGCCGCCTCCCAGAGCAGGAAGTCGGAGAGCCGCTTCTCGCCGCCGGTGCGGATCAGGAGATCGACATCGCCCTGCCCGCACAGCGCGCCGCTCATCCCCTCGCGGCTCAGGCCCTCCGGCCCGAGCCGGGCGGCGGCGGCGAGGATCGCGTCGCGGGAGGAGTAGTCGACGGCGATGCGCAGGTTCAGGCGCGTGCCCGCCGCGGTCGCGGCCTCGGCCCGCGCGATCGCCTCGGGGATGCCCGCGGGCAGCCGGTCGCGGCGGCCGATCACCGTGAGCCGCGTGCCGGTGCGGGCGAGGCGCTCGGTCTCGCCGCGCAGATAGGCCCGCAGCAGCCGCATCAGCCCGCCGACCTCCTCGGCCGGGCGGCGCCAGTTGTCGCTGGAGAAGGCGTAGAGGGTGAGCGTGCCGATGCCGAGGTCGGGCGCGGCCTCCGCCACCCGCTGGATCGTCTTGACACCGGCCCGGTGGCCGGCCCCCCGCGGCAGGCCGCGGGCGCGGGCCCAGCGGCCGTTGCCGTCCATGATGACCGCCGCGTGCAGACGGGATCTGCGGTCGGGAGGGCTTTGCATCGTAAAGTCTCCGGGCAGCGTTCGGGACGAGGCGAGGGGGCGGGGTTCGAGGGAGGCGGGGTGAGCCGCCCTCAGGCGGGTTCGGCGAGGCCGGACCGGTCGTGGCCGGCGGGGTGGTCGCCCTCGGCTGCCGTGGACCGGCCGGCGGCGCCATTTGGCCTGCCCGCCGCTTGCGCGGCATCGCGCACCACCTGCTCCAGCACCCCGAGATAGTCGAGGAAGCGGGCACGCCCCGGGGGGGTCAGGCGGCAGAGGGTCTGCGGCCGGTTCTGGTCGTAGCCCTTTTCCAGGCTGACGAGGTCGGCCTCCTGCAGCACCGCGAGGTGGCGGCTGAGATTGCCGTCGGTGAGCCCGCACAGGCGCTTCAGGTCGGGGAAGGCGAGGCCGCGGGGATGCGAGACCAGCGAGGTCAGCACCGAGAGCCGGGCCCGCTCGTGGATGATCCGGTCGAGCCCCTCGTAGGAGAAGCGGGCGTCGGCGCGGTCAGAGGTCGGCATCGGCGTCTCCGTGACCCGACTGGCGGTGGATGATGACGGCGAGCAGTCCCTGGCCGACGGCGAAGGGCAGGCCCATCAGCCAGGGCGAGAGGTGGCGCGTCTCGCTGGCCAGCGCCAGCACGGCGAGCCCGGCGAGCAGGTACCACGCGCCCGCGAGGGGCACGGTGCGGGGCAGGATGCGGGCGGAGGCGAACAGGCCGAGCCCGACCAGCACCTGCCACAGGCCCGGCAGCATCCAGAGCTGGTCCGGCGCGAAGCGGGCGAAGACGAGCCCGAGGCACAACCCCGCCCCGCCTGCGGGCAGGAAACCTTCGATGGCGCTGAACACCATCGCGTCGGCGAGCCCCGAATGGACCCGGCGCGAGCGGCGCACCGCCTCGAAGCCGATCAGGGCGCAGGCGGTGACGGCGGCGCCGATCCACAGGCCGAAGAAGGCGACGGGCCGGGCGGTCGGGTCGGTCAGGAACAAGGCCTGCCCGCCCGCGACGGCGAGGGCGATGAGGCCGGTCGCGGCCAGCGTCGCGGTGCCGAGGCCGCGGAAGGCGGTGTCCCGCGCGATCTGCATCCGGATCGCGACGATGTCGGCGAGCGCCTTGTCGAGGTCGCCGTGGCTGTCACGCATGGGGCTCGCCTTCCCGCGTCGAGACATGCTTTGCATTGTAAAGTACACGCGGGTGCAGAGCCGTCAAGCGGCATTCGACCGGCCGGCATGACTTCGGACAGTGCTCCGGCACGGGGACGGCAGCGCCGAGGGGCGAGCGATAGGCCGGCGGTATTCGAAGAAGGATCGATTACACCCGCTGGATCGGCCCCGGATAGCGGGCGAGGAGGTCATCGGCAGTCAGGAGCGTCATCCCCTCCACCGTTGCCTGGGCGAGGAGGAGACGGTCGAAGGGGTCCTTGTGGAGTAGGGGAAGGTTCGCGACGGCGATGGCATGGGCACCGATGATGACGAGTTCCTCATACCCGTCTCGAAGCAGGGTACTCCGAACGAGATCTGCATCGATCGCGCCCTTCGTGCGCGCCAAGCTCTGTTTGATCGCGAGTTCCCAAATACTCGCTGTGCTGAATACAGGAACATGTGCTGGGTCATCGATGAGCTGGCGAGCTGTGTTCGACAATCGCTGCGGCGCGCCGAGAGCCCAGATCAGAAGGTGTGTGTCGAGGAGGAGCCTCAAGGTTCCGCTCGGCCCTTGTACTCACCTTCGAACATCCGGATGATCTCATCCTGGAACATCGTGTCGAAGTCGTCGGGCACCGAGATCTGGCCGACGAGGCTGCCGATCCGCCGGGTGCGTGGAGCTTCCGCCTCGGCCGGAACGACCCTGACCAGCGGGCGGCCGTCTCGCGTGATCACGAAGGGTTGGCCTTGGGCGGCTTCCTCGATCAGTCGGGACAGATCGGCTTCGGCTTCGCGGAGGCTGACCGTTTTCATGCCGGTCTCCTGAGGTGGGAGCGATCAGGGTAATCGGCGCGACAACGTGCGGCAAGCGCGCGGCAATCCGATCGCGCGGCCGTCTTCCGCCCGCGGCCTGCCCGGCCCATATTGGCGCCATGCCCGCACCGAAAAAGCCCCGCCCCTCCACGGGAAAGGCAGAGAAGCCCGAGCTGAAGCCGCTCGACGAGCATCTCGCCGCCCTGCTCAACCCCGCCCTCAACCGCAACCGGCCGAAGGCGGTCGAGCCCGTGCCCCCGCCGGAGCCGGTCCGGAAGGGACGCACTCGGAAGGGCGAGGCGAAAGCCTACAAGAAAATCGCGCAGGACGGCTTCGCCGAGGCGCCGCAGGCGGGCTTCGCCATCGGCGACGCGGCCGACGTCGATCCCCGGCTCGCCCAGGCGCTCGGCCTCGTTCCCCCTGATGACGGCCCAGCGCCGGAGACCGTGCCCGAGGCGGGGGCGCCCTCTCTCGCGACGGAGGGCGTCTCGGCCACCGTCGAGGCGCTGGAGAAGCTGCTGACCGAGGGCAACCCGCTGTTCAAGAACGGCGAGGCCTGGGTGCCGCACCGCCCGGAGCGGCCGGCGAAATCGGAAGGCGGCGTGACGTTCACGCTCAGATCCGACTTCACGCCGGCCGGCGACCAGCCGACCGCCATCGCCGAACTGGTCGAGGGCGTGAGGACTGCCGAGCGCGATCAGGTGCTGCTCGGCGTCACAGGCTCCGGCAAGACCTTCACGATGGCCAAGGTGATCGAGGAGACGCAGCGCCCCGCCCTCATCCTCGCGCCGAACAAGACGCTTGCCGCACAGCTCTACGGCGAGTTCAAGAGCTTTTTCCCGGATAATGCCGTAGAATACTTTGTCTCGTACTACGACTATTACCAGCCGGAGGCGTACGTCCCGAGGTCCGATACGTTCATCGAAAAGGAATCGTCGATCAACGAGCAGATCGACCGGATGCGCCACGCCGCCACCCGCGCCCTGCTGGAGCGGGACGACGTGATCATCGTCGCCTCGGTCTCCTGCATCTACGGCATCGGCTCGGTCGAGACCTACACGGCGATGTCGTTCACCGTGTCGCTGGGCGAGCGGATCGAGCAGCGCCAGCTCATCGCCGACCTCGTGGCGCTCCAGTACAGGCGCATCCAGTCGGACTTCGCCCGCGGCACTTTTCGCGTGCGCGGCGATGTCATCGAACTCTGGCCGGCCCACTTGGAGGATCGCGGCTGGCGCATCGGCCTGTTCGGCGACGAGATCGAGTCCATCGTCGAATTCGATCCCCTGACCGGCAGGAAGATCAACGAGCTGAGATTCGTCAAGGTCTACGCGAACTCGCACTACGTCACGCCGCGCCCGACGCTCCAGCAGGCGATCAAGGGCATCAAGACCGAGCTGAAGGGCCGGGTCGAGGAACTGACGCGAATGGGCCGGCTGATCGAGGCGCAGAGGCTCGAACAGCGCTGCACCTTCGACGTCGAGATGATCGAGGCGACCGGCGCCTGCAACGGCATCGAGAACTATTCGCGATACTTGACGGGGCGCAAGCCTGGGGAGCCGCCGCCGACCCTGTTCGAGTACCTGCCCGACAACGCCCTCGTCTTCACCGACGAGAGCCACGTCACCGTGCCGCAGATCGGCGGCATGTATCGCGGCGACTTCCGGCGCAAGGCGACGCTGGCCGAGTACGGCTTCCGCCTGCCCTCCTGCCTCGACAACCGCCCCTTGCGGTTCGAGGAATGGGACGCGATGCGCCCGCAATCGGTCCACGTCTCGGCCACGCCCGGCAAGTGGGAGATGGAGCGCACGGCCGGCGTCTTCGCCGAGCAGGTGATCCGCCCCACCGGCCTCGTCGATCCGGTGATCGAGATCCGGCCCGCCCGAAGCCAGGTGGACGACCTGCTGGGCGAGGTCCGCGCCGTCGCGCAGGCCGGCTACCGCACGCTGGTGACGACGCTCACCAAGCGCATGGCCGAGGACCTGACCGAGTACCTGCACGAGAACGCGGTGCGGGTGCGCTACATGCACTCGGACATCGACACCCTGGAGCGGATCGAGATCATCCGCGACCTGCGGCTCGGCGCCTTCGACGTCCTGATCGGCATCAACCTGCTGCGCGAGGGCCTCGACATCCCCGAATGCGCCCTCGTCGCCATCCTCGATGCCGACAAGGAGGGCTTCTTGCGTTCCGAGACCTCGCTGATCCAGACCATCGGCCGCGCCGCCCGCAACGCGGAGGCCCGCTGCATCCTCTACGCGGATTCGCGGACCGGCTCCATGGACCGGGCCATCGCCGAGACCGAGCGTCGCCGCCAGAAGCAGCTCGCCTACAACGAAGAGCACGGCATCACGCCGCAATCGGTCAAGCGCGGCATCAGCGACATCCTGGAAAGCGTGTATGAGCGCGACCATGTCCGCGTCGATACGGGGCTCGCCAAGGACGCGATCACCGTCGGCCACAACCTCAAGGCCGTGATGGCCGATCTGGACAAGCGGATGCGCGCGGCCGCCGCCGATCTCGACTTCGAGGAGGCGGCGCGGCTTCGCGACGAGCTGAAGCGCCTTCAGGCGACCGAGCTGATGGTCTCCGACGATCCCATGGCCCGGCAAGGGGACGTGGAGCGCGAGGCCGGGCGCTACGGGCAGAAGGGCAGCCGCATCGCGAAGCCCACCCTCGACAACATGGGTCCGGGCACCGACCGCGAATTGCCGGTCGGCGCCGTGCCCTGGCAGGAGCGGCCGAAGGCGCGCTCGACGCAAGGCCTGGGCGGCCAGAAGCCTCGCTACAAGGGCGGCGGCGGGCGCAGGCGCGGCTGAGGGGGCGGTCGGCCCGTGTCCGACGCCGGTGCCGGCAGCGGAACCTGAGCCGTGGGCCGCGGATTGGCCCCGCAGAACCCGCCCTTGCCCCCGCCCTTGCCCCCGCCCTTGCCGCACGCCGGAGCCGACCCATGCGCCCCTCTCCCCGCCGATCCGCCGCGGTGACCGTTGCCTGCCTCGCCGGCGCCCTGCTGGTGGGCCTGCCCGGTCCGACGCCGGCGCTCGCCCGGAGCGCGGCCAACCCCGACGATCAGCCGACCGCCGGCACCCTGCCCCCCGGCACCGACACCGTGCGGACCGACGACCGCGCGCACGACCGGCCGAGCGGCGACGTGTCGTCGCCGAGCGCGATCCGCTCCTCCACCTCCGTGGTGCCCGACGGCAAGAGCACCCGAACCAACCCGATGGATCACCTCTCCAAGCCGTTCCGTTCGAGCCGGGAGAACTGACAGGACACGCGAGCCGCAACCGATCCCGGCCCTCGCCGTTGCTCCGGCACGGTCAGCGAACGGCAGGAAAAGCGGGAGGAGGCTCATGGGGCTGCTCGATCAGGTCATCGGCGGTGTCGTCGGACAGGTTCTGGGAGGCGGGCGCGGCGGCGCGCTGGCCTCGCCGGTGGTGAAGGCGCTGCTGATGCTGCTTCTCAGCAAGGGCGCGGGCGGCCTCGGCGACATCTTCGGCCGCGGGCATGCGGAATCCGGCGGACGTCCCCTCCCCGGGCCGGGCACCGGCGACGGCGATCTCGGCGGGTTCGATCAGGGCCGTCGCAGTGGGCCGCCGACGCAAGGGCATGATGCCGGCAACGACCTCGGCGGCGATTTCGGCGACCTCGCCGGCATGCTCGATGGCCCCGGCGATGGCCCGTCCGGCAGCCGGTCCCCCGGCGGAGGCCCCTCTGCCGGCCTCGACCGCGAGCCGCAGGACGGCGGTGCGGCGGCCGACGGGCTCGACGGGCTGATCCACGGCTTCGAGAGGAGCGGCCTCGGCGACGTGATCGGCTCCTGGATCGGCCACGGCGCCAACCGCGAGATCGCCCCGAATCGTCTGGCCGAGGCGCTCGGCCCCGACACCGTCGACAGCCTGAGCCGTGAGACCGGCCTCTCGCGCTCGGATCTGCTCGCGCAACTGGCGCAGGCGCTGCCCGGCGTCATCGACGCCCTGACGCCCCAGGGCCGGGCGCCGAGCCGCGCGGAGCGCGGCGGCTGGTAGGAGGAGGCCAGGCGGATCCTGCCATGCCGTTTCCGCTTGATCGCTTCGGGTTTCGCCCCACGCCGTCATCGCGAGCGGCCCCGAAGCGATCCAGGGCGCGACAGGTCCGGAAAGGGCGCGCCCTGGATGGGCCACGGCTTCGCCTCGCAAGGACGCAGGACAGGCCGAAGTCATCGACCGGATGGCGTATCATGCCCTACGAACGGCATGACGGGCCGATGATCCCCGGCCGCGGCGCGCCCTCGAACGGAGGCCCCGCATCGTCGCCCATGCGGGTCGGATCGGACGGCTGCCCGCGAATCGCCGCCGATCTCGCCAGCGACCGGCGCCTCCCGTTCGACGGGCAGGGCATCTTCCGGCGCTGCCACGAGTTCGATCCGGCCTGACTTCAGGTCTGCCGGACATCGATTCTTGAGGTTGTCCGAGGCATCGTTTATCGGCCAAACGGTCGCGCTTGTGCCGCCCGGTGGCGTGCTACAAGAACCTCCGTGAGCATGACCGAGAGCCCGCTCCCCGTCGAGCCGCCGGACACCGAACCGGCCCCCATCCCGACCGCGGATCCCTTGCGCGCGGCGCAGGATCCCCTCGCCCGGGCGCAGGACGCGGCCGGGATCGGCGTGTTCACCCTCGACCTGCACGAGGGCGTGCTGCATCCGAGCCCCGCCTTCTGCCGCCTGCACGGGCTGGAGGTGCGCGAGCGCTATGCCCTCGCCGCCCTCGCCGAGCGGTTCGCGGCGGAGGACGAGGCGGCCCTGCCCTCGGGCGATGCCGCGCCCGGCGAGACGGTCTACCGCGTCCGCGACCCGCAAACCGGCACGCCGCGCTGGATCGCCCGCACGCTGGACGTCGAGCGCGCCGCGGACGGCCGGCCGATCCGGCTCTCGGGCGTGGTGCGCGACGTCAGCGAGCAACGGGCCCAGAGCACGGCGCTCGCCGAGAGCGAGCAGCATTACCGCACGCTGTTCGAGCAGATGGACGAGGGCTACTGCGTCATCGAGTTCATCGACGGCCCGCACGGCCCCCTGAGCGACTACGTCCACGTCACCGCCAACCGCGCCTACGCGCAGCATGCCGGTATCGAGAACGTCGTCGGCCAGCGCGTGCGCGACATGGTGGGCGCGGAGGCCGACGGCTGGGTCGCGCTCTACGGCGAGGTTCTGCACACCGGCCGGCCGATCCGCTTCCAGCGCGAACTGGTCGCCACCGGGCGCTACCTCGAACTCGCCGCCTTCCGCATCGAGCCGCCCGCGCGCCGGCAGGTGGCGGTGCTGTTCCAGGACATCACCGCCCGGCGCAACCTCGAGCACCTGCTCCATTCCAAGGCCGCCGACCTGGAGGCGGAGGTGGTGGCGCAACGGCGCGACCGCGACCGGGTCTGGGCGCTCTCGCCGGTGCTCAAGGTCGTGGCCTCCCCCGAGGGGCGGATCGAGGCGGTGAACCCGTCGTGGAGCCGCACCCTCGGCTGGTCGCCGACGGAGACGGTGGGCCGCCACGTGCCCGATTTCTGCGCGCCCGACGAGCGCGCCGCGGCGGCGGCGGCGCTGGAGCGGCTCGCGGCCGGCGCCTCGACCGATCTCGAACTGACCTGCCTGACCAAGGACGGCGGCACCCGCCGGGTGCTCTGGACCGTGGTCCCCGCCGACGACCTGCTCTACGGCTTCGGCCGCGACATCACCGAGCAGCGCCAGGCGGAGGAGGCCCTGCGCCAGTCGCAGAAGCTGGAGGCCGTGGGTCAGCTCACCGGGGGCGTCGCCCACGACTTCAACAACCTGCTCACCATCATCCGCTCCTCGGTCGAGTTCCTGCGACGGCCCGACCTCGCGCCCGAGCGCAAGCGCCGCTACCTCGACGCGGTCTCCGACACGGTCGACCGCGCGGCGAAGCTGACGGGTCAGCTCCTCGCCTTCGCCCGGCGCCAGGCGCTCAAGCCCGAGACCTTCGACGTGTGCGAGCGGCTGCGCGGCATCTCGGAGATGCTCGACTCGGTGACCGGCGCGCGCATCCGCGTGGTGACCGACCTGCCCGGCGAACCCTGCTACATCCGCGCGGACGCGAGCCAGTTCGAGACGGCTCTGGTCAACATGGCGGTCAACGCCCGCGACGCCATGGACGGCGAGGGCCGCCTGACCCTCCACCTCGACGGCGGCGCGCCGATGCCGCCGATCCGCGGCCATGCCGGCGCGGCGGGCCCCTTCGTCGCGGTCTCCGTGGTCGATACCGGCACCGGCATCGCCGTGGCGGATCTGGGCCGCATCTTCGAGCCGTTCTTCACCACGAAGGAGGTCGGCAAGGGCACCGGTCTCGGTCTCTCCCAGGTGATCGGCTTCGCCAAGCAGTCGGGCGGCGACGTGGACGTGAGGAGCAGCGCCGGCGAGGGCACCCGCTTCACCCTCTACCTGCCAGAGGTCGCCGCCCCGGCGCAGGCACCCGTTCCCGTCTGCCCGACGTCGCAGGCGGGGGGCGAGACGCGCCTGCGCGTTCTCGTGGTCGAGGACAACATCGAGGTCGGCCGCTTCTGCACGCAGATCCTCGAAGAGCTCGGCCACCACCCGGTCTGGGCCGAGAACGCCGAGGCCGCCCTGGTCGAACTGGAGCGCGCCGACACGCCCTTCGACGCGGTGTTCTCCGACGTGGTGATGCCCGGCATGGGCGGGATCGCGCTGGCCCGCATCCTGCGCGAGCGCTTGCCCGATCTTCCGGTGGTGCTCACCTCGGGCTACAGCCACGTGCTGGCGCAGGACGACGCACACGGGTTCGAGCTGTTGCGCAAGCCGTACTCGGCGGAGGAACTGGGGCGGGTGCTGCGGGCGATGGCGGCGCGGCGGGCCGAGGGCGAGGCGCTGCCGCGCTGAGCATCGCTGCGAAAGACGAAGACCGGCTCCCGCAAAGAAGACGATGCGCCGAAGCCGCGTCCGGCGGACGCCCGCCCCCTCGCCGTCGCGAGGGCAGCCGACGATGCGTGGCCCTCATCGCCGGCCGGTATCATACCGTTTCCGCTTGATCGCTTCGGGTTTCGCCCCACGCCGTCATCGCGAGCGGCCGCGAAGCGATCCAGGGCGCGACAGGTCCGGAAAGGGCGCGCCCTGGTTTGCCACGGCTTCGCCTCGCAAGGACGCAGGAGAGGCCGAAGTCATCAACCGGCGTCGTATCGGAGCCTGTTCGACCGGCCTGCTCTGGCGCCCCTGACGGTCCTCATCGAGGCACGGCGCCAGCAGCCTCGAAGCACGCCGCGACGCGGACCGTTCGGCGATGCGACGTCGTCATCGCCGAACGGTCCGACGGGTTCAGGCCGCGTTGCTGCCCAGGCGATCCAGTCCGGCGCTGATGCTGGCGATCTCCTCGGCCGCCGCCTGCATGCTGACGGAAATGTCCCGCGTGACCGCGGTCTGCTCCTCGATGGCGCTCGCGATCCCGGTCACGTAGGCCTCGACCTCCGTGACATTGGAGCCGATGGCGCCGAGCATCTCCGCGACTTCGTCCGACACGGCCTGCATGCCGGCGATCTGGTTCGAGATCTCGATGGTCGCGGCGGTCGTCTGACCCGCCAGCGCCTTGACCTCGGCCGCGACCACGGCGAAGCCCTTCCCGGCCGCTCCGGCCCGCGCGGCCTCGATCGTCGCGTTGAGGGCCAGCAGGTTGATCTGATCCGCGATCTTCGAGATCACGCGCACGACGTTGTCCATCGCCCGCGCCGAGTCGCGCAGTTGCCCGGTCGAGTGGTCGGCGGCCCGGGCGCGGCCGCTGATGCCGTCGACCGCTTCCTTGGAGCGGGCCATGTTGCCGCTGATTTCGAGGATGGAGGTGCTCATCTCCTCCGCGGCCGCGGCCACGGCCTGAACGTTCGCGAGCGTCTGGCGGCTGGCTTCGGTGGCCGACAGCCTGGCATCCGTCTGGACGGTGATGTCGGTGGCATGCTTCAGCACACGCTCGACCCGGCCGCTCCGATCGAGGATCGGCGCGTAGAGACCCTGTACCCAGATCGTGCGCCCGCCTTTGGCGATGCGCCGGAAAACGGCGCTCTGCTGCTGCCCACGGCCGAGGGACGCCCAGAACTGAGCATAGGCATCGGTTCCCGCCTCGCTCGGATCGACGAACAGGCGGTGGTGCTGACCGACGATCTCGGCGGCCGTGTACCCCATCACGGCCAGGAAGTTGGCATTCGCCGTGACGATCGTTCCATCGGGCATGAACTCGATGGCAGCCAACGATTGTTCGAGCGCGGTCAGCTTTGCGACCGCTGAAACCTGCGACCGAGACAAACGTATCATGGCGGTGTCCTCTGATCCTTGCCCGATCGAACGCGCCTTGCGCGGATTTTGGCTTGACCTACCTTTGCACTTCAGTCGGTTATTGTGTGGAATGATTAAATTTCCTCTAAAATTGCCTACAGTCATATGAAATGTTGTTCACCTGCCGATCGATCGAGGTGAATGTGCAATCGTAAATGAACATGGGTCGATTACTGTGATTTCAGTCCTATTTTCGCCGATTCATCAGTATTTTGCATGGATCAGAGTCTGTTTGACCGGCCGCCGTGTCTTCGTCAGGCAACGGCAAGGCAAGAGGAAAGCCATAACTCCCATCCCCACCCTCATCCTGAGGTGCCGCGAAGCGGCCTCGAAGGGTGTTCCAGATCCCGCGCGATCCCTGGAGCACCCTTCGAGGCCTCCGCTGCGCTCCGGCACCTCAGGATGAGGGGCGAGATGGGATCACCGCTGTCAAACAGGCTCTCACCGAAATGTTGTCTCGCGCAGAGAGAGTTCTGCGCGTGATCGAAAGGCTCGCGGCGCGCGCTGAGCGATGCCTCGCGACGGGTTTGCCGAGGGTGGGGCCGAACGTTCGTCGACGGGCTGCGCAGGATCGGCCGATGCCCGCCGCTGCGTGAACTGGCTGTCGATTTCGGTGCGCAGGCGCTGGCCGCCAAGGAGCTGAAGCAGGCCTTCGCCGCCGACCGCGGCACCGGCTCGGTGAAGAAGGCGCGGTAAGCGCCGACGCTCCGTCGCGCGTAAAAAAGAGGCCCGCCGGAAGGCGGACCTCTCTCGTTTTCGCTCGCGCCGGCCGGCCGCCGGACGCGCTTTCGCGATCCGAAGGACTTACGGCTGCCCGGCGGGCTTGTTCGCGGCCGGCGGCGCGGCGGGCGAGTTGGTCGGGGCCGTGGTCTGGCCGGCGGCCGGAGGCGTCGCGGGCGGCGCGGTGGTCGTGCTGTTGGCCGGCGGCGACGTCGTGCCCGTGGTGTCCTTCTTCTCGTCCTTGCAGGCCGCGAGGCCGAGCGCGAGCAGGCCGAGAACCGGAAGCAGCTTGATGGCGCGCATGTGTTCCTCCGTGGGGTTCGTTCCTCCGGGAGGGAGCCGCGGGCGGCCCTCCTCGAGCCGGAGATCGGGAACGGGCTCTGCCGTCCTGTGGCGAAGCTGAGAACGCGGCAGGGCCCGGACCCGTTCAACGTTCCGAGAGCGGCAGGCCCGGAAAGCGGGGGATCGCCGGCGAATTTCAACGAGAAATAAGGGGGATGAAACCGGCGGATCTCGAATGTCGGGTCTCAGCGCGCCGGCAGGACCTGGCAGGTCTCGCAGAAGAAGGTCGAGCGCCCGCCCTGGACGATCCGGCCGACCCGGCCCGTGCAGCCCTTGGTCGGGCAGGCATGTCCCGCCCGGTCGTAGACCCGGAACCCGTGCTGGAAGGCGCCGCGCTCGCCGTCCGGCCGGGCGTAGTCGCGCAAGGTCGAGCCCCCGGCGGCGACCGCCTCGGTCAGCACCGCCTTGATCGCCCCGACGAGTTTCTTCGCCTTGGGCGTCGGTGTCCCGTCCGGCTTGGCCAGGGCGCCGGCCGGCAGGGCCGGGTGCAGGCCCGACCGATGCAGCGCCTCGCAGACGTAGATGTTGCCGAGGCCCGCGATCAGGCGCTGGTCGAGCAGGGCGGCCTTCAAGGGCGTGATCCTTCCGGCAAACAGGCGCGCCAGCACCGCCGCATCGAGCGCGTCGGACAGCGGCTCGACGCCCATCCCCGAAAAATGGCGGCAGGTCTCGAGGCCGCGCGTGGCCACGAGGTCCATGAAGCCGAAGCGGCGGGTGTCGTTGTAGGTGACGGTGGCGCCGTTCGCGAACGCCATCACCACGTGGTCGTGCCTGGGCACGCCGAGGCTGCCTTCGAGGTAGAAGTCGCCCGGCGAGAGGTTGGAGCCGTCGGGCAGCTTCACGTCGAAGCGCCCACTCATGCCGAGATGCAGGATCAGGCTCTCGCCGGAATCGAGGGGCGCCGTGAGGTATTTGGCCCGGCGCGCGAGATCGAGCACGGTGGTGCCCTCCAGCCGCTCGGCGAAGCGCTCCGGGAAGGGGAAGCGCAGGTTCGGCCGGCGCAAGGTCACGCGGGTGAAGCGCGCACCGACCATCGCGGGGGCCAGCCCCCGGCGCACGGTCTCGACTTCGGGCAGTTCGGGCATGGTCGTCGGCAACGGAAGCGGCGGTTGACGCGAAACGCTGTAGCGCCCTCCCCCGCCCCGGCGCGAGCCCCGCCGGCCGGCAACGGGCGGCCACGGTGTCGCGCCGGGGGCTGGGCAAGGGGCTGGGCAAGGCCTCGCGCATGACGCCCGATATGACGCCCAAGCCGTCCGGGAACCCTTGCCCGCGCTGACGGCTTGCTCACCGCCCGGATTCATTCGACGCGCCCTTGTTCGCCGGGTCGGCGTTCACTGCGCCGGAGAGCGGTCCGGCCGGTTCTCGGAGACGCACGGGATGAACGCCCACCCCTACCGGTTCGGGATCGAGGAGGAATACTTCCTCGCCGATGCCGAGACCCGCGGCACGCCGCGCCGTTCGGTCAAGCCGTTCCACCAAGCGGCCGGCGAGCGGCTGCCCGAGATCGGGCGCGAGTTGCTCCAGTGCCAGGTCGAGGTCTGCACGCCGCCCGCGACGGCGTTTGCCGCCGCCCGCGACGCGCTGCTGCGGCAGCGGCGGGAACTGGCCGCGCTGGGGCGGGAGCACGGGCTCCTCGTCTTCGCCGCCGGCACCCACCCCATCGCCGATTGGGCGCGCCAACTGCCGACCAAGGGCGATCGCTACCGCGGCATCCTGCGCGATGTCGGGCTCGCCGGGCGGCGCAGCCTGATCTGCGGCATGCACGTCCATGTCGAGGTGTCCGACCCCGACCGGCGCGTGGCGCTGATGGACCGGCTGCTGCCGTTCCAGCCGCTGCTGTTCGCCCTCTCGGCCTCCTCGCCGTTCTGGCAGGGCAAACCGACGGGGCTGTCCGCCTACCGCCTCAGCGCCTTCGGCGAGCTGCCCCGCACCGGTCTGCCCGACCTGATGGGCGACGCGGCCTCCTACGAGCGCTACGTTCGGATCATGACCAATGCCGGCTCGATCCAGGATGCGAGCTTCCTGTGGTGGTCCCTGCGCCCCTCGATCAAGTTCCCGACGCTCGAACTGCGCATCGCCGATTCCTGCACGCGGCTCTCCGACGCCCTCGCGGTCGCGGCCCTGTTCCGCTGCCTCGTGCGGCTGGTCGAGCGCCGGCCGGACATCAACGCCGGCCTGACCGGCGTCTCGCGGGCGATCGCGGCCGAGAACCTGTGGCGGGCCCAGCGCAGCGGCACGGAGGCCGAACTGATCGACGAATCCGCCGAGCAGGCTTTCTCCTTCGCCGCCGCCCTCGACACCCTGCTCTCGCTGATCGCCGAGGATGCCGAGGCGCTGGGCTGCGAGGCGGAGGTGGCGGATGCCCGCCGGATCCTGCGGGACGGCACCAGCGCCGAGCGCCAGATCGCCGCTTTCGAAGCCACCCGCGGCGGCGACACCAGCAACCGACAGGCCCTCAACGCGGTGGTGGACTGGCTCGCCGAGACGACGCGGGAGGGCTGATCCGGTCTCCGGTCGATCGCTTCGGGTTCTACCGCCGTCATCGCGAGCGTCGGCGAAGCGATCCGGCAGCGCGGCCTCTCCGGTTATGGCGGCGCCCTGGATGGCTTGCGCCGAGCCTCGCGATGACGGAGGCAAAAGAGACGGAAGCGATCGAGCGGAGAATCGCCCGGCTCAAGGTCCGGCGGCGCCGGACCGGCAGACGGGAGAAAGGGTGGACACCCCCTCTGTCGGGGCTGCCCTGCGGCCAAGGCCGAGGCTCGCCGGGTCCTTCGGCAGGAGATTCAGCACCGCGAGCCCGCCGGGATCGCCGGTCGCCGTGCTGCGGGGAATGCGCGTCCCGTTCCAATCGACCATGCAGAGTTCCGGCTCGGAGACGGTTTCGTCCGGCAGCTTGCGCACGAAGGGCTCCCAGAGTGCCCAGATCGCCGGATCGGCCGCGCGATAGGTCGCGGCGATGGCCGGCAGCGCGGCGACGAGGTTGACGGGACGGTAGGGGGCCGGCCGGTTCTCCCCTTCGAAGAGGATGCCGTCCGTGCGGTTCAGAAGGTGCAGCGCGCTGACGTGGACCGCCTCTTCGATCGGATCGGCATGCGGCATCGTCCCGACGGATCTGGTGCGCTTCGCGGGCAGCGGCGGAATCTGGTTGATGCAGCGGGCCGCCCGCCGGAACTGCGTGAGGCCGCGCCAGGGTCGGTGGATCGGCGCCCCGACGGCCGCGGGCAGGTCGAGCCGCAGGGGCCGGCGTCCCTCGTCTTCGAAGGGGGCGAAGTGCAGGCCCGGCGTCAGCGCGTTGACCCGGGCGATCATCCAGGCGAGGGCGAGTTCCTCACGGCCCGTCCGGATGTCTCCGTCGCGGGTCCAGTCGGCGTAGCCGCCGCCGATATCGGCGTGGGCGCCGGGAAACCAGACCTGCTCGACCTTGGCCTGCGGATAGCGCTTGAACTTCGGTCTCTGCCAGAGTGCGGCTTCGAAGGGGCGGCGGCGCTCGTCGATGGCGACGGCGTGCAGGCTGACATCGACGATGGAGGACAGTTCGGTGCTGTGGAACGCGTATTTTTCCGCGTTCCAGCGCCGGAAGCCGTCCAGGGGGACGCCGAGGGCGCCGACGGTGTCGAACACGCCGAGGCACGTCACGCGGAGCGTCGCGCGGTCGAACACGTGCGGTTCGAGGGCGAACCACTCGGCGCAGTAGCGGTCCTGCGGTGTCCGGCGATAGTGGCGCCAGGCGCGGCGCTCGTTCTCGGGCGTGCAGGAACGCGGTTTCAGAAGTCCGACCGCGAAGAGGTAGCCCACCAGGCTCCGCGCCGTGAAGGCGCCCCGCGAGAAACCGAAGACGTAGATTTCGTCGCCGTCGGCATAGTGTTCGCTCAGGAAGCGATAGGCTTGCCGGATGTTGCGGCTGAGCCCGCTTCCGAAGACGCCGCCCCTGATGGCATCGAGTCCTGCTCCCGTGCCGACGCCTCGGTCGTAATAGACGATGTATTCGATGAGCTGGCCGTTCGTCTCGATGAACGATCCGGTCGCCTTCGGAGCGATGGCGTCGTCCGTGGACGAAGTGTGCTCGGTCAGTGCCTCATCGACGCCGATCTTCAGGATTTCGCGCATCCGCACGATATTCGTAGGCGGATGATCGTCTTCGTCCTCGTTCCAGGTTCCATCCAAGAACAGAACGAGACGGCGCTGAGGTCGCGGAATCATTGCTGCACCCCTTCGGCGCGATGGCCGAATACTGCTATCGGCAGCTTGAGGTTGCAAGGGAAATCGAACGCGCCGACGGGAACGGTGCTGGCCGGCCGGAGAGGACGATTGCTGTTGAAACGAGCGGGCGGACGGCTCGACCGAACGTCCCGGCCCGGGCCGTCACCCCTTCTCGAACGGGTTCTTCGTCGTGCGCAGGGACAGCCGGATCGGCGTGCCGGGCAGGTCGAAGGCCTCGCGCAGGCCGTTGACGAGGTAGCGGGTGTAGGATTTCGGCAGGGCGTCGAGCTGGTTGCCGAACAGGGCGAAGTGCGGCGGGCGGCTCTTCACCTGGGTGGCGTAGCGGATCTTGATGCGCCGCCCCGAGACGGCCGGCGGCGGGTTGCGCTGGAGCGCGTCGGTGAGCCACGCGTTGATCCGCGCCGTGGAGACGCGCCGGCTCCACACCTCGGAGGCGTCGGCCACCGCCTGCATCAGCCGGTCGATCCCCTCCCCGGCCAGCCCCGAGAGCGGCACCACGGAGACGCCGCGCACCTGCGGCAGCAGGCGGGTGCAGTCCTCGCGCAGGCTCTTGAGCAGCCCCGGCCGGTCGGCGACGAGATCCCACTTGTTGAGGCCGATCACCAGCGACCGCCCCTCGCCCTCGACGAGGTCGACGATGGTCAGATCCTGCTTCTCGAACGGAATCGTCGCGTCGAGGAGCACGACCACGACCTCGGCGAAGCGCACGGCGCGCAACCCGTCGGAGACCGCGAGCTTTTCCAGCTTGTCGTCGATGCGCGCCCGGCGGCGCATGCCGGCGGTGTCGTGCAGCTTGATCCGGCGCCCGCGCCATTCCCAGTCGAGGGAGATCGAATCGCGGGTGATGCCGGCCTCGGGACCGACCAGCAGGCGGTCCTCGCCGATCATCCGGTTGATGAGCGTCGACTTGCCGGCGTTGGGCCGGCCGACGATGGCGACGCGCAGGCCCTTGCCGCCCTCCGCGTCCTCGTCCGCCTCGTCGGGCTCGGGCAGGACCTCGCGCAGCGCGTCCTGGAGCGAGCCCAGGCCCTCGCCGTGCTCGGCGGAGAAGGGGATCGGGTCGCCCAGGCCCAGCGAGAAGGCCTCGTAGGCGCCGGCCATCCCGGCGCCGCCCTCCGCCTTGTTGGCGATGAGGATGACGGGGCAGCCGGAGCGGCGCACCAGTTCGGCGAAGGGCCGGTCGGCCGGCAGCACCCCGGCGCGGGCGTCGATCACGAACAGCACCGCGTCGGCTTCGAGGATGGCGGCTTCCGTCTGCGCGCGCATCCGGCCGAGCAGCGAATCGGCGTCCGCCTCCTCCAGGCCGGCGGTGTCGATGACGCGGAAGGCGACGTCGCCGATGAAGCCGTCGCCCTCGCGGCGGTCGCGGGTCACGCCGGGACGGTCGTCGACCAGGGCGAGCTTGCGCCCGACCAGCCGGTTGAACAGGGTCGACTTGCCGACATTCGGGCGTCCGACGATCGCGACGGTCGGCAGATCCATGGGAAACAACAGTCTCGTCAGGCGCGCGGACCGAAGGCCCGACGCGCGATATCCGTCTGGAGAATAGGCGGTTCCGGCCGTGCCGTCAGCGGGTGATCGGCGGCGGCGGGGCGGCGTTCTCGGGCTCGGCCTCCGTCACCGTGACGGGCCCGCCGGCCACCAGCGCCTCGTAGACCTCGACGCGCTGGCGCAGGCCCTGCGGCGTCTCGGCATCGGCGCCGATCTGGTCGAACCAGCGGCCGGCGCCCTCGACGTCGCCGCGCTTGAGCGCCGTCAGGCCGAGCGTCTCGCGGGCGGTGTGGCGGAAGGCGTTGGTCGGCGTCGCGAGTCCCTGGAGGCTGGTCAGCGCCGCGTTCGGATCGGCGCTGTCGAGGCGCAGCAGCGCCGCGCGCAGGCGGGCGAGGTCGCGCAGGGAATCGCCGATGCCGGGATCGTCGGCAAGCCCGTCGTAGGCCTTCGCGCCCGCCGCGCCGTCGCGCTTGGCGGTCTCGGCGGCGACGCGGAAGCGGGCGAGCAGGGCGTAGCCCCCCGGACCGCCGGTCCGGATCGCGGCGAAGTCGCGGTCCGCCTCCTCCGTCTTGCCGTCCTTGGCGAGGCGGTTGGCGAGATCGTAGCGCTCGGAGGCGGCCTCGGCGCGGGTGCGCTCGGCGTGGCGCCAGTAGTTGTAGCCGCCGACGCCGGCCACGAGGAGGATCGCCAGGGTGATGATCAGCGCGTTGTAGCGCTTCCAGATCCTGGCGATCTGATCGCGGCGGTAATCCTCGTCGACCTCGCGGATGAACTCGTTGTTCTCGACCATCTTAAACTTCCGGGCGCCCCCTCGCGGAGGGCGCACTCGCCTTGCCTGTCGTCGTGTCGGGCGCGCCTAGCACAACACCCCCGCTTTGGCGACTGCGGAGCGCGGATCCTCAGAGCCATGCCTTTTAAGGTGTTTTCTTAGCCATTAGCTTGGCCTTTTCGAGGACCCTGGCGGTGGCGACGTGTTTTCGGGCCGTAGCCGCCGCTACATAGGGCTTGTCGACCTTGCGCTTGGGACCACGCGGGCTGGTTGCAATCCGCCCTGGGTCGACCCGCTCCGCCAAGGCGAGCAAGCGGGCCGCGACGCTCGCCGCATCCTCCTGGCCCGTCAACACAGAGCCGTGTCCGAGCGCCACCATCAGCCCCTCGTAGCCGGCACCGATCTGACGGCTCAGGTGGAACACCGAGACCCGCGGCTCGGGCCCGTGCACCTGCTCGATGCACGCGCTCAGCAGGCTCAGCACGTTGTGGGCCAGAACGGCAGCGGCAAACCCCAGCAGGGCCGCCCGCGGACGACCCAGGCGACCGGCCTCGCTGTGCAGCACCCGTTCCATCTGCAGGAACAGACCCTCGATCCGCCAGCGTCGCCGATACACCTGCGCGATCTGCGCCGCACTGACGCTCGCCGGCAGGTTGCTCCACAGCCAGATCGTCCGGTCTCCCTCCGTCGTTGGCGCCGTCAAGCTCAGCGCGATGCGCCGCCACGCATCGCCGCTCCCCTCCAGCGTAATGCTCTGCTCACACAGTGTGCCGGTCTCGCAGGAGCCGCACGCCTGCCAATCCCCCTGCGCGCCCAGGCGGGGATGGTTGCCGTGCCGACGCACCACGAAGTGGCTGCCTGCCTCAACCAGACCCTGCAGCCAGGTCCGGACACAGAAGTGCCGATCGGCGACCCAGACCTGACCGGGCGCGGCAGCGTCCAGGAGGGCCCGGGCCAGCGCCCGTTCGTCGGCATAAGCATCTTCGGCCGCCACCAGATCGACGGCCAGGCCGGTATCGGGATCGTAGACGACCAGGGTCTGCCCCGGCAGGGCGGCGCCGCGATGCGCGCGCAGAGGCTTCAGGCGCTTGTCGCTGCCGGGCAGATGGTTGCCGTCCAGCACGCGCAGTGCGTAGCCCGGCAGGCTCGGATGGCCGGTGCCCGCCGCGGTCATCACCGGGGCCAGTCGGGTCGCGCTGCCGCGCACGAGGGCGCGCAGCAGGTCGGGCTCGGTGCGGTTGACCTTGTCGTAGAGGGCGGGCAGCGAGACGGTCAGGTCTTCGGCTTCGCGCGCAGCGGCGTGCAACGACGAGCGCAGGCCGAGAGCGACGAGCATCGTCAGCCTGACGACAGTGGAGAACAGCAACTCCCGCGTGTATTGCCGCTGGCGATGCTGCTCGAACACCTCGTCGATCCAGCCGGCCGGCAGCGCGTGTTCCAAGGCCGTGCGGGCCATCAGGCTCGTCGGCGCATAGTTCTCGAACCGTTCAATGACGGCAGACCAGACTGGATCGGATCCTTGCAATGCTTCGCTCATTGCAAGGATATAGTTAATATAAACGAACCTTAAAAGGCATAATCCTCAGAGCCTGTTTGACCGGCCGCCGTGTCTTCGTCGGGCAACGGCAAGGCGAGAGGAAGGTCCTACTCCCATCCTGAACCCTCATCCTGAGGTGCCGGAGCGCAGCGGAGGCCTCGAAGGGTGCTCCAGGAATCGCGCGGGATCTGGAGCACCCTTCGAGGCCGCTCACGCGGCACCTCAGGATGAGGGGCGAGATGGGATCACTGCAGTCAGACAGGCTCTCAGGCCTGACCCGGCCAGGCGGCGACGCCGATCAGCAGCGGGTGCAGATACTTGCCGAACACGAACCACGCCACGACGCCGACGACGACGGCGATGGCGTCGTTGCGCCAGCCGGCCGGGGCGGCCTGCCCGCCGTGCTGCCGGGCCACCGGCCCCGCCGTCAGCGTCCGGCGCTTGGCGCTGATGCGCGCGGCCACCGCCCAGGCGAGGAAGGCGCCGAACAGCAGGATCGAGCCGAGATCGCCGTTGGCCAGGAGATGGGCGGTCGCCCAGATCTTCACGCCGAGCAGCATCGGGTGCTTGAGCCGGGTGCGGAGGTGGCCCGGCAGGTAGGTCGCGGCGAGGCTGACGAAGGCGAACAGCGTCAGCAGCACCGCCAGATGCCGGGTCCAGAGCGGCGGCGACCAGACCGGGATCATGCCGTTCTGCCGGTAGAGCCCGTAGCCGTACACGGTGAGCACGAGGCCGAGGGCGGACAGAAGCGCGTAGCCGAGCTTGAACCGACCCTCGCCGATCCGGCCGATCACCTCGGCGCGCTTGGCCCGGGCCATGGAGAAGGCGTGCGTGCCGAGGAACAGCACGAGTCCGAGGATGAGAACCGGCATGGGGCAGCCTGTGGACGGCGCTCGCTCCGGCGGATGCGGACAAGCTCCCTGTAACGGTTCAAAACGCAATCTTTGCGGGATGTCCAGATCGTCCCGTCCCCTTGCCCGCCTCCTCGGCGTGACGCTCGCGCTCTCGTGCGGCCCCGTGCCGCCGGCCCGCGCCGCCTCGGAGCCGCCGCTTTCCGCCCTCACCCTGACCGGGCCGGAGCGGACGCTGTTCTCCGCGACCCGCGACGCCTGCGACGGCGCCGACGTGCCCGACGCCCCGGCCCGCGCCTTCCGCGACGCGACGGGCGGAATCGCCCTCTACGGCCTGCACTACCGCAACCGGGCCCTGCGCGGCCCCGACCTCGACAGCCTGAAGCTCGATTGCCGCGTGGTGCTCGATTCGGGCGAAAAGTCCGATCCGGCGCTCTACGACGACCGCTCGTGGATCACCGCCACCTGGACCGAGGACGGGGCCCACGTCGCCGCCCTCATCCACCACGAGTACCAGGCCAACGAGCATCCCGGACGCTGCCGCTCCAAGGTCTACAGGGAGTGCTGGTACAACACGGTCACGGCGGCCTTCTCCCGAGACGGCGGGCTCACCTTCACCCGGGCGGCGCCGCCCGCCGTGGTGGCGGGCGCCCCGTTCCGGCAGGAGGAGGGCCAGGGCCGGCACCGGGGCTTCTTCAACCCGTCGAACATCTTCGGCGAGGGGCGCTTCCGCTACTTCCTCGCCTCGACCACCGGCTGGGACCGGCCCGGCAGCGATCAGGAGGCGGGTGTCTGCCTGTTCCGCACCGAGCGGCCTGAGGACCCGACGAGTTGGCGCGCCTGGACCGGCACCGGCTTCACCGCGGCCTTCCCCGACCCTTACCGCAAGCCGGTCAGGATCGCCGATACCTGCAAGCCGGTCGGGCCGTTCCCCGCCCCCGTCGGCGCGGTGGTGCGCCACCGCGGCACCGGCGCGTGGATCGCGGTGTTCATGGCGGCCGCGGGCGGAGCCTTCCCGGAATCGGGCTTCTACTGGAGCACCTCGCGCGACCTGCTGGCCTGGGACGTGCCGCGGCTGCTGCTCGCGGGCGCCACGCTCTACGACGATCCGTGCAAGGCCGAAGGGCGGCTGATCGCCTACCCGTCCCTGCTCGACCCGGGCGCGAAGGGGCGCAATTTCGACGATGTCGGCGAGGGGGCGCTCCTCACCTTCGCCACCCTGCGCACCGAGGGCTGCGCCATCACCTCCGACCGCGACCTCGTGCGCCGGCCGGCGGCGATCAAGGTGTGGCCTTGACGCCGATGCGTGAGGGGCGGCCCACGCACGCCCTCATCCTGAGGTGCCCGCGCCAGCGGGCCTCGAAGGATCGTCCAGATCCCGCGCGATCCCTGGAGCCCCCTTCGAGGCTTCCGCTGCGCGGAGGCACCTCAGGATGAGGGGGAGGATGGGATCGGCCGTTCTCCCACCGAGGGGACGTGCCGGTCACGTCTCGGCACATGGTGACGTGCAGGCGAGGGGCGCTCACCCGATCCCGAGCGCCGCCTTCTCCTCCAGATAGGCCGCGCGCACGGCCTCCCTGCCGTAGGCGCGCTCCAGCCGCCGCACGGTGAAGTGGGCGCGGGCGGTGGATTGGAAATGGTCCATGAAGGCGGTGTTGACCGCCGCGCCGCCCAGCGCCCCGATCACCGGCACGGCCTGGGCCGCGACCTTCTGCGAGACGACGAGGCCGAAGCGGGCGGCGATCTGCGCGGTGAGCCGCACCAGCGGCGGGGCGCCGGCATCGAGCAGCGAGCGGTGGGCGGCGTAGCGGGCGGCCTCCGACATCGTCTTGGCGAGCGCCGCGCGCACCGCGAAGTAGCCGCTGTCGGCCACCGCGGCCTCGGCACCGCCCCGTCCGCCGAGGGCGAAGACCTGCACGCAGGCGAGCGCGCTTTCGGGATCGCTCGGATCCTCGCCCTCCTCCCGGGCGATCGCGGCGATGGAGCGCAGCATGAGCGTGGTGGAGATCGGCAGCTCGACCGCCACCGTCGCGAGGCCGAACACGCCGCCGACCGCGCCGGTCACCGCGGCCAGCGCCTTGTGGCGGGTCTCGCTCGATCCGAGCAGCCGGCTCAGGCGCCCGCCGGCCTCCGTCTCGACGCGTTCCAGCGCCGTGCCGGCGGGCTTCACGTCCTTGTCGGGCAGGGTGGCCAGCGCCACCCGCAGGGCCGTGCGCATCGCCCCTTCCGCGGCGCTGGCCACCGTCTCCGTGACCGGCGCGGGAAGCGACCGGCCGATCATGTCGAGGGGCGCGCCGGCCGCCGCCGAGAGCCGCGCGGCGAGCCCCGGCTTCTCCAGCACGGCCACTGCCCGGTTCAGGGCCGCGCGGTCGGCTTCCGACAGGGGCCGCGCGGCCGGCGGGTCGATCGGGACCGGCAGGGTTTCTCCGGCAACGGCAAGGTCGTTCACGTCTGCGCCCTCGCGGCTTTTGGCGAAATTTCGGGGCTGGCTTCGGCTGAGGCAAGACCGACGGGGCGGGTTGAGTTCCCCGGCGCGGTTTCGGGCGCGGCCTCTGCCGGCGCCGTGCGCTGCGGGATGCGGCCGACGGCGAAGCACAGGGCGACCACGGGAATGCCGACCGCCGCGGTCATCGCGAAGAAGGTCGGGAAGCCGTAGGCGGCGACGACGAAGCCGGAGGTGCCGGCCACGAGCTTGCCCGGCAGGGCGTAGAGCGAGGAGAACAGCGCGTATTGCGTGGCGGCGAAGCCCGGCGTGGTCAGGCTCGACATGTAGGCGATCAGCGCGATGCCGGCGAAGGAGCCGCACAGGCTCTCGATCGAGACCGCGACGGCGAGCCGCCACGGCTCGGGCGCGCCCAGCGCCAGCCACGCGAGCGAGAGGTGGGAGGCGGCGGCGATGAAGGCGCCGATCACCAGCGTCGGGAACAGGCCGAGCCGGGCGATCGACCAGCCGCCCGCGAAGCCGCCGGCGATGCCGACCCAGATGCCGAACAGCTTGACGATGGTGGCGATCTCCGCCTTGCCGTAGCCGAGCGTGATGTAGAGCGGGTTGGCCATCACGCCGGAGACGAAATCCGGCATCCGGTAGAGCGCGACCAGGGCGAGCACCGCGAACAGGGCGTTGCCCATCCGGGCATGGAGGTTGGTCAGCGGCTCCAGCACGGCCCGGCGCACGGCGGTCGGCAGGTCGCGCTTGCCCGCCGCCTCCCGCGGCCGGTCGTAGGGCGTGGCGAGCAGCGCCGCGATCAGGCCGACCCCCATCAGCGCGGCCATCGCGAGATAGGCGAGCGTCCAGCCGCCATAGGCGGCGACGTAGAGCGCGCCGGCGCCGGCCAGGATCAGGCCGAAGCGGTAGCCGAGGTTCGAGGTGGCGGCCATGATGCCCTGCAGGTCGGTGCCGGCCGCCTCGATGCGCCAGCCGTCGATCACCACGTCCTGCGTTGCGGCGCAGAAGGCGACGAGGAAGGCGCCGAGCCCGAGCAGGGCGAGCTGCTCCTTCGGGTCGGCGAAGGCCATCAGCACCAGCGCCAGGGCGGTGGCGATCTGCGTCGTCACCATCCAGGCGCGCTTGCGCCCGAGACGCCGGGCGAGGAACGGCACGTCGACCCGGTCGATCGAGGGCGCCCAGAGGAACTTCAGCGAGTAGGGCAGCGCGACGTAGCTGAACAGGCCGATCGTCTTGATGTCGATGCCGGAATCGGCGAGCCGCAGGGTGAAGGTGCCGAGCACGAGCAGCAGCGGCAGGCCGGAGGAGAAGCCGAGCGCCAGCATCTGCGCGACGCGCCGGTCCTCGGTGATGTCGCGCAGGCGCAGCTTGCGCGGCTGCACCTTCGATGCCGCTGCATCCGCCGCCATCGCGAAAAACTCCCTCATGGCCCCGGCCCGGACGGCGGGTGCGGGGTGTCGTGGACCGGGGCGCCGCGAGGCGCTGCTCGGGCGCTCGCGCATCTTCGGCGCGGAAACCGTAGAAAACATGGCGGATTTGTCTCCGCCAGCCCCGGTCGCCCCCTTGCGACGGGGCCGTGCCGTCGGAATCCTGACCCCTCTATGGGGTATGCACGGTTGACGGAAACGTAAGCGCAGGCCTCCATGGCCCGTCGCGTCCGCGGCGCGCTCCGTGCCGCGCCGCACGGAACGGTGAGGGGGCGGGCTCGTTGGAGTGGCGGGCCCGGGCGCTGCGGAGCGCGTCGGGTGACTTCGGATCGCGCCCCGCTTCTTCCCGCGGCGCGCCTGTGTCGGCGTAGAGATGACGGGTTTTCCCACAGGAGCGAGTCTGCCCTCGGGCGTCACGGTCGAGGTCTTCGCGGCGGCCTTCGAGGCGAGCCCGACGCCGATGGTCGTCACCGATCCCCGGCGCCCCGACAATCCGATCGTCTGGGCGAACGGTGCCTTCCTCGCGCTGACGGGCTTCGCGCGCGAGGAACTCTACGGCCGCAATTGCCGCCTGCTGCAGGGCCCCCTCACCGATGCGGCGGTGCTGCGGACGATGCGGGAGGCGCTGGCCGCCGGCCGGCCCTTCGAGGGCGAGGTGCTCAACTACCGCAAGGACGGCACGTCGTTCTGGAACGGCATGACGATCAACCCGGTGTGCGACGATGCGGGCGAGGTGCTGTTCTTCTTCTCGGCCCAGGCCGACATGACCGACAAGCACCGCCTGGAACTGGCGATGCGCGATGCCAACGACGCGCTGGAGCGCGAGGTCGGCGAGCGCACCGCCGATCTCCGCTCGGCCCTGGAGCAGAAGACGGCCCTGCTCCACGAGGTCGACCATCGGGTCAAGAACAACCTCCAGGTCATCTCCTCGCTGATGCTGCTGAAGGCCCGGCGCACGCCCGAGGGCGAGGCCCGCGACGCGCTCCAGGCCATGGCCGACCGGATCGGCGCGCTCTCGACCGCCCACCGGATGCTCTACTCGGCCGGCGACGTCTCCCGCTTCGACTTCAAGGAATTCACCGCCGACCTGATCGCCGACCTCGCCGCGGGGCTCGACGAGGACCGGACCCGGATCGAGACCGAGATCGAGGCGCTGGCGCTGTCGGCCGCCATGGCCGCGCCGCTGGCGCTGCTGATCCACGAACTGGCCACCAACGCCTTGCATCACGCCTTCCCCGGCGAGCGCTCCGGTCGGGTCGTGATCGAGGCGCGCCGTCGCGAGGCGAGCATGCAGCTCGTGATCCAGGACGACGGGATCGGCATGGAGGCGGCCGAGCCCAACCCCGCCGGTTTCGGGCGGACCCTGGTGGAGATGGTGGTGCGCCAACTGCGCGGGAGGATCGACTGGGCGGATGCCGGCCCCGGCACCCGGATCGCGATCACCATTCCGCTGACCGCGGCGGACGCGCCGTGACGGGCGCCGCCGACTCTTTTCGCCGTTGCGAGGCTCGGCGCAAGCAATCCAGGGCTCCGCAGGAGCCGGAGAGGTCGCGCCGCCGGATCGCTTCGCCGACGCTCGCAGTGACGGCGCGGGGTGGAACCCGAGGCGATCGATCCGAAGCCGTATCGGGGAGAGGGATGCCGCCGGGGGGCCTGCCGTGTCCGAGGTGAGGGAGGGGCCGCTGCGCATCCTCGTCGTCGAGGACGAGGTGCTGATCGCCCTCGAACTCGAATGTCTCCTGGAGGATCTCGGCCATGTCAGCGTCGGCGTGGCGGGGTGTTCGACGGACGCCATCGCGCTCGGCCGCAGCACGGCCCCGGACGTGGCGCTCGTCGACATCCATCTCGTGGACGGGCCGACCGGCGTCGAGGTGGCCCGCCAGCTCAGCGCCGACCCGCGCACCACCGTGCTGTTCATGACCGCCAACGCCAAGCGGATCCCGCCCGACTTCGCGGGCGCGCTCGGCGTGATCGCCAAGCCCTATTCCGAGCGCGCGGTGGCAAGCGCCCTCGCCTACGTCGCCCGGTGCCGCGCCGGCCGGCCCCCTTCGGCCGAGACGCTCGACGGATTCCGCCTCTCGCCCGCCGCGGGAGGCGGGGAATGGGCCGGCGGGGTGTGGTGATACGATAATCCGATTGATGCGTTGGGCCTGTCCTGCGTCCTTGCGAGGCGAAGCCGTGGCAATCCAGGGCGCGCCCTTTCCGGACCTGTCGCGCCCTGGATCGCTTCGCGGCCGCTCGCGATGACGGAGGGGGGCCAAACCCGAAGCGATCAATCGGAAACGGTATGAGACGGTGTCCGCTTCGAAGGAACGGAGCGCGGATCACGCCGAGGCCCGCTCCTGCTTCAGCCGGTAGAGCGCGTCGAGCGCCTCCCGCGGCGTCAGCGCGTCCGGATCGATGGCGTCGAGCAGGCGGCCGAGCCTGTCGTCGGGCTCGGGCCTGGCCGGTTCCGGCGGCGGAGGCGGCGCCGCGGCGAGGCTGGCGAAGAGCGGCAGGTCGTCGATCCGGCGTCGGGCGGGGCGCTCGCGCTCCGAGCTTTCGAGGCCTTTGAGGATCGCGCCGGCCCGCGCCACCACGCCCGGCGGCAGGCCGGCGAGGCGGGCGACCTGAAGCCCGTAGGAGCGCTCGGCCACCCCCGGCACGACCTCGTGCAGGAACACCACCTCGCCGCGGTCCTCGGCCACCTTCAGCGTCGCGTTGTCGAGGCGGGGCAGGCGCTGGCTCAGCGCCGTCAACTCGTGGAAGTGGGTCGCGAACAGCGCGCGGCAGCCGTTCTTCTCGTGGAGGTGCTCCAGGCAGGCCCAGGCGATGGAGAGGCCGTCGAAGGTCGCGGTGCCGCGCCCGATCTCGTCGAGCACCACCAGGGAGCGGCGGGTCGCCTGATTGAGGATCGCGGCGGTCTCGACCATCTCGACCATGAAGGTCGAATGGCCCCGCGCCAGGTCGTCCGCCGCGCCGACCCGGGAGAACAGGCGATCGACCACGCCGAGCCGGACGGAGGAAGCCGGCACGAACGCCCCCATCTGGGCCAGCACCGCGATCAGCGCGTTCTGGCGCAGGAAGGTCGACTTGCCGCCCATGTTCGGGCCGGTGACGAGGCGGATGCGCCCGGCCTCGTCGCCCGACAGGTCGCAGGCATTGGCGATGAAGGGCTCGCCCGCCTTGATCAGCGCCGCCTCCACCACCGGATGGCGCCCGCCCCGGATCTCGAAGGCGAGGCTGTCGTCGATCACGGGCCGGGTCCAGGCGAGTTCGACCGCGAGTTCGGCGTGAGCGGCCGCCACGTCGAGGCCGGAGAGCGCTTCGGCGATGTCGGCAAGGGTTTCGGACGCTTCGTTCACCCGGGCGCTCAAGGCGTCGAACACCGCCGATTCGAGCGCCAGCACCCGGTCGGAGGCGCCGGCGATCTTCGATTCCAGCTCGCCGAGCTCGACGCTGGTGAAGCGCATCGCGTCGACCATGGTCTGGCGATGCACGAAGTCCTGCATCAGGCCCTTGAGGCAGGCCTCGCCCACCGCCTGCGGCACCTCGATGTAGTAGCCCAGCACGTTGTTGTGCTTGATCCGCAAGGTCCGGCAGCCGGTGGCCTCCGCGTAGCGGGCCTGGAGCGCGGCGATGACTTTTCGCGAGTCCTGGCCGAGCCCGCGGGCCTCGTCGATCTCGGCGTGGTAGCCCGCGCGGACGAAGTTGCCGTCGCGCCGGTTGAGCGGCAGGTCGTCGGCGAGCGCGGCGGCGAGTTCCCCGGCCAGCGCCCGGTCGGCCTTGTCGAGGCGGCGGGCGAGGCGGGCGAGCCCGTCCGGCAGATCCGCGGCCGACAGCCGCTCGCCGATCGTCGCGGCGGCGTCGAGCCCGTCGCGCAGGGCGGCGAGGTCGCGCGGACCGGCGCGGTTCAGGCCGACGCGGGAGAGCGCGCGGGCGATGTCCGGCGCGGCGTGCAGCGCGTCGCGCAGGTGCGCGCGCAGCGCCCCGTCCCGGTGGAGGAAGGCGACGGCGTCGTGCCGCCGGGCGATCTTCGTCAGGTCCGTCAGCGGGCCGGCGAGGTGTTCGGCCAGCAGCCGGGCGCCGCCGGCCGAGACCGTGCGGTCGATGGCGTCGAGCAGGCTGCCCTTGCGCTCGCCCGAGAGGGTGCGGGTGAGTTCGAGATTGGCGCGGGTGGCCGCGTCGATGGCCAGCGTCGCCCCGGTCGCCTCCCGGCTCGGCGCGGAGAGCGGCACCCGCGTGCCGAGCTGCGTGCGTTCGAGATAGAGCAAGGCCGCCCCGGCCGCCGCGATCTCCGCCCGGCTGAAACTCCCGAAGCCGTCGAGGGTCTTCACCCCGAACTGCTCGCGCATGCGCCGCTCGGCCGAGGCCGGCTCCAGCTCGCCCTGCGCCAGGGGCACCACCGCCGCGCGGGTCTCGCGCCACAGCCTGGCCAGCGCCGGGTCGGCGTGGATGGCTTCCGAGAGCACGATCTCCCGCGGCTCGTGCCGGGCGATCGCCGCGGCGAGTTCCGAGCCGTCCACCTCGCTCAGGGAGAAGCGGCCGGTCGAGATGTCGAGGGCGGCAAGTCCGTAGGCCTCGCGGCTGTCCGACACCTTCCGCCGGCCGATGGCGAGCAGCAGGTTGGCGCGGGTCGGGTCGAGCAGGCGATCCTCGGTGAGCGTGCCCGGGGTGACGAGGCGGATCACCTCGCGCCGCACCACCGATTTCGGGCCCCGCTTCTTGGCCTCGGCCGCGTCCTCGGTCTGCTGGCAGACCGCGACGCGGTGGCCGAGCGCGATCAGCCGGTGCAGGTAGTCGTCGGCCCGCTCCAGGGGTACGCCGCACATCGGGATGTCGGCGCCCCCGTGCTTGCCCCGCTTGGTCAGCACGATGCCCAGCGCCCGGGAGGCGATCTCCGCATCCTCGAAGAACAGCTCGTAGAAATCCCCCATCCGGTAGAACAGCAGGCAGTCCGGATTGGCGGCCTTGATCTCGATGTACTGCGCCATCATCGGCGTGGCGCCGGGGATGTCGAGGGGCGAAGAGGTCACCGCATCCGCCGCCTGGGCACGCCGTTCGAGGGGTTGGGAACGCTGGGGTCTGGACATGCCGCAGAGGCTAGCAGCCCCGCCCCGGGCCGGCACCGCCGGCCCATCGTGAAGTCCGTGGACAAGTGGGCGCTCTCCCCAGCCGTCGCAAGCGCGGCCGGAAAACGGCGAGGGGCCCGCCCGGTGTCGTGCCGGGCGGGCCCCTCGAAGGCTGTGGGCGATCGCGAAAAAAATCAGTAGCGCGGGCCGCCCGTGGTGTTGCCGAGCTGCTGCTGGTAGCCGGGGCGCTCCGGGTTGCGGGCGTTCGGGTTGCCGTGGTGGTGGGTGTTCATGCGGCGGCGATGGCGCTCGGCCTTGGTCGAATGGTGGTGGCCGAGGACGCTCCGATGGGGGCGGTGCCAGTGGTGGTGATCGCGCACGGTCTCCATCGTGTCGCCGGCCACCACGCCGGCGGCCGGCATCGCGGGGGCGGCGGAGGCCGACACGGCTCCCAGGCCGAAGCTGCCGAGCAGCACGCCGGCTGCGAGTGTCAGGGCAATGCGCATCGTCGTCTCTCCGTCGCGTGCAAGAGCCGCGTGCAAGGGCGGCACGTCGAGCCCTCAAGTCGCGATCGCTCCGCGCGTTCCGCGAAAAAATCCGAATATGTTAACAAATCCTCTTGAACGTCGCGGGAGGCGCCGAGACCCGGCGCCGACCGTTGCGCCGGCGCCCGAACCGCGGCACCTGCGGGCGATGTCCGTCCCTCCCGCACCGCTTCCGATCGAGGCCGCTCTTCCGGCCCTGCGCACGGCCTTGTCCGCGGGCGCGTCGGCGGTGCTGGTCGCCCCGCCGGGCGCCGGCAAGACCACCCGGGTGCCGCTGGCGCTGCTCGACGAAGCGTGGCTGGGGAGCCGAAGGATCATCCTGCTGGAGCCCCGGCGGTTGGCGGCGCGGGGCGCGGCCGAGCGCATGGCCGCCACCCTCGGCGAGCGGGTCGGCGACACGGTGGGCCTGCGGGTGCGGCTCGGCTCCAGGGTCTCGGGCCGCACCCGGATCGAGGTCGTGACCGAAGGCGTGTTCACCCGGATGATCCTCGACGATCCGGAACTGGCCGGCATCGGCGCGGTGCTGTTCGACGAGTTCCACGAGCGCTCGCTCGACGCCGATCTCGGCCTCGCCTTCGCCCTCGACGCGCAAGGGGCGCTGCGGGAGGATCTGCGCATCCTCGCGATGTCGGCGACCCTCGACGGCGCCCGGGTGGCGGGGCTCCTCGGCAACGCGCCCGTCGTGGCGTCGGAAGGCCGCGCCCATCCGGTCGAGACCCGCCATCTCGACCGCGACGCGGGCGAGGAGCGGATCGAGGACGCGATGGCCGCCGCGATCCTGCGGGCGCTGCGGGCCGATCCCGGCTCGGTGCTGGCCTTCCTGCCGGGGCAGGCGGAGATCCGCCGCACCGCCGAGCGGCTGGAGGGCCGCCTGCCCGACGATACCGACCTCGCCCCGCTCTACGGCGCGCTGACCCAGGGCGAGCAGGACCGGGCGGTCGCCCCCGCCCCGGCGGGCCGGCGCAAGGTGGTGCTGGCCACCGCCATCGCCGAGACCTCGCTGACGATCCAGGGCGTGCGCATCGTCGTCGATTCCGGGCTGGCCCGGGTGCCCGTCTACGAACCTGGCAACGGCATGACCCGGCTCGTCACGGCCCGGGCCTCGCGCGCCTCGGTCGATCAGCGCCGGGGCCGGGCCGGGCGCACCGAGCCGGGCGTGTGCTGGCGGCTCTGGCCCGAGGCGGCGACCGCCGCGCTCGAACCCTTCGCCCGGCCCGAGATTCTTTCGGCCGATCTCGCCGGGCTGACCCTCGACTGCGCCGCCTGGGGCGTGACCGACCCGATCGCCCTGCCCTTCCTCGATCCCCCGCCGGCCCCGGCGCTGGCCGAGGCGCGGGCGATGCTGACCGATCTCGGCGCCCTCGAGGCCGACGGCCGGCTCACCGCCGTCGGAAAGACCCTGCGCGGCCTGCCGCTGCCGCCCCGGCTCGCCCGGATGGTCGCCCGCGCCGCCGAATCCGGCCAAGCCCGCGCCGCCGCCGATCTCGCCGCCGTGCTGGTCGAGCGCGGGCTCGGAGGCGATGCGGTCGATCTCGCCGAGCGCCTCGACCGCTTCGCCCGCGACCGGGGCGGGCGCGCCGGAGACATGCGCCGCCTCGCCGAGGGCTGGGCGCGCCAAGCCGCGAAGGCGGCCGGCGGGACGGCCGGCGGGACGGCGGAGCCCGATCCGAGGCTCGCCGGGCCCGGCGCCCTGCTGGCCTTGGCCTATCCCGACCGGGTGGCGCGGGCGCGGGGCCGCGAGGGCGCCTTCCTGATGGCGAACGGCCGCGCCGGCCTCCTCGACCCGGCGAGCCCGCTCGTCCGCGAGCCGTTCATCGTCGTCGCCGACCTGACCGGCACGGCGGCCTCCGCCCGCATCCTCTCCGCCGCCGCGATCTCCGCCGCCGCGATCGAGGCCCTGTTCGCGGACCGCATCACGTTCGCGCGCAGCGTGAGCTTCGACAGGCAAGCGCGGGCCCTGCGCGCCCGCGAGGGCCGCCGGCTCGGCGCCGTGACGCTCGACGAGTGCACCCTCTCCGTCCCGGCCGACGCGGACGCCGCGCGGGTGCTCGCCCGCGGCGTTGCCGGGCTCGGCCTCGATCGCCTGCCCTGGACGCCGGCCCTGGCGCAGTGGCGCGCCCGGGTCCGCTTCCTGCACGGGGCCGAGGGCGGGGAATGGCCGGATCTCTCCGACGCGGCCCTGGCGGAGACCGTGGAGGCGTGGCTCGCCCCGGCCATCGTCGGGCGCGCCTCGCTCGCGGCGGTCACCGCGGACGATCTCGGTCAGGCCGTCCAGGGCCTTCTGCCCTGGACCCTGCGCGCCCGCCTGGAGACGGAGGCGCCGAGCCATGTCGAGGTGCCGACGGGCTCGCGCATCCCGGTCGATTACGAGGCGGGGCCCGAACCGGTGCTGGCGGTGCGGGTGCAGGAACTGTTCGGCCTCGACCGGCATCCGACCCTCGGCGGCGGGCGCGTGCCGCTGGTGCTCCACCTGCTCTCGCCCGCCCACCGGCCGATCCAGATCACCCGCGACCTGCCGGGCTTCTGGCGCGGCTCCTGGGCGGCGGTGCGCTCGGAGATGCGCGGCCGCTATCCCCGCCATCCCTGGCCGGAAGACCCGCTGGCGGAGGCACCGACCCGGCGGGCCAAGCCGCGGGGCACGTGACGCGGACGTCTTCGATGAAAATCCGTCCACGAGCGCATGCTGGCGGCGCTCACGCAAGGAGCGCCACGCCCTGGCGCCGGACGACGCGATGCGGCGGGAGACGAGTCTGCCGGCGCCCTCTCAAGCCGCTTGCGAGAAGGCGCTGGCCGCTCTCGAACGGCTTGAACAGATGTTCTGGGGATTTCTCGGGGATCGGAAGCCGCTGGATTTCGAGTGTATTGCAGGACTGGGATCGAATCATCTACATTCTCCGCATTGCGCGGAGGGGCCGGGTGATGGAGATTGCTTTCGGTAGGCACAAGAACATCGATCAGGCCTTCAAGGCGAAGGTCATTGGTATCGCTTCAAATCTGAAATGCGATCCCAGTCATCTCATGGCGGCAATGGCTTTCGAGACGGGCGAACGCTTCAAGGCGAATACGCGAAACTCCGTCAGCGGAGCGACGGGCTTGATCCAATTCATGCCTTCGACGGCGAAGGCTCTCGGAACGACGACGGACAAGCTGGCTCAGATGACCGAGCTCGACCAGCTCGATTACGTCGAAACGTACCTCAAGCCTTACACAGGCAAGATGGGGACGGTCTCGGACGTCTACATGACGATTCTCTACCCGGCCGCCGTCGGGAAGGATGCCGCCCATGTCCTGTTCGCCGAGGGAAGCAAGGCCTACGGGCAGAACAGGGGGCTCGACGTCAACAGGGACGGGACCGTCACCAAGGCCGAGGCGGCCGCGAAGGTCTATGCGAAGCTCATCCGCGGGTTGCGGGACGACCTGCGCGGTTGATCCTCGCGGGCCGGGGGAGTGCGGTTACGCGAAGCGGCCGCCCTTCTGGATCACCTCGATCTTGTAGCCGTCCGGATCGGTGGCGAAGAAGAAGGTCGCCAGTGCCGTCTCGCCGTGCTCGAGCGTCTTGAGCGGGGTGACCGGAAAGCCCTCGCGCTCGAACCGGGCGCGCTCGGCGGCCGCATCCTCCACCACGAAGGCGAGGTGGCCGTAGCCGTCGCCGGGATCGTAAGGCTCCGACCGGTCCTTGTTGACCGTCAGTTCCAGTTCGAACGGCGAGGACGGGTCGCGCAGGTAGAGCAGCGTGAAGTCGGGGAAGTCGAAGCGGTCGGACGGTTCCAGGCCGAAGGCGCGGGCGTAGTAGTCGCGCGCGCGCGCCTCGTCGCGGACGCGGATCATGGTGTGGACGGGCTTGGCCATCGGCCCTCTCTCCCGGTTGCGGATGAGGGCCCATCTGGCGCATCCTCGGGTGAGCGGAAAGGCCTCGGCGGCTTAACGCTTCGTCAACCTTGCGAGCCGCTTGCTGCCGACGATGATGCGAGCCGCGCCCCGAGACGTCGCAGAAGATACGGACGCTCTGCCGCCGGGCGATGCGGCCCTGCGCGCGGCGATGCGCGGCTGGCGCGAGGCGCTGGTCCGCGAGCGGCGCATGGCCGCCAACACGGTCGCGGCCTACGAGCGCGACCTGCGCCAGTTCCTGATCCATCGCGCCGCCCGCGCCGGCACGCCGACCCTCCCGGGGCTGATCGCGCTCAAACCCCGCGACCTGCGCGCCTTCATGGCCGCGCGCCGGGCCGAGGGCGTCGGCGGGCGCAGCCTGATGCGGATGCTGGCGGGCCTGCGCTCCTTCGCCCGTTTCCTCGAACGGGAGGGGCACGGCAGCGTGGCGGCGCTGGGCGCGGTGCGCTCGCCCAGGATCGAGCGGCGCCTGCCGCGCCCCCTGCCCGTCCCCGCCGCGGTGGCGATGACCGTGCCGGAATCCCGCCCCGACGACGACCGCGCGCCCTGGGTCCTCGCCCGCGACGCGGCGGTGATCGCGCTGCTCTACGGCTCGGGCCTGCGCATCTCCGAGGCGCTGGGGATCGCCGCCCGCGACGCGCCGGTGCCGGGCATCGACGCGGTGCGGGTGACGGGCAAGGGCGGCAAGGTTCGCGACGTGCCGGTGCTGCCGGCGGTCGCCGAGGCGGTGGCCGCCTATCTCACCCGGTGCCCGCATCCCCTCGATCCGCAGGGGCCGCTCTTCGTCGGCGTGAAGGGGGGGGCGCTGTCGCCGCGGGTCGTCCAGTACGCGGTCGCCGCCCTGCGCGGCGCCCTCGGCCTGCCCGAGAGCGCGACCCCGCACGCCCTGCGCCACTCCTTCGCGACGCATCTGCTCGCCCGCCGGGGCGAATTGCGGGCGATCCAGGAACTGCTGGGCCACGCCTCGCTCTCGACCACGCAGATCTACACCAAGGTCGATGCCGCACGCCTGATGAGCGCCTTCGAGGACGCCCATCCCCGCGCCGGCCGGGTCCGGCCGCTCGATCGGAGGCCGGAGAGAGCCGCCGGTTCGGTGAAACCGCCGGTGCGAAGCGGCGGCGTGGATCTCAACGCCGGGCATGCTGTCGGCGACGACGTCTCCGCGGGCGTATAGAAATGCGCCCGCCCGCCCGGTTCACCTTGGTCTTGCCGCGATTGGGTGGCGGATTGTCCTCGACACGGCGGCGCGAATCCGCCGATTCAGCAGCTTCAAGGAGTGTCCGATGCGCGTGAGCGGAATCTGCCTCGCGATCCTGCCGGTCCTCGCGGTCCTCGCCGTCACGGCCACGGTGAAAACGCTGCTCCTGCCCGTGACCGCCGTGCGGCTCCTGGCCCGCGGACGCGTCGCGCGGGCCTGACGAGGCCTCCGCCCCGTTCGGGCGGAGGCCGGATCACCCCGCCCCGGAGCCGTGCAGCACGGCCGGCACCGGATCGTCGCCGTCGAGGGTGCGCGCGACCGCGCGGGCGACGTTGACCAGGGCCGTCACCATCGGCGTGGCGGGATCGCGGCGCGGGGCGACCAGGCCGATGGCGTGGCGCAGGTCCGGCTCGACGATCGGGATCGCCCGCAGGCCTTCGGTCGGCCCCAGCGCGTCGGCGAGGATCGCCGGCATCACGCTCGCCCATTGCAGCGTGCGCACATGCGTCATCAGCACGACCATCGAGTTGGATTCGAGCGTCGGCGCCGGCTCGCCGCCCGCCGCCCGTAGCTGCTGGTCGATGATCCGGCGGTTCTGCATGTTGGGCGTCAGCAGGCAGAGCGGAATCCTGGCCAGCTCCGCCCAGGTCACGCTGGCGCGGTCGTCGTAGGGGCCGCCCGCCGCGGTCAGGAGCTGATAGTGCTCGGTGTAGAGCGGCACCGCCGTGACGCGGCCGAGCGGCTCGTTGTCGAGATAGGTCAGCCCCGCATCGGCCTCGAGATCGTCGATCAGCGAGAAGATGTCCTCCGACGTCGTGGAGAGCACGCTGAAACGCACGTTGGGGTAGCGCGCCCGGTAGGGCGTGGTGAGCGCGGCCACCATCGGCAGGGCGGTTGGCACCGCGGCGATGCGCAGGTGGCCCGACAGGCCGCGGCGCAGGGCCGCCACGTCGTCCTGCATGGCGCGGGCGTCGCCGACGATGCGGCGGCCCCAGGCCAGCACCCGGTCGCCCTCCGGCGTGAACCCCTGGAAGCGCGAGCCGCGCTGGACGAGGCGCACGCCGAAGCGATCCTCCAGGCTCTTCACCCCCGCCGACAGCGTCTGCTGGGTCACGCCGCAGGCTTCCGCCGCGCGCCCGAAATGCTGCTCGCGGGCGAGCGCCAGGAGGAATTCGAGCTTGTCGATCATGGGTTCCGGCCCACCCGCGAGGGGCGGGCGGGTCCGACGGTAGGCCGGGGGGCCGGCGTGCTCAAGCGACCGCCCGAGACGCCCTGCCCTACCGGAACAGGATCAGCGCCTTGGCCAGGGTGATCCAGATGCCCCACAGGATCGGCAGCCCGACCACCGCCCAGGCCAGGAGGGCGGCGGGCGTCACGCCGCCCCGGCCGATGCCTTGGCTGCCGCCGTGCGTCGCGGCCACGGCGGCGTCCGGCTTGGCGCCGACGGTCTTGAGCCGTGCCTCGTCCATGAACCAGTGCCGGGCGAGCGGCCGGATCAGGAGATTGCAGAGGAAGCCGGCGGCGAGGAAGGCGGCGAGCACCAGCATCGTGCGGGCGTAGAGATCGAGGCCCTGCACCCCCGCATCGACCTGATGCTGGCGGATCGCGGTGACGACGAGGGGGCCGACGACGCCGGCGGTCGACCACGCGGTCAGCAGGCGGCCGTGGATCGCGCCGACGAACTGCGTGCCGAACACGTCGGCGAGATAGGCTGGAATGGTGGCGAAGCCCCCGCCGTACATCGACAGGATGATGCAGAACATCCCGACGAACAGGGCGGTCGAGCCGAGCCCGGCGGCCCAGGGCGCGGCGGCGTAGAGCACCAGCCCGACCCCGAAGAAGATCGCGTAGGTCGTCTTGCGCCCGATCCGGTCGGACATCGAGGCCCAGAAGAAGCGCCCGAGGATATTGAACAGCGACAGCAATCCGACGAAGCCGGCCGCGATCGCCGCCACCTGACCCTTCTCCGCGGCGTCGAGCTGCGCCAGGCCGAGGCCCGGGCGGCCGATCAACTGGCCGCCGAAGATCTCCTGCAGCATCGGCGAGGCGAGCGCCAGCACGCCGATCCCGGCCGAGACGTTGAGGCACAGCACCAGCCACAGCAGCCAGAATTGCGGGGTCTTGTGGGCCCGGTCGAGATGGACGTGGCCGGCCGCGATCATCGCGTTGCGGCGGGCCGGCGCGGTCCAGCCCTCCGGCTGCCATCCGGCCGGCGGCACGCGGTAGCCGAGGGCGCCGCTGACCATGAACACGAGATAGCCGACGCCCATCACCGCCAGCGCCTGCCACACCCCGGCCGAGTCGGGCGTGCGGAAGGTCTTGATCAGGGTGTCGGCCAGGGGCGAGCCGATCATCGCGCCGCCGCCGAAGCCCATGATCGCCATGCCGGTGGCCATGCCGCGCCGGTCGGGGAACCACTTGATCAGCGTCGAGACCGGGGAGATGTAGCCGAGCCCGAGCCCGATGCCGCCGATCAGGCCCATGCCGAGCCAGATCAGCCAGAGCTGGTGCAGATAGACGCCGAGCGCCCCGATCAGGAAGCCGCCGCTCCAGCAGAGCGCGGCGGCAAGGCCCGCCTTGCGCGGCCCGGCCCGCTCCAGCCAGCCGCCGAACAGGGCGGCCGAGATGCCGAGCATCACGATGCCGATGGAGAACACGATGACGAGATCGCTCACCCGCCAGTCGCAGGTCGTGGTGACCAGCGCCGTGACGAGGCTCATGTCCGGGCAGGCGGCCGGCGCCGGCGCCCCGACGCTGAGCGCCCGCGACAGCGGCAGCCAGAACACCGACAGGCCGTAGGCCATGCCGATGCACAGATGGATGGCGAGGGCGGCCGGCGGCACCAGCCAGCGGTTGAAGCCCGGCTTGGCGACGGTTCGTTCCCGGGAGAGGAATCCGGGCGGGGACGAATCGAAAGCGGCGGCCGGCGCGGCACTCTGGCTCATGAAGGTTTTCCCATGCGGCGACCCTGTCCGATCGGGCCGTCCGACTGCCGGGGTGTTAAGTTCGCGATGCGCGAAAACCTATCCCGCCAAATCGACCGGGGGACCTTTCCCGTGACAGATGCCGCGAGACCTTTCGCCGCATCGGCCCTTTGGCGGAGCGGGCGAGCGGCGGCCTCCCGATGCCGCCGAACGAGAGGCCGCCGAGGAGGCCGGTCCTCAGCCGGCGTCGCTGGCGCCCTCGCCCACGAGCTGCGGGTTGCGGGTGGCGGGCCGCACCGGGCTCTCGGCGGCCGGCTCGCTCTCCAGCGCCCGGCGCACCAGCGCGTCGAGCCGCGCGCCGGCCTCGTCGGCGTAGCCTTCGAGGTCGCGGCGCATCTTCGGCGTCCAGAACGCCACGATGTGCTTGTGGATGCCGGCCACCGCCTCCTCTTCCGGATAGGACCGGAAGAACAGGGCGATCTGGTTGGCCATCCGCACCAGCTTGTCGTTCGGATTCGTCGCGCTCATCGGCTGATGACTCGGCTTCGTCTGGTGGGGCGCGTTCCAACCCACGCCCTCATCCTGAGGTGCCGCGCAGCGGCCTCGAAGGAGGGCTCCAAGGATCGCGCGTGGTCTGGAGCCCTCCTTCGAGGCCTCCGCTTCGCTCCGGCACCTCAGGATGAGGGACGGGATCGGAAGCCCGGGAGCGAGACGATGCACGGCTCCCGAACTCCCGCAGAACTACTCCGCGGCTTCCGCGATGCGGGTCAGCGAAAAGTCCTCCTCGTAGAACTTCGCCTGCCAGTCGGAGGGCCGGTTCGTGCGCCGCACCTGCACCGCCGTCACCTTGTATTCGGGGCAGTTGGTGGCCCAGTCCGAATAGTCGGTGGTGATGACGTTGGCGCCGGTCTTGGCGTGGTGGAAGGTCGTGTAGACGATCCCCGGCTGCATCCGCTCGGTGACCTTGGCCTTCAGCGCGATGTCGCCCGAGCGGCTCTCCAGCGACACGAGGTCGCCGTCGACGATGCCGCGGACTTCCGCGTCGAAGGGGTGGATCTCCAGCACGTCCTCCTCGTGCCAGCGGGAGTTCTCGGTGCGCCGGGTCTGCGCGCCGACATTGTACTGCGAGAGGATGCGGCCGGTGGTGAGGATCAGCGGGAACTTGGCCCCGGTCCGCTCGTCGGTCGCCACGTATTCCGTGATCATGAAGCGGCCCTTGCCGCGCACGAACCGGTCGACGTGCATCATCGGGGTGCCGAGCGGCGCCTTCTCGTTGCACGGCCACTGGATCGAGCCGAGTTCCTCCAGCTTCCGGTAGGACACGCCGGCGAAGCTCGGGGTGAGCCGGGCGATCTCGTCCATGATCTCGGAGGGGTGGTCGTAGTTCATCTCGTAGCCGAGCGCACGAGCGAGCAGGATGGTGCCCTCCCAGTCGCCGTAGCCGCCGAGCGGGGCCATCACCTTGCGCACGCGGCTGATGCGCCGCTCGGCGTTGGTGAAGGTGCCGTCCTTCTCCAGGAACGAGGCGCCCGGCAGGAAGACGTGGGCGTACTTGGCCGTCTCGTTCAGGAAGATGTCCTGGATCACGATGCACTCCATGGCCTTGAGGCCGGAGGTGACGTGATGGGTGTCGGGGTCGGACTGCGCGATGTCCTCGCCCTGGATGTACATGCCCTTGAACGAGCCGCCGACGGCCTCGTCCAGCATGTTGGTGATGCGCAGGCCCGGGGCGTTGTCGAGCTTGGCCCCCCAGATCGCCTCGAAGCTCTCGCGGGTGGCGTCGTCCGAGACGTGGCGGTAGCCGGTGAGCTCGTGCGGGAACGAGCCCATGTCGCAGGAGCCCTGCACGTTGTTCTGGCCGCGCAGCGGGTTCACGCCCGCGCCCACCTTGCCGATGTTGCCGGTGGCCATGGCGATGTTGGCCATGCCCATGACCATGGTCGAGCCCTGGCTGTGCTCGGTCACGCCGAGCCCGTAGTAGATCGCCGCGTTGCCGCCCGTGGCGTAGAGGCGGGCCGCCTTGCGGATCTCCTGCGGATCGACGCCGGTGATCGCCTGCGCCGCTTCCGGCGCGTTGCGCTCCTCGGCGATGAACCGGGCCCAGGACTCGAACTCGGCGAGGTCGCAGCGCTCGCGCACGTAGTCCTCGGCGATCAGCCCCTCGGTGACGATGACGTGGGCGAAGGCGTTGATGAAGGCGACGTTGGAGCCGGGCTTGAGCGGCAGGTGATGGTCGGCCCGGATGTGGGGCGACTTCACCAGATCGATTTTTCTCGGATCCGCGACGATCAGCCTTGCGCCTTCCCGGAGGCGCTTCTTCATCCGCGAGCCGAAGACCGGGTGGCCGTCGGTCGGGTTGGCGCCGATGACGAGGATCACGTCGGAGTCCTCGACCGACTTGAAGTCCTGCGTGCCGGCCGAGGTGCCGAGCGTCGACATCAGGCCGTAGCCGGTCGGCGAGTGGCAGACGCGGGCGCAGGTGTCGACGTTGTTGTTGCCGAAGGCGGCGCGCACGAGCTTCTGGACGAGGTAGGCCTCCTCGTTGGTGCAGCGGGACGAGGTGATGCCGCCGACCGAATCCTTTCCGTACTTGGCCTGGATGCGCTTGAACTCGGAAGCGGCGTGGTCGATCGCCTCCTCCCAGGAAACCTCGCGCCACGGGTCCGTGATCGTCTCGCGGATCATCGGCTTGGTGATGCGGTCCTTGTGGGTGGCGTAGCCGTAGGCGAAGCGGCCCTTGACGCAGGAATGGCCCTCGTTGGCCTTGCCGCCCTTGTAGGGCACCATGCGGATGACCCGGTCACCCTGCATCTCGGCCTTGAAGGCGCAGCCGACGCCGCAATAGGCGCAGGTCGTCACCTCGGAATGCTCGGGCTGGCCGTACTGATGGACGGTCTTTTCCTGGAGCGTCGCGGTCGGGCAGGCCTGGACGCAGGCGCCGCAGGACACGCATTCGGACTGCATGAAGTCGGTCGGGCCGGCCGCCACGCGGCTGTCGAAGCCGCGGCCTTGAATCGTCAGCGCGAAGGTGCCCTGCGTCTCCTCGCAGGCGCGCACGCAGCGGTTGCAGACGATGCACTTCGACGGGTCGTAGGTGAAGTAGGGATTCGACTCGTCCTTGGGCAGGTAGCGGTCGGAGGACGGCTTGACGTGGTTGTCGCCGTCATAGCCGTAGCGCACGTCGCGCAGGCCCACCTGACCGGCCGTGTCCTGCAACTCGCAATCGCCGTTGGCGGCGCAGGTCAGGCAATCGAGCGGGTGGTCGGAGATGTAGAGTTCCATCACGCCCTTGCGCAGGCGGTGCAGCTTGTCCGACTGCGTGTGCACGACCATGCCGTTCTCGGCCGGCGTGGTGCAGGAGGCCGGCGTGCCGCGCCGGCCCTCGATCTCCACGAGGCACATGCGGCAGGAGCCGAACGGCTCCAGCGAGTCGGTGGCGCAGAGCTTCGGGATCTTGGTGCCCATGTGCATCGCGGCGGCCATGACCGAGGTGCCGGCAGGCACCGTCACGCTCTCGCCGTCGATGGTCAGCGTCACCGTCTGCTCGTCGAGCCGGATCGGGGTGCCGTAGTCGATTTCCTTGATGAGGGTCATCGGCTGCCTCCTCATTCCGCTGCGGCGGGCAGCGTGCCCGTGCGGGAAAAGTCTTCCGGGAAATGGGTGATCGCGCTCATCACGGGCATCGGCGTCAGGCCGCCCATGGCGCAGAGCGAGCCGTCGGTCATGATCTCGCAGAGATCCTCGACGAGCTCGAGATTGGCCTCCGGGCGGATGCCGGAGATGACCTTGTCCATGGTCTCGACGCCCCGGGTGGCGCCGATGCGGCAGGGGGTGCACTTGCCGCAGGACTCGGCGGCGCAGAACTCGAAGGCGAAGCGCGCCTGACGCGCCATGTCCACGGTGTCGTCGAACACCACGATGCCGCCGTGGCCGACGAGACCCTTCCTGGCCGCCATCGCCTCGTAATCGAGGGGCGTGTCGAGCAGCGCGTCGGGGAAGTACGCGCCGAGCGGGCCGCCGACCTGCACCGCGCGCACCGGCCGGCCCGAGGCCGTGCCGCCGCCGAACTCCTCGATCACCTGCCGGATGGTGATGCCGAAGGCGTACTCGATCAGGCCGCCGTGCTTGATATTGCCGGCGAGCTGGATCGGCAGGGTGCCGAGCGAGCGGCCCATGCCGTAATCGGCGTAAGATCGGGCGCCGTGCTCCATGATCCACGGCACCGCCGTGAAGGTCATCACGTTGTTGACCAGCGTCGGCTTGCCGAGGAAGCCCTTCAGCGCCGGGATCGGCGGCTTGGCCCGGACGATGCCGCGCTTGCCCTCCAGGCTCTCCAGCAGCGAGGTCTCCTCGCCGCAGATGTAGGCGCCGGCGCCCAGCCGCACTTCGAGATGGAAGCTCTTGCCGGAGCCCAGAATGTCGTCGCCGAGCACGCCCGCCTTGACGCCGTTGGCGATCGCGTCGCGGAGCGTCCGGAACGACTGCGGGTACTCGGAGCGGCAGTAGATGTAGCCGCGGGTGGCCCCCGTCGCGACCGCGGCGATGGTCATGCCCTCGATCAGGTTGAAGGGATCGCCCTCCATCATGATCCGGTCGGCGAAAGTGCCGGAATCGCCCTCGTCCGCGTTGCAGACCACGTATTTCTGATCCGATCGGGCCAGCATCACCGTGTTCCACTTGATGCCCGCCGGGAAGCCGGCGCCGCCGCGCCCGCGCAGACCCGAATCGCGCACCTGGGCGACCACGCCCTCGGCATCGAGCTTCAGCGCCGCTTCCAGGCCGCGATAGCCGCCATGGGCCCGGTAATCCTCGACCGAGACCGGATCGACCACGCCGCAGCGGTGGAAGGTCAGGCGATGCTGACGCGCCAGGAACGGGATCTTTTCGGGATCGCCGAGGCGGAGCGCGTGCTCGCCGCCCTCGACAAGGTTCGCGTCGAGCAGGCTCTCGACGTCGGCCGGGGTCACCGGGCCGTAGGCGATGCGGCCCTCGGGGGTCGCGACCTCGACCATCGGCTCCAGCCAGAGCAGGCCGCGGGTGCCGGTGCGGACGATGCGCACGTCGAGGCCACGCCGCTCGGCGCCGGAAAAGATCGCGCGGGCGACGCGGTTGGCGCCGAGGCCCAGGGCGACGGCATCCTGCGGGACGGTGATGGTGATGCTCACGCGCGGACCTCCTTGAGGGCGGCGTCGAGGGATTCGGCGGAGAGGCGGGCGAGCGGCTCGTCATCGACCAGGGCGGCCGGGCCGTTGGCGCACAGGCCGAGGCAGTAGACCGGCTCGACGGTGACGCCGTCGGCGCTGGTGCCGTGCCAGCCGCAGCCCATCCGCGACAGGATCTCGCCGTGGAGGCGGTCGGAGCCCATCGCCTGGCAGGCCTCGGCGCGGCACAGCTTGACGTGGTGACGGCCGGTCGGCGGCTCGCGCCGGAAGTCGTGGTAGAACGTCAGGCAGCCGTGCACCTCGGCCCGGGACAGATTCAGCGCCTCGGCGATCATCGGCACCGCTTCCGCGTCGATATAGCCGAACGTCTCCTGCAGAGCATGCAGTATAGGGAGAGTCGCACCTTCCAGAGACTGCAGCTCGGCGACGATCCCGGCGGCGCGCGTGGCGTTCCAAGGCTCGGCATTCGCCATGTTTTCCTGCCCAACTTGGTTTTGTTCTAAGGCTTGATCCAATCAGGGCCGGCACTAAAGTTCAATCAAGCTGTCTCGTGGCTCGACAAAAAATTTCGATCGAAATGAGTGGTTTGCGCTGCATCAACCGCTCAACGCGGGGCTAAAATTTTTTGAGACAGCGCCCATGCTTTTCTTGAGACGGGTGGAAGGTGGCGTGAAGCCGTCCCGCGTCGCGTTGCCGGATGAAGCCATCGCATCGAAGCCGCATCCGACAGCCGGCGCGAGCCCGTGTGCTGTCATTCGCGGCGGACGCGAGAGGACCGGCCGGGGCCGGCCTTCAGGCTTCCAGCGCGGCGTAGGTCAGCACCCGCAACTCGCGGCGCAGGGGCAGCGCCGAGGACGGGACGAGCTGCGTGAGCAGCAGCACCGCCATGTCCTCGTCGGGATCGATCCAGAACGAGGTGCTCGCCACCCCGCCCCAGGACACCTCGCCCGGGGTGCCGAGGATCTGGGCCCGGGCCGGATCGAGCATCACCGACAGGCCGAGCCCGAAGCCGATGCCGGCATAGGAGGACTCGGCGAAGCGCGGCTGGCCCATCGCGGCGAGGTCGCCGGGCAGGTGGTTCGTCAGCATCAGCTCGACGGTCTTGCGGCCGAGAAGCCGCACGCCGTCGCATTCGCCGAGGTTGAGGATCAGCCGGCAGAAGCGCAGGTAGTCGGCCGCCGTGGAGACGAGCCCGCCCCCGCCCGAGGCCAGGGGCGGCGGCGTCAGGAACCGGCTGCCGACGCCGTCGTCGTAGAGGCGCAGTTTCCCCGCGCGGTCGAAGGCGTAGTTGGCGGCAAGGCGCGCCCGCTTCTCCTCCGGCACGAAGAAGTCGGTGTCGGTCATGCCGAGCGGGCGCAGGATGCGCGCGCGCATGAACTCGGCGAAGTCGACGCCTGAGACCACCGCCACGAAATGGCCGAGCACGTCGGTGGCCACCGAGTAGTTCCACTCGGCGCCCGGCTGGGCCAGCAGCGGCTGCTGCGCGAGCCTTGCCACCAGATCGCCGAGCGGCAGGGTCGAGGTCTGGAAGTCGATCTCGTGCTGGCGATAGAGCGCGTCGACCAGCGTCGCCTCCATGAAGCCGTAGGTCAGGCCGCTCGTGTGGGTGAGGAGGTCGCGGATCGTGATGGGGCGGAGCGCCGGCTCGGTCTCGAGCCTCGCCCGGTTGCCGCCGGTCATCACCCGCATCTCGGCGAACTCGGGCAGGAAGCGGGCGACGGGATCGTCGAGCTGGAAGCGGCCCTCCTCGTAGAGCATCAGCACCGCGAGCGAGGTCAGCGGCTTCGTCATCGAGTAGATGCGGGTGATGGTGTCGGCGGCAAACGGCTTCTCCCGCGCGAGGTCGGCATGGCCGTGGGCGCGGAAGAACGCGGTCCGGCCGCCGCGGATCACGCCGACCGAGAGGCCGGCGAGGCGCCCGGTCTCGACGTAGCCGCGCATCCAGGCATCGACCCGCTCCAGGCGCTTCGGGCACAGCCCGACCTCCCGCGGATCCGTATCGACCTCGACCTGCATGCCCGGCTCCTCGCCTCGTCGTCCGCCGCCGGTGTAGCGAGACGGGCCCGGGCATCACAACCCGCCCCCGGCGCCATCGTCGCCGGTTTGTCGCGCGGGCGGCCCATGCTAGCCGGGGCGTTCCCGCCGGCTCGGCGGCGGGGACGCCCCGATTCGAACGCCCGGCGATGTCGAGCGTTCGTGTCGGGCCATTCGGGAGGAGGACGCCATGAGCGCAAGCGCAGGCCAAGATGCGGGCGACCAAGCGAATTACGCCCTGTTCCTCGATTTCGACGGCACCCTGGTCGAGATCGCCCCGCGTCCCGACGCGGTGCAGGTCGATCCCGGTCTCGTGCCCGCCCTGGAACGCCTGCGCGAGCGGCTCGGCGGGGCGCTCGCCGTGGTGACGGGACGGCCGGTCGCGGTGATCGACGCGTTCCTCGGGCCCGCCCGCTTCGACGTGGCCGGCCTGCACGGGGTCGAGCGCCGGGTCGACGGCCGGCTCAGCGGCGGCCGGCCGGAGGATCACCCGGACCTGCGCGCCGGCGTCGAGCGGCTCCACGCGGAGACGGCGCGCTACGAGGCCGTGCTGATCGAGGACAAGGGGGCCTCGGTCGCGGTGCACTGGCGGCTCGCCGCGCCGGGCGACGCGCGGGCGGCCGAAGACATCGTCAAGGCGGTGGCGGCCGATCTCGGGGCCGCCTACCGGCTCCAGCTCGGCAAGGCGGTCGGCGAGATCGTGCCGGCGAGCGCCACCAAGGGCCACGCCATCCGCGCCTTCCTGGAGACCGGCCCCTATGCCGGCCGCCGGGCGATCTTCCTGGGCGACGACCGCACCGACGAGATCGCCTTCGCCTCCGTCAACGAGGATGGCGGGATCAGCGTGCGCATCGGCGACGGGGATACCGTGGCAGCCCGCCGCCTCGCCGGCCCGGCCGAGGTGCGCGCCCTGATCGCGGCCTGGGCCGACGGCGCACCGATCGACCCCGGGGCGCTGCCCGCCGCCTGAAAGGTCGTCCGGCGCTTGCCGAGCGACGGCCGGGCCCTCTGTTAAGATCGCGGCAAAGGCTTGCGAGAAGCGAGAGGCGGATGTTCGAATTCCCGGTGCTGATCGGCGATGTCGGCGGAACGAATGCCCGCTTCGGCCTGATCGAGACGAAGGGCGCGGCGCCCCGGATCCTCTCCCGCGAAGCGACGGCTGGCCATTCCGACCCGAGCGCTGCGATCCGCGCTTCGCTCGGTGCGTGCGATGCGCCCGCGCCGCGCTCGGCGATCCTGGCGATCGCCGGCCGGGTCGATGCGCCGGCCGTGCAACTCACCAACGCCGACTGGCGGGTGGACGCGGCCGCGATCGGGCGGGATTTCGGGCTCGCACGGGTCGCCCTGGTCAACGATTACGTGCCGGTCGCGGCGGGCGCCGCCGGCATCGAACCCGACGACCTCACCCCGATCGGCCCGGAGACGAGCGACACGCGCGGGCCCCGCCTCGTGCTCGGGCCCGGCACCGGCTTCGGCGCCGCCGCCCTGATCCCCTACGAGGACCGCCTCGCCGTCGTCTCGACCGAGGCCGGCCACACCGATCTCGGCCCGACCGACGCGGAGGAGGCCGAGATCTGGCCGGCGGTCGAGCGCGTCGGGGGCCGCGTGACCGTGGAGACGCTGCTCTCCGGCTCGGGGCTGGCGCGGCTGCACGCGGCGGTCCGCGCGGTGCGGGCGGGCGGCGACGGCACCCTGCACGACCCGGCCGAGATCACCGAGGCCGGCCTGTCGGGCGAGGACCCGCACGCGCGGGCCGCGCTCGCCCTGTTCGGCAAGCTTCTGGGCCGCGTCTGCGGGGATCTGGCGCTGACCTTCCTCGCCACCGGCGGCGTCTATATCGGCGGCGGCATCGCCCCGCGGATCGTCCCGCTGCTGCGGGAGGGCGCGTTCCGCGAGGCCTTCGAGCGCAAGGCGCCCTTCGCGGCGCAGATGCGGACCATCCCCACCAGCGTCATCACCGTGAAGGACCCCGCCTTCAGCGGCCTCGCCGCGCTCGCCGGCGAGGGGAGGCGCTTCGTCTATCACGGACAGGCCTGGACGCCGGAGAGCTGACGGGACGGCACCGGCGGGAGACCCTGGCGCCCGCCGAACGGTCTGTTAACCATGGGTCGCGATAAGCTCGCGCGTCCGGCAGGCCTCGTCCCGAGGCGGGCCGGAGCGTGGAGCCGACCAGAGTCCCGACCATGCGCGCCAAGCCCCTCCTTCGCGCCCGCTTCCTCCTCATCGCCGGGGCGATCGCGCTCCCGGCCGGCGTCCAGGCCGCGCCCCGGGCCCACAGGGCCAAGGCGGCGCCCGCGGGCGTGGCGGTCGATTACAGCGTCAACCTCGCCGGCATCCCGATCGGCAACGCCCAGCTCACCGGCGCCTTCGACGGCGCGCGCTACCGCATGGACGTCTCGGCGGTGCTGACCGGCCTCGTCGGCGCGGTCACCGGCGGCCAGGGCTCGGCCCGCTCCTCGGGCAGCATCGCCGCCGCGCCGCTGCCGAGCGCCTTCGCCATCGCCACCCGCACCAGCAGTTCCGGCATCGCCGTGCGCATGGCGCTCGCGAACGGCAACGTCACCCAGGCCGAGATCACCCCGCCGCTGCTCGACACCGGCGACCGGGTGCCGGTCACGGCCGCCGCCAAGCGCGGCGTGATCGATCCGGCGAGCGCCCTGATGATGCCGGCCCGCGCCCGCGCGGACCTCACCGATCCGGAGAACTGCAACCGCACGCTTCCCGTCTTCGACGGCGCCACCCGCTTCAACGTGGTGCTCAGCTACGGCGAGACCCGGCAGGTGGAGAAGCCCGGCTACAGCGGCCCGGTGCTGGTCTGCAACGCCCGCTACGTCGCCATCGCCGGCCACCGGCCCGACCGGCCGGGGGTGAAGTTCATGGAGGAGAACCGCGACATGTCGGTCTGGCTCGCCCCCGTGGAGGGCGCGCGGGTGCTGGTGCCGATGCGGATCTCGGTGCGCACCACGCTCGGCACCAACATCATCGAGGCGACGCGCTGGACGCGGACCGGCACGGCGACCGCCACCGGCGGCGAGGCGCAGCCCGCCGCCGCGACCGTCGCCGAGGCGCGCCTGTCCCCGCGCTAGCTGTTCCCCGGAACCCGTTCGGCCCGGCAATCCCGCGCTCGCCCTCATCCTGAGGTGTCGACGCGCGGCGGCGGCCTCGAAGGGTGTTCCAGGGAGCGCGCGGGACTTGGAAGATCCTTCGAGGCCGCTTCGCAGCACCTCAGGATGAGGGATTCGGGTTGGATACGCGAAATCGAACGGGGTCCGAGGCGGTCAGGAAGATTGCCATGTCCCGCGCCACCATTGCCTCGATCGGACGATACTGCTGGCGAATGGTGTCGGATCGCTCAGAACCCTCGTCCGGCTCGCGTCGCGTTGCTGGATTGCTTCGCCTGACGGCTCGCAATGACGGTGTGAGCGATCCTCTTCGTCATTGCGAGGGGGAGCCGAAGCAATCCAGTGCGCGACGCGAGCCGGATGAGACACGCGCATCATCCGAAACCTGTTCGCCAGCCGTATCGATCAGACGGAAAAATCTCCGGATCGCCTGCCTGGCCCTGCCGCTCCTCGCGGGTACGGCCCGCGCCGGCGGCCCCCTGGAAGCCGGGCCGGATTGCGGCCCCGACGCCTTCTCCTCCGCGCAGGTGATCGAGCGCCGCCCGCCGCGCCGCGGCCCGGTGACGGTGATGCCCGACACGCTCTGCACCGACCTGACGCCGCAGCCACCGCAGCCGCGGATCGACATCTACGTCGATCCCGGCCTCGGCGCCCCGGCTGGCGTGCCGGGCGCGAGCGCCCCATATGAGGGCAGGTCGCCGCGAATCGCCCCGTCCCGCTAGCGGCCGTTCTCCGTCGCAGGGCTTGCCGGCCCGGCTGTCCTCCGCTCCTCCGACGGCCCTTGGTGCCGCAGGGATCGCCGCCCCTCGCATGACGCTCCGCACCCTTCACCGCGAGGCCCGCGCGCGCGGGGTCACGGCGGTGCTCGGCCCGACCAACACGGGCAAGACCCACATGGCGATCGAGCGGATGCTCCAGCATCCGACCGGCATGATCGGCCTGCCCCTTCGGCTCCTGGCCCGCGAGGTCTACCTGCGCGTCGTCGCCAAGGTCGGGGCGGAGAACGTCGCCCTCGTCACCGGCGAGGAGAAGATCAAGCCGGACCGGCCGCGCTACTGGATCTGCACCATCGAGGCGATGCCGCGCGACCTCGAAGTCGCATACGTCGCGATCGACGAGATCCAGCTCGCCGCCGACATGGATCGCGGCCACGTCTTCACCGACCGCCTGCTCTACCGGCGCGGGCGCGAGGAGACGCTGCTGATCGGCTCCTCGACCATGCTGCCGCCGGTCCAGGCGCTGATCCCCGGCGTGCAGACCACGACCCGCCCCCGCCTCTCGCAACTCACCTTCGCGGGCGAGAAGAAGATCTCGCGGCTGCCGCACCGCACGGCGATCGTCGCCTTCTCGGCCGAGGAGGTCTACGCCATCGCCGAGCTGATCCGGCGCCAGCGCGGCGGCGCGGCCGTGGTGCTCGGCGCGCTCTCGCCGCGCACCCGCAACGCCCAGGTCGAGCTCTATCAGTCCGGCGAGGTCGATTACCTCGTCGCCACCGACGCGGTCGGCATGGGGCTCAACCTCGACGTCGACCACGTGGCCTTCGCCGCCAACTGGAAATACGACGGCACCCGTTTCCGCAAGCTGACCCCGGCCGAGATGGGCCAGATCGCGGGCCGCGCCGGACGCCACACCTCGGACGGCACCTTCGGCTCCACCGGCCGCTGCCCGCCCTTCGAGCCGGAGATGGTCGAGGCGCTGGAGAACCACGACTTCGATCCGGTGCGCATGCTGCAATGGCGCAACCCGGACCTCGACTTCGCCTCGCTCGAAACGCTTCGGGCGAGCCTCGACGCGCACCCGCACGAACAGGGCCTGACCCGCGCGCCCATGGGGGAGGACCAGCAGGCGCTGGAAATCCTGATGCGCGAGGAGGACATCGCAGACATGGCGCGGAGCCGGTCCGCGGTGCGGCGCCTGTGGGACACCTGCGGCGTGCCGGACTACCGCAAGGTCCATCCCCAGACTCACGCCGACCTCGTGGCGCAGCTCTACCGCTTCCTGATGCGCGGCATGGCGGGGCGCATCCCCAACGACTGGTTCGCCCGCCACGTGGCGATGATCGATCGCACCGACGGCGACATCGACGCCCTGTCCCAGCGCATCGCGCAAGGCAGAACCTGGACCTTCGTGGCGAACAGGCCCGACTGGTTGCTCGATCCTCTGCATTGGCAGGGCGAGACGCGTCGGGTAGAGGACAGACTGTCCGACGCCCTGCACGAGCGCCTCGCGAGCCGCTTCGTCGACAGGCGCACCAGCGTCCTGATGCGGCGCTTGAGAGAGAAGACGATGCTGGAAGCCGAAATCACCTCCGGCGGTGACGTCACCGTCGAGGGTCAACATGTGGGCCGTCTTCACGGCTTCCAATTCGTGCCCGACCCCCAGGCCGAGGGCCAGGAAGCCAAGACGCTGCGCTCCGCCGCCGAGAAGGCGCTGGCCGGCGAGATCGAGGCGCGGGCCGACCGCTTCGCCTCGGCGGCCGACGCCGCGCTGGTGCTCTCGCATGACGGCATCGTCCGCTGGACCGGAGAGCCGGTCGCCAAGCTGACCTCCGGCGACAAGCTGTTCGAGCCGGGGCTGCGCCTCGTCGCCGACGACAGCCTGGGCGGCGCGTCCCGCGAGAAGGTCGAGGCGCGGCTCTCCGCGTGGCTGCGCGCCCACGTCGTGCGCCTGCTGGGACCGCTGATGGAGATCGAGTCGGCGGCCGACCTCACCGGGCTCGCCCGCGGCATCGGCTATCAGGTGGTCGAGGCCCTGGGCGTGCTGGAGCGGGCGAAGGTCGCCCACGAGATGCGCAGCCTGGATCAGGACGGGCGCGCCAACCTGCGCCGCCACGGCGTGCGCTTCGGCGCCTACCACATCTTCCTGCCGGCGCTCCTGAAGCCGGCCCCGCGCACGCTCGCCGCCCAGCTCTGGGCGCTCAAGAGCGGCGGCCTCGACCAGCCCGGCCTCGACGAGATCGCGCATCTGGCCGGCTCGGGGCGCACCTCGATCAAGGTCGATCCGGCCATCGCCAAGGGTCTCTACCGCGCCGCCGGCTTCCGGGTCTGCGGCGAGCGGGCGGTGCGCGTCGACATCCTGGAGCGGCTCGCCGACCTGATCCGCCCGGCCATCGCCTACCGCCCCGGCACCACCCCGGGCGAGCCCCCGGCCGGCACCGCCGACGGCGACGGCTTCGTCGCCACCGTCAACATGACCTCGCTGGTCGGCTGTTCGGGCGAGGATTTCGCCTCGATCCTGAAGTCGCTCGGCTACGTCGCGCAGGTACGCCCCGGCCCGGCCATCACCGTGCCGCTGGTGGCCGCCGCGCCGACCGTGCCCGCCGCACGGCCCGCCGAGGCCGCGCCGCAGGAAACGGTGACCGCGCAACCGTCGCAGGACACGGCTGCCGAGGCCGCGGAGCCGGCCACCGCCGAGGTCACGCTCGACGAGAGCGCCGAGGCGTCGGCGGAGGCTTCTGCCTCCGAGGCCGAACCCGCGGCGGCGGAGCCGACCGAGGCTCCCGCGGAAGCGGCGGACGTGGCCGAGGAGCTGGCGCCTCCCGAAGCCGTGACGGAGACGGGCCGCGAGGCCGCCTCTCCGATGCCGGCCGAGACCGCGGCCGCCGCGGGCGAAGCCGCGGCGGCCGGTGAGGTCGAGGCGGTGGATGCCGCGGATTCGGCCCTTCCCGCGGAGGAAGCCGCCGCGGAAGCGGCGACTGCCGAAGCCGGCGCCGAGCCGGCCGCACCGGCGGCTCCCGAGACCGTCGAGGTCTGGCACCTGCATCGTCCGCAGCGCCATACCGGACCGCGGCCCGGCCGTGGCCAGGGACGCCAGGACGGGCGTCAGGACGGCAGGCAGGATGGCCGTCACGGCGAGCGGCGGGGCGATGGTCCGCGCCGTCCCCGCGAGGATCGGCCCGAGGGCGGCCGTGCCGAGGGCAGGGGCGACGGGCGCCGGGAAGGCGAGGGCGGCCCGCGCCGCGACCACCCCGGCGGGCGCAGCCGGCCCGACCGCCGCGACGAGAACCGCCGCCCCAACGCCGAGCCGCGCCCGCCGCGCCGCGAGCGCCAGCCCGATCCCGATTCGCCCTTCGCCGCGCTGGCCGCGTTGAAGGCGAAGCTCGAATCCGACGGGGGCAAGCGCTGAGGGCGCGTCCTCCGGGACCGGAATGAGCGCGGGGCGCCAGCGCCTCGACAAGTGGCTGTGGTTCGCGCGCTTCGCGCGGACCCGCGCGATGGCGGCCCGGCTCGTCACCGACGGCCATGTCCGCGTCAACGGCACCCGCGCCGACGCGCCGGCCAAGGCGGTCCATTGCGGCGACGTGCTCACCGTCGCCGCGCCGCACGGCACGATGCTGGTGCGGGTGCTCGATCTCGGCGAGCGCCGCGGCGGCGCCCCGGAGGCGCAGCGGCTCTACGAACCGGTCGGCGAGGCTTCGTCCTGAGGCGCTGGTTTCGAGGCGTGCGTCGGCCCGCGCGGAGCGTGATCAGACGGCGTGGCGGCACTGGATTGCTTCGCTCCGCTCGCAATGACGGAGAGGGTTTCCCGCACCGTCATCGCGAGGCTTCAGCCGAAGCCATCCGGCACCGCGACGGTGGCCGGAGGCGCGCTGCACCTGACGTCGAACCTCCGCCGCACGGAGCAATCTTCCTTCCCGGCAAACCTGCCGCTTGATCATCGCCGCGCAAGCCTCTAAGCGGACCGCGCCTTTAGTGTCTCTCACAAAACTCCCGCTGCGCCGTCGCGCCCAGAGAGAGGGCTCCCGAGACCCGGGAGTTTTGCGAGGCACTCTTACGCCCGGCTCACGGCCGGTCCCGCGGTAGGATTGCACGATGGCCAAGGAAAAGTTCACCCGTTCGAAGCCGCACTGCAACATCGGCACGATCGGACACGTGGATCACGGGAAGACGTCGCTGACGGCGGCGATCACGAAGGTTCTGGCGGAGTCGGGCGGGGCGACGTTCACGGCCTACGACCAGATCGACAAGGCGCCGGAGGAGAAGGCGCGCGGCATCACGATCTCGACGGCGCACGTCGAGTACGAGACGACGAACCGTCACTACGCGCACGTCGACTGCCCTGGCCACGCGGACTACGTGAAGAACATGATCACCGGCGCCGCGCAGATGGACGGCGCGATCCTTGTGGTGTCGGCGGCCGACGGCCCGATGCCGCAGACGCGCGAGCACATCCTGCTGGCGCGTCAGGTCGGCGTGCCGGCGCTGGTGGTGTTCCTCAACAAGGTCGACATGGTCGACGACGAGGAGCTTCTGGAGCTGGTCGAGCTGGAGGTGCGCGAACTGCTCTCGAAGTACGACTTCCCCGGCGACGACATCCCGATCACCAAGGGCTCGGCCCTGATGGCGCTCGAGGACAAGGAGCCGAAGATCGGCCGCGAGGCGGTCCTGGCGCTGATGGCGACGGTGGACGCCTACATCCCGCAGCCGGAGCGTCCGATCGACATGCCGTTCCTGATGCCGATCGAGGACGTGTTCTCGATCTCGGGGCGCGGGACGGTGGTGACGGGCCGGGTCGAGCGCGGCATCGTCAAGGTGGGCGAGGAAGTCGAGATCGTCGGCATCCGCCCGACGACGAAGACGACGGTGACCGGCGTCGAGATGTTCCGCAAGCTGCTCGACCAGGGCCAGGCGGGCGACAACGTCGGCGTGCTTCTGCGCGGCACCAAGCGCGAGGACGTGGAGCGCGGCCAGGTGGTGTGCAAGCCGGGTTCGGTGAAGCCGCACGCGAAGTTCAAGGCCGAGGCCTACATCCTGACGAAGGAGGAGGGCGGACGCCACACGCCGTTCTTCACCAACTACCGCCCGCAGTTCTACTTCCGCACGACGGACGTGACCGGGGTGTGCACGCTGCCGGAGGGCACCGAGATGGTGATGCCGGGCGACAACGTGACGATGGACGTGGTGCTGATCGTGCCGGTGGCCATGGAGGAGAAGCTGCGCTTCGCCATCCGCGAGGGCGGCCGCACCGTCGGCGCCGGCGTCGTCGCAGCCATCAACGACTGATTTCTTGGGATTGGGCGCACGGCTTCGCGCGTGCGCCTTCCCGTCGCGATATGAAAAAGGGCCGGCGTTTTCGCCGGCCCTTTTTCGTTCGTTCGTTTGGTTGGGCTCGGGGCGATGCCGGTCGATACGGCATCCGCTTCATCGCTCCGGTCCCTCCTCCGTCATCGCGAGGCGAAGCAATCCAGTCCGCGCCCTGTCCGGAGATGTCGCGCCCCTGGATCGCTCCGCTCGCGATGACGGCGTGTGGCAAGAGGCGTGACGACGCTCCGGCCGAAGCGGCTCAGGGGTGCCAGGGCTCGGCCGGCGCCGCCTCGTCCGAGGCCTCCTGCCCGTCGAGCTGGGCCTGGATCGCGCGCAATGCCTCCTGCACGCCCTGGCCCGAGGCCGCCGAGAGCACGAGCGGCTTGCCGCCGGCCGCCCGCTTCAGCCGGGCGAGCTGCTGCTTGAGGGTCTCGGGATCGAGCGCGTCGGCCTTGGACAAAGCCACGACCTCCGGCTTGGCCGCGAGATCCTCGCCATAGGCTTCGAGTTCGCGCCGCACCAGCTTGTAGGCCTTGCCGGCGTGCTCGCTGGTGCCCTCCACGAGGTGGAGCAGCACCCGGCAGCGCTCGACATGGGCGAGGAACTTGTCGCCGAGGCCGACGCCCTCGTGCGCGCCCTCGATCAGGCCGGGAATGTCGGCGAGCACGAACTCGCGGGCGTCCGAGCGCACCACGCCGAGGCCCGGATGCAATGTGGTGAAGGGATAGTCGGCGATCTTCGGCTTGGCGGCGGTGACGGTCGCCAGGAAGGTCGACTTGCCGGCGTTGGGCAGCCCGACGAGGCCGGCATCGGCGATGAGCTTGAGGCGCAGCCACAGCCACATCTCCTGGCCCGCCTGGCCGGGATTGGCGTGGCGCGGGGCGCGGTTGGTCGAGGTGGTGAAGTAGGCGTTGCCGAAGCCGCCGTTGCCGCCCTTGGCGAGCCGCACCCGCTGGCCGACCTCGGTCATGTCGGCGATCATCGTCTCGCCGTCCTCGGCGAAGACCTGCGTGCCGGCGGGCACGGCGAGCACCGCGTCGTCGCCCTTGGCGCCGTGGCAGTTCGAGCCCATGCCATGCTCGCCCTTGCGCGCCTTGAAGTGCTGGCGGTAGCGGTAGTCGATCAGGGTGTTGAGGCCCTGCACGCACTCGATCCAGACATCGCCGCCCCGGCCGCCGTCGCCGCCGTTGGGCCCGCCGAACTCGATGAACTTCTCCCGCCGGAACGAGACGCAGCCGGGACCGCCGTCGCCGGAGCGGACGTAGACCTTGGCTTCGTCGAGGAATTTCACGGTGCTTCTCTCAGGTTCGGGACACGGTTGGGCGGTCACCGCGATGGGCGATGATCCCGATCATCGCCCATCGCCCGCGCGGCGGCGGTCGTCCGCCGGACGCAGGCAGTCCGACCACCGGTCGGGCTGCCTGCACCTCTCTTAACTCTCCGTGCGACGGCACTGGCCGTCGAGGTTGAGGTATTTGATGCTGCGCAGACCCGCCTCGAACCAACCGCCACTGTCCGGCCGGCGCCCGTTGGCGCCGCCGTCGCCGTAGAGGTTGATCTGGATCGCTCCGTCCGGCGAGCGCAGGGTCGGCGCTTCGCCGGTCCGGTCGTAGGTCCAGGTCGGCCGCTCGTCGAACAGGGTCTGCGATCCGTCCGCCTCCCGCTGGAACAACTGGCCGTATTCGGTTCCGCCCCCCGGAGGCCCGGCGAAGTAGAACCCGACCTTCGGCGTGCGGCCCGCGAAATTGTAGAACTCGCAGTAGAGGCGGGTTTCTCCCGAAGGTTTGGGCGCGGGCGCCGCCACGGGTTCGATCGGCGCGGGCGACACCTCGCGGGTGATCGCGACGATCAAAGCACCCAGCGCCACCGCTGTCAGACTCGCGCCGAGGCCGGCGAGCAGGCGTGTCCTCATGTCGAGCGTGCCTCCGATGCGCTCCCGCGTTGGTCGAGCCATCCCGACCGGTCGAGGCGGAAGAGGTGGCAGGGAACCTCACGCCCCCGCGCCTCGAAGAAGCGGGGTGCCTCCCCGGTCAGGTGGAACCCGCTCTTCTCCAGCACGCGCCGCGAGCCCTCGTTCCCGGCCATCGCGGACGAGGCCAGGGCCTGGCCGCCCGCATAGGCGAAATAGGCGTCGATCAGCGCTGACGTTGCCTCCGTCATCAGCCCGGCGCCCCAGTACGGCTGCCCGAGCCAGTAGCCGAGGGTGGGGCCGGCCGAGCGGTTCTCGACCGAGACGATGCCGATCAGATGACCGGGGCTCGCCCGGCGGCAGAGTGCCATCACCAGGGCCTCCCCGGCGGTGTTGAGGGCCCGGGAACGGAGGACGAATTCCTCCGCCCGATGCAGGGGCAGCGGCGTCGGAATGCGCGCCATCCACTCCGCCACCGCCGGATCGCCCGCGAGCCGCGACACGGCTTCGGCGTCGCGGGCCGTGGGCCAGCGCAGCCAGAGCCGCCGGGTCTCGATGCGGAAGACGTCGTCGCGGGTGAGGTCGGGGAACATGGCGTCCGCTCAGAATGTCGGCGCCGCGGGCGCCGTCCGGGACGACGAAGGGGGAGGATGGTGCCCCATCCTCCCCCGTGTTCCGATCCGCCGGGCTTCCCTGGAGGAGCCTTGCGCGACCGTCCGCCGGTTCGGTGCAGGACACCGGCGGGACGCTCGCTTCGTCGTCAGCGACAAGCCGTCCGCCGTTACTCCGCGGCCTGGGCCAGCGGGACCACGGTTACGAACGCGCGGCCGCGCCGGGTCTCGAACTGCACCTTGCCCTCGATCAGGGCGAACAGGGTGTGGTCCTTGCCCATGCCGACATTGGTGCCGGGGTGCCACTTCGTGCCGCGCTGGCGCACGATGATGTTGCCCGGAATGACGGCTTCGGAGCCGAACTTCTTGACGCCGAGGCGCCGGCCGGCGGAGTCGCGGCCGTTGCGGGACGAGCCGCCTGCTTTTTTGTGTGCCATGGGATTGCTCCGGAATTCTTTTCAGATCTGCGTTCGAGGCTTGCGGCCAGCCTTACTCGGCGGCGGCCGGGGCGGACTCGGCGGCCTTCCGGGCCTTGCGCGGCTCGGCCTTCGAGGACTTGCCGCCGGCGCTGATCTCGGTGATGCGCACGACCGTGAAGTCCTGGCGGTGACCCCGGCGGCGGCGCGAGTTCTGGCGGCGGCGCTTCTTGAAGGCGATGACCTTCCGCGTGCGGCCGTGCTGGACGATCTCGCCGGTGACGCCGATGCCCGACAGCAGCGGGGCGCCGACCTGGGTGGACTCGCCGTCACCGAACAGCAGCACGTCGCCGAAGGTGACGGAGGCGCCGGCCTCGCCCTCGAGGGTGGCCACGGTGATGACGTCGTTGGCGGCGACGCGGTACTGCTTGCCGCCGGTCTTGATGACTGCGAACATCGTTGTCTCTCGTGTTCTCTGCCGGCCTCCGGCGCCATCGGCGCCTGGGCCGTCTTCTTGTTCAGGTCATCCGCGCGGGGTCGGGCTTGGCCGTGAGCTGCGCGAACGCGAAACGCGCGGACTTCGTCGAGGAAGCCGCGCGGTGCCGGCCGGATAGTCGGTGACGGCCGTTGTGTCAATCCGCGTGGCCGCGCTGCCGGCCGGCCGGGGACGGTCGGGCCTCGGTCATGACGGCATCGACCAGAGCCGGATCGCGGTCGATCACCGCCAGCAGCACCCGCGTCGCCGGATCGGGCACATGTCGTCCCTGATCCCAGTTCTGGACCGTATCGAGTTCGAAGCCGAAGCGGACGGCGAAGTCAGCCTGGGACAGGTTGAGGCGGCTGCGGATCGCCTTCGTATCGACATCGGGCACCATCAACGGCTTCGCTTCGACACCGAGCGAGTGGAACCGGACGACCAACTCTTCCGGCGTTTCACTCCGAAGGCGGATTGCGACGGCTTCACCATCCGCAATCCGATTCAGGATGGCATGCGACCGCTTCAGCGACAGGCCGTGCGCGTTCAACAGGCGTGCCAGATCGATGGGCCGGTCAATCTCACCGGTCATCTTCAGGCGAAGACGGATGGGGGAACCGGAAGGGGCGCTGTCGGCGACCGCGTGTGCGCCCCGTCGTGCGAGTGCCTCCTTCAACGACAAGCCCTTGGACATCGGCTTCCACCATCATCTTCCGGGCGACCGTGTTGAGCCCGTGCCGGCCGAGGGCGCCGGGCCGCAGTCCCTGGATGTGCGCGTTCTCGACCACGAGGATCCCGGCGCGGATGCCGACGTCCCCGATCCGTTCGAAGCTGCCGACCGGGGTCGAGACGGCAATGAGCATGACGTCACGATCGACGGACGAGATCTCGATTTCGACGCTTTCGATCGTCCGCAGATACGCTTCACGCGTATGGATTGGAAGGGTTCACGACAAAATCCTACCGCTTCGTCAGCCCGCCGAGCACGTTGCGCAGGATCGCGTCGCCCACCTCCGTGCCGACCTTGCGCGCCATCGAGCGGGCGGCGTTGCCGATGACCTGCTCGGCGAGGCTCGGCGGCGGGCGGCGGGTGCGGCCCTTGCCGTTGCCCTTGCCGTTGCCCTTGGGCGCCGCCTCTTCGCCGCCTCCAAAAATGCCGCCGAGCCAGCCGCCCAGCATGCCCGGGAGCTCGCCCTCGCTCCGGCCCGCCGCCTCCGCCGGGGCCGCATCCAGATGCTTGCGCTTGGCCAGCATCTCGTAGGCGCTCTCGTTGTCGACCGCCTCGTCGTATTTTCCGCGCAACGGGCTTTTGGCGATGAGTTCGGCGCGCTCCGCCGGCGTCAGCGGCCCGACCCGCCCCTGCGGCGGGGCGATCAGCGCCCGCTCGACCACGGAGGGCGTGCCCTTGGCCTCCAGAAAACTCACCAGCGCCTCGCCGACGGCGAGTTCGGTGATCGCCGATGCGACGTCGAAGCCGGGGTTCCGGCGAAACGTCTCGGCGGCGGCGCGTACGGCGCGCTGGTCACGCGGGGTGAAGGCGCGCAGGGCGTGCTGCACCCGGTTGCCGAGCTGGCCGAGCACGGTCTCCGGCACGTCCAGCGGGTTCTGCGTCACGAAGTAGACCCCGACGCCCTTCGAGCGGATCAGGCGCACCACCTGCTCCACCGCGTCGAGGAGGGCCTTGGGCGCGTCGTCGAACAGCAGGTGCGCCTCGTCGAAGAAGAACACGAGCTTCGGCTTGTCGAGGTCGCCCACTTCGGGGAGCTGCTCGAACAGCTCGGAGAGCATCCAGAGCAGGAACGAGGCGTAGAGGCGCGGCCGCTGCATCAGCCGGTCAGCGGCCAGGATGTTGACGTAACCCCTGCCCTCCCGGTCGGTGCGCATGAAATCGTGGAGGTCGAGCGCCGGCTCGCCGAGAAACGCGTCCGCGCCCTGGTTCTCCAGCACGAGGAGCGCGCGCTGGATCGCGCCGATCGAGGCGGCCGAGACGTTGCCGTAGGTGGCCGACAGCGCCTTGGCGTTCTCCGACAGGAAGGTCAGGAGCGCGCGCAGGTCCTTGAGGTCGATCAGCGGCCACTGGTTCTCGTCGGCCACGCGGAAGGCGATGTTGAGCACGCCCTCCTGCGTGTCGTTGAGATCGAGGAGACGGGCGAGCAGCAGCGGGCCCATCTCGGTCACCGTGCAGCGGATCGGGTGGCCCTGCTCGCCGAACAGGTCCCAGAACATCGTGGGGAAGCGGTCGGGCTCGTACGCGATTCCGAGTTCTTCCGCCCGCTTGACGAAATGCGGCTTCGCCTCGCCCGCGGCGGCCAACCCGGAAAGATCGCCCTTGATGTCGGCGGCGAAGACCGGAACGCCCGCGTTGGAAAACCCTTCCGCCAGCACCTGCAGCGTCACGGTCTTGCCGGTGCCGGTGGCGCCCGCCACGAGGCCGTGGCGGTTGGCGAGCCGCAGCGCCAGCACCTCGGGCTTCGGCTGCGGCCCCGTGCTCCGGCCGACCAGAATCGTTTCCCCGTTCGCCGCCATCCCGCCGTTCCTCGCTCGAACCGTGACCGTTGTGGCTGACAGGGTATGGCGCCCCGTGCGCCCGATCCAGCGCCTCGGGCGGCGGCGGCCCTTGATTTCGCCGCCGCCGCGTCGGACAGACGAAAAACCTGCCAGAGAGGAAGCATTTCATGGACGAGCTGATTACCCGCGTCACCAACCGCACGGGCCTCGACGCGGCGACCGCCAAGACCGCGATCGGTCACATCCTGGCCTTCCTGCAGAAGGAGGGGCCGGCGACCGAGGTGAGCCAGTTGCTGGCCGCGCTTCCGGGCTCCGAGGCGGCGATCGCCGAGGCTGATGCCGGGGAAGGCGGCGGGCTGACGGGCATGCTCGGCGGCATGATGGGCGGCGGCGTGATGGCGCTCGGTCAGAAGCTGATCTCGGCCGGCGTGCCGATGAACCAGATGCAGCCGCTCGGCCAGGAACTCTTCGCCTACGGCCGCGAGACCGCCGGCGAGGACGTGATGGGCCCGATCGTCGGCTCGATTCCCGGCCTGAACCAGTTCGTCTGAGACGGCAGGATCATCGGATAAGCCGTTGCGATCGTTAGCCGGTTTTCATTCGCCGGCTAGCAGGGGAGCTTTGCGCGGAGCCTGGCCACGGCTTCGCGCAAGTCTCTGTCAAAGCAGGAAGATTTCCGTCATAAAAGCGTGCGGCCTTCGTGATGTTGTCGCCGCGCAAGAGGACGCATCGCGCGGCCTCCGCCGCGACGGGATCGTGTCGACCATGCTGCCGAATTTTTCCCCGCGCGAGGCCACGGCGGCGTGGAAGGCCGGCTGGGAGACCAAGGTCCAGGCCCCCTTCGCACGCTTCCGCCAGACCTTCGAGGGCGGCGACCTCGCCCTGGCCGGCGGCGCGCCGATCCTCCTGAAATCCCGGGCGAAGCGGGTGCTGCCGGAGCCGGGGCTCGATCCCAGCCTCGGCCGGATCGGCTCGCTCGAAGTGCGCCTCGCCACCACCAGGTCGGAGATCCGCCGGGCCCAGCGCCTGCGCTTCGGCGTGTTCTACGAGGAGATGTCGGCGGTGCCCTCCGGCCTCGCCGCGCTCAAGCGCCGGGACATCGACGCCTACGACACGGTCTGCGACCACCTCCTGGTGATCGACCACGCCGCGACGGAAGCCAAACCGTTCCGCAAGGCCCGGCCGAAGGTGGTCGGCACCTACCGGCTGCTGCGCCAGGACCGGGCGGAATCGCATTTCGGCTTCTACTCGGCCGGCGAGTACGACCTCGCACCGCTGCTGGAGCGCCATCCCGGCAAGCGCTTCCTCGAACTCGGCCGCTCCTGCGTGCTCAAGCCCTACCGCACCAAGCGCACGGTCGAGCTCCTTTGGCACGGCATCTGGACCTACGTCCTGCATCACCGCATCGACGCGATGCTCGGCTGCGCCAGCCTGGAAGGCACCGATCCGGACCGTCTGGCCCTGCCTCTGAGCTTCCTCCACCACCATGCCCGCGCCCCCGAGGCGTGGCGCGCCCGCGCCCTGCCGGAGCGCTACGTGGCGATGGACCGGCTGTCCAAGGAAGCCGTCGATCCGAAGGCGGCGCTGATGGCGCTGCCGCCGCTGGTGAAGGGCTATCTGAGGGTCGGCGCGACCTTCGGCGACGGGGCGGTGGTGGACCGCCAGTTCGGGACCACCGACGTGCTCGTGGTGCTGCCGGTCTCAGGCATCGCGGCCCGCTACATCGGCCATTTCGGCGCGGGTGCGGATCGGCACGCCGCCTGACCCGGGCGGGTTGCGGGGGAAGGGCGAAGCCTGCTCAGGCAGGCCCCCTCGACCCTCCCACGCCGCACGAAGGCCATGTCCACCGTCTCCACCCGCGACCGTCTGTCCGCGATGGCCGCCGCGATCACCTGCGTGGCGGTGGTCGGCACGGGGCTCGGCCTGTCGATCCCGCTGCTGTCGCTGGAGATGGAGCGGATGGGGGCGTCGAGCGTCGTCATCGGCCTCAACACGGCGCTGGCCGGGTTCGCGGCGATTCTCACGGTGCCGTTCGTGCCGCGGCTCGCCGCCCGCGTCGGCGTGGTGCGCCTGCTGATCCTGGCGATCGTGCTCGGCGGCCTGTGCCTCACCGCCTTCAGGCTGTTTCCCCACCTCGTCCTGTGGTTCCCCTTACGCTTCGTCTTCTCGACGACGATGGGCGTGCTGTTCGTCCTGTCCGAGTTCTGGATCAACGATGCGGCCCCGCCCGGCCGGCGCGGGCTGGTGATGGGCGTCTACGCCACGGTGCTGGCGATCGGCTTCGCCGTCGGGCCGACGCTGCTGACGCTGATCGGCACGCAGGGCCTCGCGCCGTATCTGGCCGGCTCCGCCCTGTTCTTCCTCGGGCTCACGCCCCTCGTTCTCGCCCGCAACCTCTCGCCCTCCCTCGGGCAAGATCGGGGCGCCGGGATCGTCGCCTATCTGCGCCTCGCGCCGCTGGCGGTGCTGGCCGCCGCCCTCTACGGAGCGGTGGAGGCGGGCGCCTTCGCCATCCTGCCGCTCTACGGCTTGCGCATCGGCCTCGACGCACAGGTCGCCGCCGCCTTGGTCAGCGCCGTGGCGCTCGGCAACGTGGTGTTCCAGATCCCCGTCGGCCTGCTCGCCGACCGGGTGGACCGGCGCCTCGTCCTGCTCGGCGGCAGCCTCGCCGGTGCGCTCGGTGCGGCCCTGATCCCCGCCGCCTCCGGCTCGCTGCCGCTGCTGGCCGCCCTGCTCTTCGCCTGGGGCGGCATCGTCGGCACGCTCTACACGGTCGGGCTCGCCCATCTCGGCGCGACCCTGCGGGGGCCGGATCTGGCGGGCGCCAACGCCGCCTTCGTGATGCTCTACAATGCCGGGCTGATGCTCGGGCCGCCCGTGATCGGCGGCGGCATGGACCTGCACCCGCCGCAGGGCTTCGCCGTGGCCCTCGCGGTCCTGTTCGCCGCCTATGCGGTGCCGGTGCTGCGCAGCCTCGCCCGGACGCGGGCCGGCTGACGGATCGGCCGCGCGGGCGAACGGAACGGGACCGCGGGGCCGTCCGTTATCGATATCGAAGCTGCACCGTTCCCCTCTCCCACGACCCGAAGGAGCTGGCCCCATGAGCCTCATCGGACGCATCGTCACCAAGATCCTCGGCACTGACGACCGCGCGGTCGCCCGCGACGACCGCAACGCCGGATCGAGCAGCCCGATCGGCCGCCTCGTCACCAAGATCCTGCGCAAGTAGCCGCCGCATCCGAAAAACCGATCGCGTCAACCTGGGTCCGCAGCCGCGAGGCGGCCTTCCGCTCCGCGGCCAGCGAGATCGGGCGTCGCGCGGGCGCGATGTGCCTCTCCTCCGAGCCGCTGCGCTTCGCGCTCCAAGCGGGGGGCGAAGGGGCGCTCAGCGCCCCGCCACCGCCTCCTGCACCACGCGCTTGACCAGGGGTTCGGCCGGCACGCTCGGCTGCCAGAACCGGCCGCTCCGGGCGGTCTCGTAACCGAACTGGTAGAGACTGCGCATGTAGCCGGTGTCGAAGCCGCGGGCCGCCGTGGTCTGCGGGGCGCTCTCGTCGATGTAGGTCAGGTTGAAGCCGACCCCGTTGCGGTGGGCGAAGGCGTCGGTGGCCACCAGCGACGCGCGCGAGCGGGCGCGGCTCGCGGTGGTGAACGACTTCTCCACGATCGAGAGCGTGTCGTTCTTCGTCACCTCGAATTCGGGCTCCAGCCGCCCGTTGATGACGACGTAGATGTCGGCCTTGCCGGCGTTGCGGAAGCGCCCGTCGCGCACCAGGAAGGATTGCGGCAGGGTGAAGACCGGCGTCACCACCGAGCCGTCGACATGCATCTCCTGGAAGGCGCGCCCCTCCGCCTGCACGTCGAGGAGCTGGGGCGGGAACACCGCCGGGATGCTGGCCGATGCGGTCAGCACGTCGGTGAACAGGGCCACCGCGTTCGGCGCGCCGCTGGCGGCGATGGCGCCCATGTTCCAGATCACCGCGCGCTGGGTGTCGAGGTTGGTCGTCACCACGAGGAGGCGGCGGCCCTTGGCGTGCTCCTCGGCGATGGCCTGGAGCAGGTCCGGCGTGACGTAGCGGGCGATCAGATTGCGCAGCCGACCGTCGCCGAACAGGCCGGAGCCGAACAGCACGTTGGCGAGACTCGGGCTCTGCACCAGGGTTTCGGCGATGCCGCTGGTGTAGATGTCGGTGAGGTAGCCGTCGTAGGCCGGCCCGAGGAAGGCGAAGGGCGCGATCAGCGCCCCCGTCGAGACGCCGGAGACGATGGTGAATTCGGGCCGCTTGCCCGAGGCCGTCCAGCCGTTGAGCACGCCCGCGCCGTAGGCGCCGTCGCCGCCGCCGCCCGAGAGCGCGAGATAGCCGAAGGCCTGGCGCTTCTTCTGCGGGCCCGCGGCCATCGCCACGAAATCGGCGGCGCTGGCATCGGCATAGGCCCGCACCCCGACCATGCCCGGCACCGTGGCCGCATCGGCCTCGGCCTCGGTGTAGCTCGTGCGCGGAAGCGAGGAGCAGGCCGCCGCCTGCCCCGCCAGCGCCGCGGCGAGGAGCAGGCGCGACCAGCGGAAACCCTTTGACATCGACATGACCCGAAAAGCCCGGACGCGTGCTCAAGCTTACACCAAACGAGCTTGGCCGTATTGCGTTCCCGCACGTCGCGCCCGCTCGAACGGTCCGTGGTGCCGCCCGGTCACACCGTGCTTGGGCTCCGCTTCGACGGGCCGGCGCGGCGCGGCGCTCTTGGCAGCGCTCTTGGCAGCGCTCTTGGAAAACCCTGGAGCATCGTCCCGAACGGCGGTTGCCGGCTTTCGGAAAAAAGACGATGCAAAACCGGAAGCCGAGCGCGTCGTCGGGGCGACAGACAGGCCGGACGCCCGTCCGATCTCTCGGATTTGTCATGTGTTCGGGACGGCGCGGCGCCCTAGGATGTGACCGGGAAACCGGAGTTCCCTTCGAGGTTTACCCCTGCCGCCGCAAGGCGGGCCGGGATGCGCGCGGGTGCCGACGTGGGGGCAGCGGCCGGGATCAGGGGAAAGGCGCCCATGCTGAGCGGACCGGCGATCCTGCGGGTTCTTCTGGTGATCGTGGCGGCGGCGGGCATCGCCGGGATCGTCCAGCACGTCTGGCTGCGCGGCCCGGCGCCGAGCCCGGCCGTTTCCGACGCGCCGGCGGCACCGGCCGTGCCGCCGCCCAATCCGGTCCGGGTCGTTCGGCCGTCCGAGCCGGCCCGGCCCGAGCCCCCTGCGCCCGCTCCCGCGGCTCCGGTCCCCGCCGACCCTCCTCCCGTGCCGGCTCCGGCACGGATCGCGCCGCCGGCGCCCTCCCCGCCCACCCGGCCCGCGCCGGACCCGGTCGCCGAGGCGGAGGAGAACGCCCCGCCCGCCGCGGTCGCGCTGATCGATCTCAACACCGCCTCGCTGGCCGAGCTGAACGGGCTCAAGGGCGGCGGCGCCATCGGCCGGACGATCGTCCAGCACCGACCCTACGCCTCGGTCGAGCAGCTCCTGTCGAAGCGCGTCCTCAACCGCGCCACATACCAGCGCATCAAGGATCAGGTGATCGTGCCGTGAGGCCGCGCCCCAGCCGACTGCCCGGAGACACTCGGCGCGAAGCGAAACCGGCGGCGCGCTTTCCGGTTGCCCCATCCTGCGCCGGACCCTGGCATAGCGCGCGCGCAAGCCCTAAACAGGGCGGACGTTTTCCGTAACGCGAGGCCGAGGCCGATCCATGCAGACGACATCCGGCGCACCGATCCTCCGCCGGGATCTGGGTGTCGAGGAGACGACGGAATCCGACAACATCGTCCGCTGGGACGGTGAGCGGCTCTACGTCGAGCAGGACATCTACCACAACGGCCAGCTCGTCCACCGCAAGTACCGGCGCACCATCACCGAGCCGGTCGCCCGCGCCCTGCAGGCGATCATCAAGCGCTCGCAGCAATGAGGCGGGCGGCGCTCGCCCTGCTCGCGCTCTTGCTGGCGCTCCTGGCCGCCTCGCCCGCGGCGGCGCAGGTGCGGGTTAGCTTCGTCGCGCCCGAGCGCTATACCGATGCCGAGAATCGCTTCGGCTCGGGCCTGCCGCTCCGGGTCGTTCTGGGCGAGATGCGCCGCCTGTTCGAGACCCTGGGCGCCCGCTACCTCGCGCCGGGCCAGACCCTCGACGTCGCGGTGCTCGACATCGACCTCGCCGGGCTCGACCGGCCGAATTTCGGCGCGGCGCAGGGCCTGCGGGTGGTGACCGACATCACGCCGCCGCGCCTGCGCCTGCGCTACGCCCTGAAGGAGCGCGGCCGCACGGTGCTGGCGGCGGAGGAGACCGTCACCGACATCAACGTCCTGCTGCGCGCCAATCGCCTCTCCTCGGGGGAGCCGCTGTTCTACGAGCGCGAGGTGCTGCGGGACTGGTTCCAGGCGCGCATCGTGCAGCGCCGGCCGCCACGGGGCTGACCGGTCCCGTCACGCGCGCGATGCCCGCCTCCGTCATGTCCTCGTGGCCACAAGCCGGACCACGCGGAATCCGAAAAAGATGCGGATCGTCCTCGTCGCCAACGCCGCGTCGGGCCGCTTCGCGGACGGGCTGACCCCGGCCGCGATCCGGGAGCGGCGCGGCGCTCGGCATCCTGCCCTTCGGCACCATGAACCTGCTCGCGGTCGTCGACAACGACTGCGCGGAGGGTTTGGGAAAGGTTCTGGAGCGGACCCGGGTCGATGGCGGCGGGTTGACGCTCTACATCGCCCGCCGGCTGCCCCGTGGCGCCTCGCCCGGCTGGCGCTCGGGTTCGGGTTGGGCCGATGGCGCGATCTGCCGGGCCTGGAGCGCCGCTTCGCCGTCTCGGCGCGGCGGCGGGCGCTGCGGGTGATGAACGATGGAGAGATCCGCTTGATCGCCCCGCCCCTGCGCTGCCGCCCGATACCGACCGGCGATGATCCCGCCTCATCGCCGGTCGCCCGCGCGAAGGTGCGGCGGCGGGCGTCCGCCGGACGCAAGGGATACGACCATCGGTCGGCGTCCATGCCGCTTGGTATGATGCCCCGCGCGCTCGCCGTGATCGTGCCGGAGGCGGTCCGGTGAGACGGCTCGCCCACATCTCCGACCTGCATTTCGGCCGCACCGATCCGGCCGTGGTCGAGGGGCTGGCCGCCGAACTGAACCGCGAGCCGCCCGACCTGATCGTGGCGTCGGGCGACTTCACCATGCGGGCGCGGCGCAAGGAATACGCCCAGGCCCGTGCCTTCCTCGACCGGCTCGCCGCGCCCTGGATCGCGGTGCCGGGCAATCACGACATCGCCTATTTCAAGCTGTTCACCCGCTTCTTCCATCCGTTCCGCCGCTACCGGCGCTTCATCGCGCAGGACACCGAGCCGACCTTCCTCGACGACGAGATCGGCGTGGTCTGCCTCAACACGGTGCGGACCTGGGCGCCGGAGACGGACTGGTCTCAAGGAAAGATCACCCGGGCGCAGATCGCCCGCACCGAGGAGCGGCTGGCGGCACTGCCGCCCCACGTCTTCCGGATCGTGGTCGGCCACCATCCCTTCATGCCGCCGCCCTGGGACGCGGAGGCGCGCTTGGTCGGGCGTGCCGACGAGGCGCTCGACGCCTTCCGCCGCCACGGCGTCGGCCTGACGCTCGCCGGCCATCTCCACCGCCACTACAGCCGCTTCGCCGAGGCCCCGGAGACCGGCGCCGAGCCCGACGCGGTCGCCGTCGACCGGGGCACGGCGCGGGCGAGCGGCACGCGGCTGCTCGCGGTGCAGGCGGGCTCGGCCACCTCGACCCGGCTGCGCGGCAACGAGCCCAACGCCTACAACCGCATCGTCGTCGCGGACGGGCAGGCCGCCGTCACCGTGCGGATCTGGACCGGCGCGGCCTTCGAGGATGCGCGGGCGGATGATTCCGTGCCCGCTGTGGCGCAGGAGCGGACAGGCGAGGCGGCGGGGCGCTGACCGTCCGGCCCCTCCCCCTATCCGCTTGACGATCGGGGCAGGACCGTCCGACGCGCTCCCTTGCCCGCAAGGCTGACCGCGAAGGCCACCGCGAGGTTGAGCGCCAGCGCCACCACGCCGATGTTGAGATCCTGCACCGGCCCCGGCAGGCCGGGGAACAGCTTGGCCAGCGTGTAGCCGCCGACCACGGTGACCGCGACCGCGGCGATGCCGGCCAGGATGCCCGCCATCGCCCCGCCGCGGGTGAGCGGGTTGTTCGGCCACAGGCTGAAGAAGAAGGCGGGAAAAAGCTGCGTGACGACCGCGTAGCCGATCAGCAGCAACTGCACGATGGTCTCGCCGCCGTACAGGGTGAAGCCGACGCAGGCGAGCGCCAGCAGCGGCGCGATCGCCTTGGCCAGCCGACCCGTGGAGGCGTCGGTCGCGCCTCGCGCCAGAGGCCGGCAGAGGTTCTGCGCGATCAGGGTCGAGCCCGCGATCAGGATCATCGAACCCGGCACCAGGGCGGTCAGCACGCCGGTGGCGCCGACCACCCCGACGAACCACGGCGGGAAGGTCTGGAGCACGATCCGGAACAGGGCGAGATCGACATCCGCCCCCGTCAGCCCCGGCACCTGCAGCACGGCGGCGAAACCGGCGAAGAACACGAACAGCAGCATCAGTTGGTAGAGCGGCAGGAACACCGCGTTGCGCCGAAAGACCTTCGGGTCGCGGGCGGTGTAGATCGAGGCGAAGATGTGCGGGAACATCCAGCCGCCGAGCGCCGTGAGCAGCGTGGTCGAGGCGAACCACGTCGCGCTCTGGCCCCGCTCCGGCAGGGCGAGGAAGCCGGGCCTGGCGGTGTCGATCGCCGCGAACATCGCACCGATGCCGCCGTAATAGTGATACGGCAGGTAGACGCCCAGGAACACCACGACGAACAGGATCATGACGTCCTTGAGCACGGCGGTCCAGGCCGAGCCGCGCACGCCCGAGACCATGACGTAGACGGTGAGGGTGGCCGCCCCGATCCAGATCGCCGGCGTCGGCGGGATCGCTCCGTAGGAGGCGGTGGCGACGATGATGCCGAGCCCCTTGAGCTGGAGCACCATGTAGGGCACGAGCGCCACGATCCCGACCAGGGCGACCACGATGCCGAGGCTCCGGCTGTCGTAGCGCGCCGCGAAATAATCGGGCTGCGAGAACAGGTTGCGCTCCTTGGCGAAGCGCCAGGCCGGCGGCAGGATCCAGTAGGAGATGACGTAGATCAGCGTCAGGTAGCAGAGGATGTAGTAGGTCGGCCCGCCCTTGCCGTAGGCCCAGCCCGAGCCGCCGAGGAAGGTGAAGGTGGTGTAGATCTCGCCCGCCATCAGCAGGAAGACGAGCAGCGTGCCGAAGCCGCGCTTGCCCACGCTCCACTGCTCCATGTCCATGTCGTGGCCGGACCGCGCCCGCAGGCCGAGACCGAGGGCCGCCACGACGGCGAGCGCGATGACCGGCAGCGCCGCGTTCATCCCCCCGCTCATGGTCCCTCCTCCGGTTCCCGGTTGGCGGGATCGGTGAGGTAGATCAGCCCCATGATCGCCGAGGTCGCGATCGTGCAGCCGACGAGCCACGCCAGCAGCAGCGGCATGCCGAGCACCCATGGCTCGACCCGGTTGAGGACGAACGGCCCGGCCAGCATCCCGAGGAAGGGCAGGGCGGCGAGCCATCGAAGCGGCTTCATCGACGGGCCCTCCCCGGCGATGGCTTGCGGAAACGTCCTCGCGGTCCGGTCATGCGCGCCCCGTCGGTTCGGCGCAGGAGCATGAGGCAGAATCCGCGCCGGGGCGAGGGGATGAATTCCTCTTTTCCGTTCAGGCCGTCTCCCATACGGCATCCGCTTGATGGCTTCGGATTTGCCATCCTCCGTCATCGCGAGGCGAAGCCGAAGCGATCCAGGGCGCGACCTCTCCGGATCGTGCGGAGCCCTGGATTGCCACGGCTTCGCCTCGCAATGACGGATAAGACACCAAAGCCATCACGGAAGCCGTGTTCAGGCCGCCTCGGCGCGGCGCTCCAGAAGTCCCGGAAGCGCGCGCAGGTTGAGCGGCTTGGGCAGGAAGCCGTCGAAGCCCGCCGCGAAGGCGGCGGCGGCGTCCTCGCGGCCGGTATTGGCGGTGAGCGCCACGAGGTGGAGTGGCGCGGCGCCGGTCTCGGCCTCGCGGGCGCGGATGCGGCGGGCGACCTCCAGGCCGTCGAGGCCGGGCATGCGGATGTCGATCAGCGCGAGGTCGAACGGCCCCTGCCCCGCCGCCAGCACCAGCGCTTCGAGCCCGTCGCGGGCGAGGCTCACCTGCGCGCCCAGCCGCTCCAGGGCCTTGGTGGCGAGCAGCGCGTTGATCGGGTTGTCCTCCGCCAGCAGCACCCGGCGGGCCGGAACCGCGGTTTTCTCCTGTGACGACGGCGGCGCGGCGGACAGGGGCGCGGCAACCGGGATCGGCCGCGGTTCCAGCAGGCGGTCGAACAGGGAGCGGGCGCGCACCGGCTTGATCAGGTAGCTGTCGAAGCCCGCCGCGTTCGGCGCGCCGAACTCCCGCCGGTCGAAGGGCGAGAGCAGGATCAGGCTGCAGCGCACGCCGCTGCGGGCGGCCTCCGCCGCGAGGGCCCGGACGGGGCCGTCGCCGAGGCTTCGGTCGGCGATCAGCGCGTCGAAGGCGACGCCCGAGAGCGCGTCGAGGCCGGCCTCCGCGCTGCCGACCACCACGGCGGCGGCGCCGGAGCGGGCCAGCCGCCGGGCGAGGAACGGCGCCTGGAACGCCGAATCCGCCACGATCAGGATTTTTCGCGGGGCGAGGGCGGGTGGCGGCGCCGGAGCGTCCGCGCCCTCGGCGACCGGCAGCGGCAGCACGACCCGGAAGGTCGAGCCGCGCCCGAGCGCCGAGCGGGCCTCGATCGTGCCGTTCATCCGCTCGACGAGGCGGCGGGTGATGGCGAGCCCCAACCCCGTGCCCTCGTGGCTGGCGCTGTCGTCGCCCTGCTCGAACTCCTCGAACAGCACCGGGATACGGTCCTCCGCCATGCCCGGGCCGGTATCCTCGACGGTGAGCGAGAACCCCTCGCCCTCCCGGGCGAGGCTCACCCCGACGCCGCCGTTCTGCGTGAACTTGATGGCGTTGCCGGCCAGATTCACGAGGATCTGCCGCACCCGGTCGGCGTCGCCGAGGCGCAGGGCCGTCAGGTCGTCGGCGACGTCGAGGGCGATCTCCAGGCCCTTGTCCTGGGCGCGCGGCGCCAGCAGCTCGACCACGCCCTCGACCAGGGCGGCGACGTCGAAGGGCGCGGCGGCGAGATCGAGGCGGCCGGCCTCGATGCGGGAGAAGTCGAGGATGCCGTCGACGAGGCCGAGCAGCGCCTTGCCGCTGGTGCGGAAGGCTTCGACATAGGTGCGCTGCTCCGGGTCGAGGGGCGTGTCGAGCAGGAGGTCGGCCATCCCGAGGATGCCGTTCAGGGGCGTGCGCAGCTCGTGGCTGACGGTGGCGAGGAAGCGGGACTTGGCGACGTTGGCGGCCTCCGCCCGGCTCTTGGCCTCGTCGAGGGAGCGCGCCGCCTCGACCCGCTCGGTCACGTCCTTGCCCGCCCGCAGCCAGTTCGGCCCGCCCTCGCCGCCGGCCGCCGGCATCTCGACGAACGAGAACCAGCGCGGCACCCCGTCCACCGGCACCAGCCGCTCCTCGACCACCCGCACGCCGTCGGGGCGCTGCTCGACCGCGCCGCGCTCGATCACCTGCGGCGTCAGCGTCGAGCCGATCAGCTCCAGCGGCTCGACCCCGAGCAGCGCGGCGAAGCCCTCGCTGGCGAAGGTGATCCGCCCCTGCCCGTCCCGCTGCACCACCGCCTGGGTCGTGGCCTCCACCAGCACCCGGTAGCGCTCCTCGCTCTCGGCGATCTGCCAGAGTCGATCCTGCAGCGCCTCCGTCACGTCGGAATCGTGGGCGAGCGGCTCGCGGCGGCGCAGTCGGACCAGGATCAGCGCCAGCATCGCTGCCGCGATGCCCAGGCCCAGCACGGTCACCGCAAGGGTCATCGGTTCCACACAGTCCCCCAATGCCGGCCGATGCCGGAAGCCCGGCTCGTCAGGGGAGCGACAGTGCCAGCCGCGCGTGAAGCGCCGCTTGAGAAAGAGGCTTAAGGGTGCGTGAGCGGGATCCGTGCGTTTGTGCCGGTCGGGCAGCGCAGGGCTTCCCCTCTTCCCCGCGCGCGGGGCGCCCCGACAACGGGGGCGCCGCTCAGAGGATCCGCGCGCTGTCCCGCACCCGCGCCTCGGCGGCCTGGATCGCCTCCGGCGTGCCGACATGGAGCCACTGCCCGTCGAGGCGCAGGCCCTGGAGGCGGTTGCGCCGGATCGCCCGGTCGAACAGCCGGGTCAGGGAGAAGGGACCCTCCGGGGTGTCGGCGAACAGCTCCGGCTTCAGGATCGCCACGCCGGCGTAGATGAAGGGCGCGACCTCGCGCTCGCCCCGCCACGACAGGCGGCCGTCCGGGTCCATGGAGAAGTCCCCCGCCCCCTCGTAGCCGAGGCTGGTGGCGGTGGGGGCGACCAGCAGCAGGATGTCCGTGTCCCGCGGGTTCCACGCCTCGATCAGCCGGCCGAGATTGGGCCGCGGCCCTTCGAGCCAGAAGGAGTCGGAGTTGAACACCACGAAGGGCTCGCCCTCGAACCGTTCGAGCGCCTTCTTCACGCCGCCGCCGGTCTCCAGGAGCGCGTCCCGCTCGTCGGAGACCACGATGGCCGGCGCGCCCGTGCGGTGGGCGAGATGGCCCTCCATCAGGTCGGCGAGCCAGTGGACGTTGACCACCGCGGTCTCGATGCCGCCCGCCGCCGCCCGGTCGAGGGCGTGGTCGATCAGCGCCTTGCCGGCGACCTCGACCAGGGGTTTCGGCACGGTCGCGGTGATCGGGCGCATGCGCTTGCCCAGTCCCGCCGCGAGCACGAAGGCACGGCGGATTCCTTTGGAGTTCTGCTCGTCGCTCATGACGCGTTCACGGGCCGGTTCGGGAAGGAGCGCTCGCGGCGGGGCCGGCATCCGGCCCCTGCACGACGAGGCTCGGCAGGTGGGTCTCGTGCCATGCCCGAAGGCCCGCCAGCGCCGGATGGGCGAGGTTGCGGGCGAGGTAGCCCTCGATCCGCGGCAGGTGGGCGAGGTAGCCGGGCTTGCCGTCGCGCTTGTCGAGGCGCGCGAAGATGCCGAGGATCTTGGTGGCGCGCTGGGCCGCCAGCACCGCGTAGGCGCGGGCGAAGGCCTGCATGTCGAAGCCGATGTCGCGGGCGCGGCGCTCGCGGATGTAGAGGCCGAGCAGGCGCAGCTCGAAATCCGCGCTGGCATCGACCCGGGCGTCCTGCAGCAGCGAGGCCACGTCGTAGGCCGGGTGGCCCATCACCGCGTCCTGGAAGTCGATCACGCCGACCCGCTCCAGCCCGGTCCGGTCGGGCAGCCAGATCAGGTTGGGCGAGTGGTAGTCGCGCAAGCACCAGGTCGCGGCCTCGGCGAGCAGTTCCTTCAGGGCCCCGGTCCAGAGGTCGAGGAAGGCGCTGCGCGCCGGCGGCGGCAGGGTCGTGCCGCGGATCGCGGGGGCGTACCATTCGGGCATCAGCTCGGCCTCGAACAGCAGCGCTTCGAGGTCGTAGGGCGGGATGACGTGCTCGATCCCTTCGCTCACCGGCACGGCCTCGGGCAGGTCGGTGGCGTGCAGCTTGGCCAGCAGCCGCACGGCCTCGGCGTAGCGCTCGGGCCGCGGGACGCCGTTCTCGATCACCGGCTCGGCGCCGAGATCCTCGAGGATCAGCAGGCCGGCCTCGAGGTTCTCGCCCAGGATCTTCGGGGCGGAGAAGCCGATCGCCCGCAGCGCCCGGTCCATGCCGGCGAAGGCGTGGACGCTCTCGGCGAGCTTGACCACGGCGCTGTAGGGCTTGCCGTCCTTGACCGGCGGCCCGTCGGGGCGCGGCGGGGCGATCATCAGCACGGCGGTCTCGCCGCCGGGCTTCACCAGGCGTTCGTAGGCGCGCGAGGAGGCGTCGCCCTGCATCGGCACCCGCTCGGCCTCGTCCCAGCCGCTGCGGGCGAGCAGGCCGCGGATGGCGCGGGCTCGCTCCAGGCGCGCGCGCATCTCGTCCGTGCCGTCGATCCGGACGAGGCGGGCCTCCTCGCCGTACTCCGCCCTGAGCGACAGCTCGACGGTGAGGACCGGGTTGTCGCGCGCGCCCAGGCGCTCGGGCCACTCGACCAGGGTGATCGCGGTCTCGGAGAGTTCGTCGAAGCCGAGTTCCACCAGTTCGTCCGGCCCGCGCAGGCGGTAGAGGTCGGCATGGATCACCGTGCGGCCCGAGCGGGTCTCGTAGGGCTGCATCAGGGTGAAGGTCGGGCTCGGCACTTCGAGGCGGGGATCGCCGGCCAGTTCCCGGATCATCGCGCGCGCGAGCGTGGTCTTGCCCGCGCCGAGTCCGCCGGAGAGGGCCACGAGGTCGCCGGGCTTGAGGAAGCCCGCGAGGAAGGCGGCCATGTCCTCGGTGGCGTCCTCCTCGGGCAGCAGCACCTCCCAGGCCGCGCGCCGCGGCGGCGGTTTCGGCTGAGCCTCGCCGTCCCGATCGTCGCTCAACGCCCCAATCCTCCGCAACCTCGCGACTGGCCGCCCCGCTCGGGGGGCCGGCCTCGGCAATCCTAGCGAGGGATGTTTAACCATTTCCGGCACCGGCGTGAGTCCCGGCGCCGCGGCCGAGGCCCCGCCCGATCCCGGATCGGCGCCCGCCCCTACTCCGCGGCGGCCTTCGCGCCCGAGCCGGGCAGCCCGCGTCCGCCCTCCCCGGCTCGCTCGGAGCCCGGGAGACGGCCGTCGCCCGGTGACGGCTCGACCGGGAACAGGCAGGTGACGTGCGTGCCGGTTCCCGGCGCCGAGCGGATCTCGACCCGGCCCCCGTGCAGTTCGACGAAGGAGCGCACGATCGACAGGCCGAGGCCGACGCCGCGGTGCTTGGTGCCCAGCGTGTTGCTCTCGAAGCGGTCGAACACCCGGTCGATGACTTCCGGCGGGATGCCGCGGCCGCGGTCGATCACCGTCAGCCTCAGCTCGCCCCCCTCGCGACGCGCCTCGACGCGCACCTGCTGGCCCGGGGCGGAGAAGCCGACCGCGTTGGAGAGCAGGTTGAACAGGATCTGGCGCACCCGCTTGCCGTCGGCGAACACGCTGCCGATGCCGTCCGGCACGTCGAGGTCGAGGCCGATGTCGGATTCCGCCAGCCGGTCCTCGATGCCGCGGGCGGCGGCCTCGACGGTGGCGCGCACGTCGATGGTCTCGCGCTGGAGTTCGAGCGAGCCGGCATCGATCGAGGCGAGGTCGAGGATGTCGTTGATGATGACGAGGAGCGCGGCCGACGAGCGCATGATGTGCTCGGAATATTCGCGCTGGCGCTCGTTGAGCGCGCCCACCGTCTCGTCGCCGAGAAGCTGGGTGAAGCCGATGATGTTGGTGAGCGGCGAGCGCAGCTCGTAGGAGACGTGGTGGACGAAGGTGTCGCGCAGTTGCGAGGCGCGCTCCAGGGCGTCGTTCTTCTCGGTCAGTGCCCGCTCGACGTTGGCGCTGGCGGTGACGTCGATGAAGGTCAGCAGCGTCGCGCCGAGCGGCAGCGGCTGGGCCGAGCAGTCGAGCACCGTGCCGTCGGCCATGTCGAGGCGGCAGCCGTGGCCGCTGCGGGTCTCGTTGAGGCCGGTGATCGCCTGCCGGATGCCGGCCCAGGGGCCCTGCTCCGCCGTGAGCGCCCGGCAGGCGGCGATGACGGCGTCGACGTGGGGCTTGCCCGCGAGCGTCGCGGGGTCGAGGCGCCAGGTCGCGGCGAAGGCGCGGTTGGCCACGGTCAGGCGTCCGTCGGCGCCGAACACCGCCACCGGCTCCTTCAGGGCCTCCAGGGTCTCGGCCTGCTCCTTCATCAGCGCGTCGTAGCGCGAGGCGAGCTTCATGCTCTCCGAGACGTCGTGGTAGAGGTAGGTCAGGCCGCCCTGCGGATTGGGATCGGCGACGACGCGCAGGGTGCGCCCGTCGGGCAGGTACCAGGGCGTGTCGGTGGCCTCGACGGCGCGGTAGGCTGCCAGGACATCGGCCTTCCACGAGCGGAAATCGGCCTGCTCGGGCAGCTTGCGGGCGGCGCGCAGGCGGTCGAGGATCTCGCCGTCGAGCGGGCGGCCTTCGAGGAAGGCGGGGTCGAGATCCCACAGGCGCTGGTAGGCGGCGTTGTGGAAGATCAGGCGCTGGCGCGCATCGAACATCGCCACCGCGGTCGGCAACTGGTCGAGGGTGCGCACGTTGGCGTCCATCTGCCGCTGCAGGTCGGCCCGCACGCTCTCCAGTTCCGAGACGTCGACGGCGATGCCGGCGCGGCCGGTCTCCAGGGCGTTCTCGGTCACGTCGAGGGTGCGGCGCGCACCCGCCACCACCGCCGAGAGGCGCGAGGGGGAGGCGGTCAGGCCGGGCCGGCCCGCCTGCCGGGCGATCTGGTCGCGGGCGCTCCGGTCGAGCAGTTCGAGCCCGCGGCTCAAAACGGCCTCGCGGCCCGGGGCCTCGACGGCGGCGGCGTAGGCCGCGTTGACGAAGGTCAGCGCCCCGTCGGGGCTCCGATGCCAGACCGGCTGCGGGATCGCGTCGAGCAGCCCGGCCAGGGCCGACAGGCCGCGCTTGGCCTCGTCCAGCCTGTGGCGCAGCTCGATCAGCTCGCGGCGCTCCTCCGTGGTCTCGCGCAGGCGCAGCAGCGCCCGCCCGCTCACCGCCTGACCCTGCGCCTCGACGTAGCGCCCGGCGAGGCTGCGCAGGTTCATCCGGAAGCCGGAGCCGCGTTCGCGCAGCGTCGCCGCGGCGGCGTCGAGCAGGTGCGCGTCCTGGGGGGCGAGCCAGCTCCCGAAGGCGAGCAGGCGGCGGACGCCGCCCTCGGCTCCGCGGTCGTGGAAATCCGAACCGCGAAGATCCTGATGACGAAGATCCTGATGACGAAGATCGTGGGCGAAGCCGGCATCGCCGACCACGAGCGGTTCGCCGCGCCCGGCCCAGATCACCAGCGCCTGCCGCTCGGAATGGAGCAGCATCTCCGCCCGGTCGTGCGCGCCGCCGAGATGGGCGAGTTCGTCCTGAAGCGCCCGCTCCCGGGCGGTCCAGCCGACGCGTTCGCGCAGATAGACCAGCGACAGGATGGTCGCGAACAGGATCAGGCCGAGGATGACGGCGAGGCCGGCGACGTTGTGCGCGTGCATCGGTCCCAGCATCGGCCCCGCTTCGATGGTCGGACCGCCCTCGGCCGCTGCCGCGACCGGTGCCGCGACGACGAGGACGCCGACACGCGACAGGACGCGCGCCGCACGCTCCAGACCCATGTCCCGCCCCCAACCCAGACCTGGTGTTCCGCGGACCCCGGAGGTTCGCGTTCCCGAATGTTTCCGCTCGAAGGTTCCCGGCATGCACCGGGCAAACACCCACCGCCGCGTTCGGCCGGCCGCCGCCGCGCGAGCACCTGCTTCGAAGATTCGAGCCACTGTAACGCGGGGTCGATTCCGGCTGGAAGCGTCTTTGTGCCCTTGAGGGCGCCGCCCCTGCATTCCGGCGCCGTACAGCACCCAAAAGCCACACCTCCCGAATCGGGACTTGACGGCGTTTCCGGGGGCCGGGCGGGCCCGGATGCGTCGGCGCGAGCCGGCTTTCGCGCGGCCGGTGCGTCGCCGGAAAACGGTTTTGCGGCAGGGGCCGCGGGCGCGCCGCGTGGCCGGAACACTGCCCGCGCACGAAAAAAGCCCGGCCGGGAGGCCGGGCTTCCGCCCGCTTCGGCATCGCCGAAGCGGGGCCCGGCCCCTTAAGCGGAAGCCGGACCGGGAAGGCGGATCAGTAGCGGTAGTGCTCCGGCTTGAACGGACCGGCCTGCGGCACGCCGATATAGGCGGCCTGATCGGGGCGCAGCTTGGAGAGCTTCACGCCGATCTTCTCGAGATGCAGCGCCGCGACCTTCTCGTCGAGGGTCTTGGGCAGGGTGTAGACCTGCTTCTCGTACTTGCCGGGGTTGGTCCAGAGCTCGATCTGGGCGAGCGTCTGGTTGGTGAAGGAGGCCGACATCACGAAGGACGGGTGGCCGGTCGCGTTGCCGAGATTCACCAGGCGGCCCTCCGACAGGAGGATGATGCGGTGGCCGTCGGCGAACTCGATCTCGTCGACCTGCGGCTTGATGTTCTGCCACTTGAGGTTCTTCAGGCCGGCGACCTGGATCTCGTTGTCGAAGTGGCCGATGTTGCACACGATGGCGCGGTCCTTCATCGCCCGCATGTGCTCGATGGTGATGATGTCCTTGTTGCCCGTCGCCGTCACGAAGATGTCGGCGCGCGGCGCCGCGTCCTCCATGGTGACGACCTCGTAGCCCTCCATCGCCGCCTGGAGCGCGCAGATCGGGTCGATCTCGGAGACCATCACGCGGCAGCCGGCGTTGCGCAGGCTGGCGGCCGAGCCCTTGCCCACGTCGCCGAAGCCCGCGACCATGGCGACCTTGCCGGCCATCATCACGTCGGTGCCGCGGCGGATGCCGTCGACCAGCGACTCCTTGCAGCCGTAGAGGTTGTCGAACTTCGACTTGGTGACCGAGTCGTTCACGTTGATCGCCGGGAAGAGCAGCTTGCCCTCGCGCGCGAGGTTGTAGAGGCGGTGCACGCCCGTGGTGGTCTCTTCGGAGACGCCCTTGATCGCGTCGGCCAGCCCCGCGAACCAGCCCTTCGGCTTCTCGGCGAGCTTCTTCTTCAGGAGCGCGAAGAAGATCTCCTCTTCCTCGGATTCCGGCTTGTCGAGGAAGGCGGTGTCGCCGTTCTCGGCGCGCAGGCCGAGATGGACGAACATGGTGGCGTCGCCGCCGTCGTCGAGGATCATGTTCGGCATGCCGCCGTCATGCCAGTCGAACAGCTTCGAGGTGTAGTCCCAGTACTCGGCCAGCGTCTCGCCCTTCACGGCGAAGACCGGGATGCCGGCGGCGGCGATGGCCGCGGCGGCATGGTCCTGGGTCGAGTAGATGTTGCACGACACCCAGCGGATGTCGGCGCCGAGCGCCTTCAGCGTCTCGATCAGCACCGCGGTCTGGATCGTCATGTGCAGCGAGCCGGCGATCCTGGCGCCCTTGAGCGGCTGGCTCGCGCCGTACTCGGCGCGGGTCGCCATCAGGCCCGGCATCTCGGTCTCGGCGATCGAGATCTCCTTGCGGCCGTAATCGGCCAGCCCGATGTCGCGGACGATGTAATCGTTGGCTTGAGCCATGTCGGTGTCCTTCTTCGATCGCGGCCGGCCCGAAACGCACGCCGGCCCGGCGCATCGGCCAGTTCGCCCAGCCGGGTCGGCCATCCCTGTAGCAGGACCGGAGCTAGGGAGCAATCAAGACATAAAGATGTCTTTATGCGTTTAATTCCAGGCTGGGCCGGGCGGTGCGACGGCGGGGTGGCGCCGCTTCATCCCCCGTCCCGCAACTGTCGGCGGATGATCTTGCCGCTCGTCGTCATCGGCAGGGTTTCGCGAAAAGCGAGGGCGCGCGGCACTTCGTGGGCGGACAGCCGGGCCTTGGCGAAGGCGAGGATCTCGGCGGCGAGCGCCTCGGAGGGCGAGAAACCGGCACGCAAGGTGACGAAGGCCTTCACGACCTCGGTGCGCAGCGGGTCGGGCATGCCGACGGCGGCGGCCAGCGCCACCGCCGGATGGGCGCAGAGGCAGGACTCGATCTCCGCCGGGCCGATCCGGTAGGCCGCCGAGGTGATGAGGTCGTCCTCGCGGCCGACGAAGCGGACGTAGCCCTCGGCGTCGCGCCGCGCCCGGTCGCCGGTCATCCACCAGCCGTCGCGAAATTTTTTCTCGGTCGCCTCCGGCTGGCGCCAGTAGCCGAGGAACAGCACCGGGTCGGGCGCGCGCACGGCGATCTCGCCGGTCTCGTCCGTGGCCGCCTCGGTCCCGTCCTCGCGCAGCACCGCGACCCGGTGACCCGGCACCGGCCTGCCCGTGGCACCGGCCTTCGCGCCGAGCCGCCCGCAGGAGGCGAGGACGAGGTTGCACTCGGTCTGGCCGTAGGCCTCGCCGATGGTGAGGCCGAGCGCCTCCCTTGCCCATTCGAAGGTCTCCGCTCCGAGCGCCTCGCCGGCCGAGGCGACGTTGCGCAGGCGCGAGAGATCGAACCTTTCGCGCGGGTCGGCGATTCCGCGCAGCATCCGCAGGGCGGTCGGCGGCAGGAAGGCGTGGGTGATGCCGAGATCCGCCATCCGCCGGAACGCCGTCTCCGGCTCGAACCGGCCCGGACCCTGCGCCACCACGGGCATGCCGAGGCGCAGGGACGGCATCAGCACGTTGAGCAGGCCGCCGGCCCAGGCCCAGTCGGCCGGCGTCCACATCAGCCCGGTTCCTTGCGCGGGAAAGCCGTGCATCAGGGTCCAGCCCGGCAGATGACCGAGCAGCACCCGGTGGCCGTGCAGCGCCCCCTTGGCGAGGCCGGTGGTGCCGGAGGTGTAGATCATCAGCGCCGGATCGTCGGGCCCGGTCGCCCGCGTCGCGAATTCTTCCGCCTCGGAGGCGAGCACCGCGAAGAAATCCTCCGCCGGGCCGGAGGCGCCGTCGACCGACAGGATCGTGACGAGGTCCGGCAGGTCGGCGCGCAGCCGCTCCAGCTTGGCCAAACCCGCCGCATCGGTGACGACGGCCCGGGTCCCGGAATCGACGAGGCGGTGGCGCAGGGCCGCCTCGCCGAACAGGCCGGCGAGCGGGAGCGCGATCGCGCCGAGCCGGTAGGCGGCGAAGTGGGTGACCGCCGCCGCCGCCGATTGCGGCAGCAGCAGGGCCACCCGGTCGCCCGGCCCGATGCCGCGGGCGAGGAGCGCCGCGGCGAGCCGCAGCGAGTCCGCCCGCAGGCGGCCGTAGCTCACCGGCTCGGGACGGTCGTCCGGCCCGAGCACCAGCAGCGCCGTGCGATCGGGCTCGGTGAGCGCCCAGCGGTCGCAGACGTCGGCCGCGATGTTGTAGCGCTCCGGGATCTCCCAGCGGAAATCCGCGAGGTCGGCTTCGTAGCTGTCGGCCGGCTCCGGCACGGCGATGTCCTCGAACCTTGAGGCGGCCCCGTCATCCGCGTGCGGCGGGGCCGGCGAATTCCGCCGTTCGACCTCAGCCTTCGCGCTGCGGAAACCCGCCGCGGAAGGCGAAATCGGTGATCGGGTGGCGGGCGTTCGGCCGCTCCTTGGCCCTCTGCTCCTCGCCCAGTTCCGCCCAGGGCGTGGCGCGCCCCACCCCGTAGGCGGCCTCGACCCGGTGATGCTCGGGCACGTCGAGCACGGCGGCCGCACGCTCCCGGTCGAAGCCGGTCATGCCGTGGACGTGCCAGCCCTGCCGGTTGGCCTGGAGCGCGAAGGCGAGCGAGGCGGCGCCGGCATCGAGCGAGTGGCTGATGGACGGCTTCAGGTCGTCGCCGACCTTCATCCGCTCGTTCGACACGAGGATGACCAGCGCACCGGTGTCCTTGGCCCATTTCTGGTTGCCCGGCACCAGAAGGTCGAAGAAGGTCTGCCATTCGGCCGTGTCGCGCAGGGCGTAGAGGAAGCGCCAGGGCTGGGAGTTGTAGGCCGAGGGCGACCAGCGCGCCGCCTCGACCATCCGCAGCAGTTCGGTCTCCGGTACGGCCTCCCCGGTGAAGGCGCGGGGCGACCAGCGCTCGGCGAAGATCGGGTCGATGGCGTGGTCGGGGGTGCGGGTGGTCGGGCGGGTCGTCTCGTCGGTCACCGGGGGCGGTCTCCACTCTCTGCGGTCGATCGTGCGGCGCACGTTATGGCAGTGCACAAGAGCGGGCTAGGGGGTGGCGTTGCGGAGGGCGGCTCGATGGGCCGTAGCCTTGAAGCCAAAATCCGAGCCGACCGTGGCCATCCCGAACGCGCGATCCTGACGGGTGTGCTCGGGGCGCTCGGGCTGCAACCGAGCGTGCGGCCTCGCACCGCATGACCGGTGTCCCTGGCCGGCCGTTCTCGCTACCGTTTCCTGCCTTTGCGGCAAGGGAGCGCATCATGGGAGCGCATCATGACCGGGTCCGATCGTCACCTGCGGGATCTCCTGCTGCTGCGCGAGGATCGCGACGGCGTCGCCACCCTGACGCTCAATCGGCCGGGCGCCCGCAACGCTCTCTCCTTCGATCTTCTCGAAACCCTGCGCGGCGCCTTCGCGGACCTGTCGGGCGACGAGAGCGTGCGCGCCGTCGTGCTGGCGGCCGCGGGACCGGTCTTCTGCGCCGGCCACGACCTCAAGGAGATGACCGGCTATCGGGCACGGAGCGACCGCGGCGCGGAAAAGTTCGAGGCGCTGTTCGCGCTGTGCTCGGCCGTGATGATGGCGATCCCCGCGCTGCCCCAGCCGGTGATCGCGGCGGTGGAGGGCGTCGCGACCGCGGCGGGCTGCCAACTCGTGGCCTCCTGCGACCTCGCGGTGGCGGGCGCGGCCGCGCGCTTCGCCACGCCCGGCGTGCAGATCGGCCTGTTCTGCTCGACGCCGATGGTGGCGCTCTCGCGCAACCTCTCGCGCAAGGCGGCGATGCGGATGCTGCTCACCGCCGAGATGGCCGATGCCGAGGAGGCCCGGCGCCTGGGCCTCGTCAACGACGTGGCGGCGGCCGGCGGGGCGCTGGCCGCCGCGCAGGCGCTCGCCGCAGGCATCGCCGCGCGCAGCCCCGACACCGTGCGCGTCGGCAAGCGGGCCTTCTACGAGCAGTTGGAGATGCCGCTGGCCGAGGCCTACGCCCATGCCGGCCGGGTGATGACGCGGAACATGCTGGCGCGGGCGGCGGAAGAAGGCATCGACGCCTTCCTTCATCGCAAGGGGCATCGCAAGGGGCGTTGAGGCGAACCGATCGGCGGCCCGCGCATTGCCCCCGCGCCGCCCCGAAGCCGACACGAGCGCCGGGCAAATGGACCCGCATGCTCCTCCGACGTCCTCCTCCGGTCACCGCCGAACCGGGCCCGAACACGAAGAAGATCGTGAGCTGGAACCTGCTGCGCCGCACCGGCGCGGCGGTCGACTGCCTCGTGGCGCTGATCGAGCGGGAGCGGCCCGACCTGCTGCTGATGCAGGAGGCCACCAGGGACATCGCCGCGCTGACGGAACGGGTCGGCGGCGTCTACGCCTGGGCGCAACTGCCCGGCCGCATCCACGGGCCGGCGATGTGGAGCCCGACGCCCTGGCGCAAGCCCCCCGAGACCGTCGCCCTCCCCCCGGGTGTGCTGATCGACCGGGTCTGCCAGGTGCTCGATACCGGCGATTTCGGCGTCGCCAACGTCCATCTCTCGCATGGACAGGTCCTGAACCGGCGCCAGCTCCGGCGGATCGAGGGCCACCTGCCGGCCCGCGCGGCGGTGCTCGGCGACTACAACATCGTCGGTCCCGCCCTGCTGCCGGGCTTTCGCGATGTCGGCCCGCGGCGACCGACCCATGCCATGGTCGACGTGCTGCCGCTGCGGCTCGACCGCTGCCTCGTACGCGGGCTCGTCTGCCACGCGCGCGCGGTGCTGCCCCGCGGCCTGTCGGACCATCACCCGATCGTGGTGCATCTCTCGCCGGCGCCGGGGGGCGCCGCGGTCGGCCGGCTCAGAGGTATGGCAGAAGCAGTCGGACGGCTGCGTCGCGCAGGCGCTGCGCGAGCGAGCGGGCGTCGAGGTCGCCCAGCGTCAGACGGGTCTGCCGCTTCCCCGTGATGAAGCCCTCGAGCGTCCGGGCGAGGTCCGTGTCGTAGACCTCGACGTTCAACTCGAAGTTCAGGCGGAAGCTGCGCGAATCCCAGTTCGCGCTGCCGATGAGGCACCATTGGCCGTCGACCACCATCGCCTTCGAATGATCGAAGGGCGGCGTGTCGATCCAGATCCGCACGCCGCTCTTCAGGAGCGGGTCGATATGCCCGCGCGTCGCCCAGTCGACGAAGCGGTGATCGCTTTTGGCGGGGATGATCACGTCGATCTCGATGCCCCGCGTCGCCGCGAGGCAGAGCGCGTTCACGACGAGGTCGTTGGGCAGGAAGTAGGGCGTCGTCAGCCGGATCGATTCCCTCGCGCAGGCGATGACCTGGAGGATCACGGTGGCGATCTTCTCGATATCGGCATCCGGCCCGGAGGTGACGACGCGGGCGATGACGTCGCCGGCCGGCGCCAGCGGCGGCAGCCACGCCTCCCCCTCCAGTTCCTCGTCGCTGACGAACAGCCAGTCGGCGATGAAGGCCTGGGTCAGGTGCTCGACCACCGGCCCCTCGATCCGGAAATGCGTGTCGCGGATCGGGAAGTCCGGTTTCTGCGACACGCGGTTGCCGTCGGAGATGTTGACGCCGCCGGTGAAGGCGGTGCGGCCGTCGAGGATCAGCAGCTTCTTGTGGGTGCGCAGGTTCAGGAACGGCATCCGCCAGGGCAGCGCGGAATGCATGAACAGCCCGGCCGGCACGCCGAGCCGGCGCAGGCGCCGCCACGCCGCCGGGAAGAAATAGCCGCTGCCGATGCCGTCGAGGATCACCCGCACCTCGGCGCCCCGATCCTGCGCCGCCTTCAATGCCGCGCAGAACGCCCGGCCGATCGCGTCGTCGCGGAAGATGTAGCTCGACAGGGCGACGCTCCGGCGCGCTTCGCCGATCGCCGCCAGCATCGCCGGATAGGCCTCGTCGCCGTTGCGGAAGACCTCGATCCGGTTGCCCGCCACCGTCGGCAGGCCGGTGATCGCCTGCACCGCCCGGTCGAGGGCGTGGTAGGTCTCGGGCACGTGGGCGGAGGGCTGCGGCGTGTCGTCGATCGCCTGCGAGGGGCGCCGCTTCAGACGCCGGGCGCGCCGCTCGACCCGGTTGATGCCGAAGGTGACGTAGAGGAGGCTGCCGAAGACCGGGGCGAGCCAGGCGAGGCCGATCCAGCCGATCGCCGCGCCCACCACCCGCTTGCGCAGCAGCACGTGCACGCTGACGCCGAGCGAGATCACGAGGCCGATGGCCGCGACGATCTCGGTCCGCAGGGAGGCCGTCGTGCCGAGCCATCGGGTGAGGACTTCTTCCACCGGTCCGCCTGCCGCCCTGTCCTGTCGAGAACGGCCGAGGAGATAGGCCAAGCCGGGGCCGGCGAACAGGCGGGAAAGGCTCGGATCCGAGGAAGGCGGCCGAACTGGTTTCACTCCGGGGGAGCCGGAAGCGATGTCCGGTCAGGCGGCCGTCCAGGCGGCGGTGTCGTCCCAGGCGCAGGCGGCGTTCAGGGTGCCGGCGAAGACGGCGGCCAGCCGCGCCCGCTCGGCCTCGACGATGGGGCCGTCCACGGCGACCGGGCGGCAGCGGCCCGGCATCCCCGGCGCGACGAAATCCGGATCGACCAGGGTGCCGTCCGCCCCCGTGAACCACGAGCGCGTGCCGAGATCGATGTAGCTCTCCGCCGGAAGACCTTCCGCGAGCAGGATGTCGTGAACGTCGAGCTCGACGTGCCAGTAGGTGACGGTGGCGAGATCGGTGCGGGCGATGCTCGTGCCGTTGATCAGGCACATGACGGGCACGAGAACGCCGCCTTCGTTGTCGGCATCGGCACCGACGAGGACGGGATGTCCGGGCGAGAGGCAGAGGTCGCGGACGGGCAGGCCGTGTCCGAAGGCGCCGGCGCGGACGCGGACGGGAGCGTGCTCGGCGGCGGGTTGCCGATCGCCGCCGAGGCGGCGCTGCCCGATCCAGGTGATCGGGCGGTGCTCGCCGGAGGCGGTGACGGCGGTGTCGCCGACGCGCAGGCCTTCGACCGGAATGTCGGCCTCGATGCCGTCGCGGATGATACGGATGGCCGTACCATCCGCAAAGCAGAGCGGGGCGTAGTCTCCGAGATTCGTTTCGTTGAATATTATGATCTCACCTAAGCTCAAGGGAACGCTCGAGAGAATATAGCTATTCCCGTCCTGGCCGGTGAATACGATACTTTCGTTGTCGTCGAACGAAGTGGCCGTGAATGTTTGGAGAGGGGTTCCGTCTGCCGCAATTGTAACAGAAACTGTATCGCCAGGGTCTGAAACGGACCCACTCACGATTATATCAAATGGAGACAGGGAGTCTATTTGGAATCCGTTCGCCGCTCTCTGTGAGGCTTGAGAAAAGTATCCAGCCGGATAGACAACATTGTTGAATGTGATTGCCATGGTCGCTTCCTTTCGATGGGCGTGTCGTCAACTTTATTGTATTAATAAGTCGCGTTGAAATCGAAATTCAGTCTATCTTAAAGATAAGGGCAAGGATACCGGGCGAGATAGTGCTGAATTGCAACATTCGACCCTTTCGTCGCCGTGATGCCGGCGTCGGGCTGGTGCGGCGAGCCGGCCCGAACCTCACGGTCCGCAGGCCGGCGCGGAGCGCGGGTACGGCGCCGCTGGTCCCGGCTCGGGAGGAATGGAGAGGCATCCGGTCGAGCCAGCCGTGAACGGACGGCTCGCCACGGATCCGTACGGCGTGCTAGAACAAACCTCGAACGGTGGGCGGCTCGGCAGCCGCCTTCCGAAAGCCTTCACCCTCTTGCCCTCTGGTGGTTGGGCACGATCCCCGGGCGTCAGGTTCCAAGCCGTCGAGCATGTCCGCGAGCGCCGCTTCCCGCGTCTTCACGATTCCCCCCGGCGCGCCGTTCCTGCCGACGCTGGCGGAAGCCCTCGTCTCGGGACGCCTCGTCGGCGCGGTCGGCCACGATCCCTTCGCACTGGCTTCCGTCACCCTCTACCTGCCGACGCAGCGGGCGGTGCGGGCGCTCTCGACCGTGCTCGCGCAACGGCTCGGCGGGGCGGCGCTGCTGCCGCGGATGATCCCGCTGGGCGAGGCCGACGAGGCGGAACTCGACCTCTCCGCCAATTCCCTGCTGGAGACGCCGGAAGCGCTGCTGCACCCCTCGATTCCCGCGCTGGAGCGCCGGCTGATCCTCGCCCGCCTCGTTCAGAAATGGGCCGAGACCGTCGATCGCGAACTCTTGCCGATCGACGACGAGGTGCCCTTCCTCGTCCCCTCCTCGCCCGCCGACGCGGTGGCGCTCGCCGCCGACCTCGAAGGGCTGATGGACGCGCTCACCGTCGAGGGCCTGCCCTGGAGCGAGATCGCCTCCGCCGTCGAGGCCGAGCATTCGCGCTACTTCCGCCTCACCCTCGACTTCCTGAAGATCGCCGCCGAGCACTGGCCCGGCATCCTCGCCGCCCGCTCGCTGGCCGACCCGACCGCCCGCGCCCGCCGCCTCGTCCTGGCCGAGGCCGACCGGCTCGATCGCGACCGGCCGGGCGATCCGGTGATCGTGGCCGGCTCCACCGGCTCCGTGCCCGCCACCGCCCGGCTGATCGCCGCGGTCGCCCGCCTGCCCCGCGGCGCCGTGGTGCTGCCGGGGCTCGACCTGCATCTCGATGCGGAGGGCTGGGAGGCGATCGACGGCGCGGAGGCTCGGCGCGAAGCCATCGCCCACGGCCATCCGCAGGCGATCCTGCACGCGCTGACCGGCCCGAAGGGGCTCGCGGTCGCGCGCGGGGAGGTCGAGACCCTCGGCGACCTGCCGCCCGAGGCCGTCGCCCGCGAAAGGCTCCTGTCGCACGCCCTGCGTCCGGCCGAGACCACCGACGCCTGGGCCCGGCTCGACACGCGGGAGCGCTTGGCCCTGGCGGGCGAAGGCATGGCCGGCCTCGCCGTGGTCGAGGCGGCGGACGAGCGCGAGGAGGCGCTGGTCGCCGCGCTGGCGCTCCGCGAGACTTTGGAGACGCCCGGCGCCACCGCCGCCCTGGTCACGCCCGATCGGGGGCTGGCGCTGCGGGTCTCGGCCGAACTCGCCCGCTGGGGCATCGCCGCGGAGGATTCGGCGGGCCTGAGCCTCGCCCGCGCGCAAGGGGGGCGCTTCGCCCGTCTCGTGGCGGAACTCGCCGCCGAGGTGGCGCCGGCCCGGGTCATCGCGCTGCTGGCCCACCCCTTCGTGCGGCTGGGGCTCGCCCGCGGCGAGGTGGTGCGGGCCGCCGCCGCCCTGGAGATCGGGGCCCTGCGCGGCCCCGCCCCGATCCCGAAGAACAGTTTTGACGGGATGCGCGCCGCCGTGGCCTTGCAGCGCAACGCCACCGACCGGGTGCCGCGCGCCAGGAAGCGCCTGACGCCCGTCGACTGGGATCTGGCGGAAGACATCCTCGACCGGCTGGAGATCGCACTGGATGACTTCCGCACCGATCTCCGGCCCGCGACCGGCAACCTCGTGGCGCTGGCGGCCGGGCACCGGCAGGCCTGCGAGCGGATGATGGGCGGAGCGGAGGACGAGGACGAGGACGAGGCGATCGACGATCCCTCGCTCGACACCCTCGACGCTCTGTTCGACGATCTCGAATCCGCCGCCCTGGAGGAACTGCCGGGCCGCTTCTCCGACTACGCCGCCTTCTTCACCGCGCTCGCCCGCGACCGCACCGTCGCCTGCGCGCAGAAGGACGCCCATCCGCGCCTGCGCATCCTCGGGCCGCTCGAAGCGCGGCTCCTCTCCGTCGACCGGATCGTGCTCGGCGGGCTCGACGAGGCGGTCTGGCCGGCGCGCCAGACCACGGACGCCTTCCTCAACCGGCCGATGCGCGGACAGGTGGGCCTGAGCCCGCCGGAGCGCCGGATCGGCCAGGCCGCCCACGACTTCGTGCAGGGACTCGGAACGCAGGACGCCGTGGTGACCCGCGCGGCCAAGCGCGAGGGCTCGCCGACCGTGCCCTCGCGCTTCCTCCAGCGCCTGCGCGCCTTCGGCGGCGATGCGGTCTGGGCCGGAGCGATCGCCCGCGGCCGGCGCCTGCGCGGCCTCGCCGCCTTGCTCGACCGCGGCCGGGAGGCGCCGCCGCCGCGCCTGACCCGGCCGGCGCCGAAGCCCGACCCGGCGCTGTTCCCGGAGCGCCTCAGCGTGACCGAGATCGAGACGCTGGTGCGCGACCCGTACTCGATCTTTGCGCATCATATCCTGGGATTGGAGGCGCTGGAGCCGATCGCCGTGGTGCCGGGCGCGGCCGAGCGCGGCAGTCTCGTGCACGAAGCCGTCGCGCGATTCGTCCAAGTCTATCCAAGGCAGATCGAGGACCCCGTGCTTGCGCGTGAGCGCATGGCGGATTTGGCGGCCAACGTCTTCGCGCGCATCGAAAACGAGTATCCTGAACTCTACGCCGAATGGTCTCCCCGCTTCGGTCGGATGGCGACCGAGTTCCTTGAATGGGAATTCGAGCGTCGCCCGACACTGAGCGCGATCTACGCAGAGCGCTCCGGCACGCTCGTCATCCCGCTCGGCAAAAAGACCTTCACCCTCTCGGCCCGGGCCGACCGGATCGAGGCGCGGGCCGACGGCGGCTTCTGCATCGTCGACTTCAAGACCGGCGCGCCGCCGAGCAACCGCACGGTCTTCGCCGGCTTCTCGCCGCAACTGACCCTGGAGGCGGCGATGCTGATGCGCGGCGCCTTCGAAGGCTTGAAGGCGGAGGCGCCGCCCGACCTCCTCTACGTCCACGCCTCGGGCGGGCGCGAGCCGTTCCGGCCGATCCCCGTGAAGGCGCCGCCGGGCGATGCGCGGGCGGTGGCGGCGATCGTCGAGGAGCACCTCGAGCGCCTGCGCGGTCTCGTCGCCCGCTACATGGCCGGCGAGGCGGCCTACCTGTCGCGTCCCTATCCGCAATACGTGCGCGCCTACAACGCGTACGATCACCTCGCCCGCGTCCGCGAATGGTCGCTGGCGGGCGAAGGAGAGGCCGCGTGAACGCCCCCCCGACCGGCTTCGCCGTCGACGACCTGACGAGGCGCGCCCAGCGCCGTGCCGCCGATCCGCGCCTCTCGGCCTGGGTCTCGGCCAATGCCGGGGCGGGCAAGACCAAGGTGCTGACCGACCGGGTGCTGCGCCTGCTCCTCGACGGCGCGCCGCCCGGCCGCATCCTCTGCCTCACCTTCACCAAGGCGGCCGCCGCCAACATGTCGATCCGCGTGTTCCAGCGCCTCGGCCGCTGGGTGACGCTGGACGACGCGACCCTCGCCCTCGAACTCGCCGAACTCACCGGCGAGCGGCCCGCCCGCGACACCCTGCGGCTCGCCCGCCGCCTGTTCGCCCGCGCCGTCGAGACGCCGGGGGGCCTCAAGATCGAGACCCTGCATGCGCTCTGCGAGCGGCTGCTGCACATGTTCCCGTTCGAGGCCAACGTTCCGGCCCGCTTCGTCGTGCTCGACGACGACCGGTCGCGCGAGGCCTTCGAGATCGAGACCGACAACGTGCTCGCCGACGCGATCCTCGGCGGCAACCAAGCCCTGTCGGACGCCCTCGCCGTGGTCGGCGCGGAAGCCTCCGGCGACACCCTGCGCGAGGCGATCCGCGCCGCCATGCGCAGGCGGGCCCTGTTCTCCGATCACCGCGCCCTGGAGCCGGCGCTGGCCCGCCTGCCCGGTGCGCTGGCGCTGCGGGACGGCGCCGATGTCGAGACCGTCGAGGCGGAGATTTTGGGCGGTGGCAGCCTCGGTGATTGGCTGGAAGTCGCCGGCAGGCTGCGGACCGGCAAGAGTACGGACGAGAGACTCGCGGACGGGCTGACGGAGGCCCACGCCGCCCTCGGCACGCCCAAGGCGCTCGGTCCCTACCGCTCGGTCTTCTTCACCGACAAGGACGAACCGCGTTCGGAAAAATCCTTCGGCACCAAGGCGGTGCCGCCGGAGGTGAGGCAGGCGCTGCGCGACGAGCAGGCCCGGCTGATCCCGCTGTTCGACGCCCTGCGCGCCGCCCGGGCGCTCGCCCGCACCCGCGGCCTATTCCGGCTCGCCGCCGAGATCCACCGCCGGGTCGAGGCGCAGAAGACGCGGCTCGGCGCCCTCGATTTCGACGACCTGATCCACAAGACCCTCGACCTGCTCTCGCGGGTCGGCGCCTCCTGGGTCCTGTACAAGCTCGACCGCGGTGTCGATCACGTCCTCGTGGACGAGGCGCAGGACACCAACCCGCAGCAATGGGAGATCCTGCGCACGCTCACCGCCGAGTTCGCGGCGGGCGCAGGGGCGCGGGGCCTCACCCGCACGCGCTTCGCCGTGGGTGACCCGAAGCAGTCGATCTACAGTTTCCAGGGCGCCGACCCGCGCGAGTTCGAGCTCACCCGCCGTGCCTGGACCCGCGCGGCGCAAGGAGCCGGCCTCGACTTCGCCGATGTCAGCCTGCGGCTGTCCTTCCGCACCGCGAGCCACGTGCTGGCGGCGGTCGATGCGGTGTTCGGCGTGCCGGAGCACTTCGCCGGCCTGTCCTTCGAGGCCGGGGCGCCGGGCACCGTCCACGCCTCCGCCCGCGCCGGCGTGCCCGGCGCGGTCGAGCTGTGGGGCATCGAGGAGCCGGCGGAGACGCAAGAGCCCGACGCCTGGGCCGCGCCGGTCGATGCGCCGGAGGCCAACGCCCCGGCCATCGTCACCGCCCGCCGCATCGCCCGCGCGGTGAAGACCTGGACGACCAGGGGCGATGCCTGCGGCCGAATCCGGCGGCCGGGCGACGTGCTGATCCTCGTGCGCAAGCGCTCGGCGGCGTTCGAGGAGGTGATCCGGGCGCTGAAAGGTCTCGGCGTGCCGGTGGCGGGCCAGGACCGGCTGGAGGTGGCCGGCCACATCGCCGTGCTCGATCTCGTCGCGGTCGGCCGCGCCGGGCGCCTGCCCGCCGACGACCTGACGCTCGCCACCGCCCTGAAGGCGCCGCTGGTCGGGCTCACCGACGACGACCTGACCCGCATCGCGGCGCGCCGCCCCTTCGCCGAGACGCTGGAGGACGCGCTGGCCCGCCATGCCGAGGCCGGCGACGCGGCGGCGATCCGCGGCCGGGCGGCGCTGCGGCTCTGGATGCGCCTGGCGGCGGAGAACGGCCCGTTCGGCTTCTACGCCGCCCTGCTCGGGCCGCAGGGCGGACGCAGCCGGCTGGTGGCGCGGCTCGGCGGCGAGGCGGGCGATGCCATCGACGTCTTCCTCGCGCAGGCCGCCGATGCCGAGAACGGCACCGACGCCCCCTGCCTCGACGCCTTCCTGGCCGACTACGTGGTGCGGCCCGGCCGCGGCAAGTCCGGCCTCTCGGTCAAGCGCGACCTCGAATCCGGCCGCGACGAGGTGCGGGTGATGACGGTGCACGGCGCCAAGGGCCTGGAAGCGCCGGTCGTCGTCGTCATCGACGGCTGCGAGCCGCTCGGCCGCAACGACCCGCCCCTGCTCGCCCTCGACCATGCCGCCGACGGCCCGCTGCCGCCGGTCTGGACCGGGGGACGCACCCAGGATTGCGCGGCGACGCTCGAAGCCCGCTCGGCGCTCCAGGCCCGGGCGCGCGAGGAGCACAACCGCCTGCTCTACGTCGCCATGACGCGGGCGGCCGACCACCTCGTGATCGCGCCCTATCGCGGCGCGACCCGGGAGACGCCGGCCTCGTGGTGCGAGATGGTCCGCATCGGTTTGGAGCGGAGGCTCGGGGCCGGCGAGGCGATCGGGACCGATCACGGGCCGATCACGATCTGGCGCGACGGTTCCACCGCCTCGCTCGCCGCCGCGGCGGAGACGGCCGCTTCGCTCGAGCCGGAGGCGGTGCCGGATTGGCTGTTCTCCGCCGTCGCGCCGGAGGCCGAGGCCGCGCCGCCGCTCAGCCCATCCGGCGCCCTCGGCGCGGCGGACGGGCAACGCCGGCCGCAGCGTCGCCAGGGCGACGCCGAGGCACGGCGCCGGGGTGCGCTGGTCCATTCCCTGCTCGAACATCTGCCGCGTATCGAGCCCGCCCGCCGGGCCGAGGCCGCCGAGCGCTTCGCCCGCGCCCGGGCGCCGGCCCTGGACGAAGGCAGGCGCAGGGAACTGGTCCGCTCCGTGCTGCGGCTGCTCGGTGAGCCCGACCTCGCGCCCCTGTTCTCGGCGTCGGCGCGGGCCGAGGTGGCGCTCTCGGGCCGGATCGTGGTGGACGGCGTGGAGCGCGACGTCACCGGCCGCATCGACCGCCTCGTCGTGGAGGAGGGCCGGGTGACGCTCTGCGACTTCAAGACCGGCCGCCCGCCCGCGGACGGCGCCCCGCTGCCCGAGCGCGAGGCGGCGCAGGTCGCGCTCTATGCGCGGCTGGCCGCGGCGATCTGGCCCGGCCACGCCATCGTCGCCCTGCTGGTCTGGACCTCGGGGCCGGTGGTGCGGCGGGTGGAGGGGGGCACTGATACCGGCCGGCGATGAGGATCATATCGTTTCCGCTTGATCGCTTCGGGTTTCGCCACAACTCCGTCCTCGCGAGCGGCCGCGAAGCGATCCAGGGCGCGACCTGTCCGGAACGGTCGCGCCCTGGATGGCCACGGCTTCGCCTCGCAAGGACGCGAGGACAGGCCGAACTCATCGACCGGATGTCGTATCACGCATCGTCGGCTGCCCCCGCGACCGCGGGGCGGCGGTCATGCGCCGCTTGGTACGAGTCCCCTGTCCGTCATCGCGAGGCGCAGCCGAAGCGATCGGACAGGGGGCGGGTCGAAATGGAGCGCCGCCTCAACGGCTCTTCTTCGGCGTCAGCTTGACGATCTGGCCGTCATCCTCCGTCACCGCGTAGACGGCGCCGTCGGGGCCGACCTTCACGTCGCGGACGCGGTGCTCCAGCGGAATCCGCTCCTCCGTGACCACCTTGTCGCCGTCGAGCTTGAGCACCACCAGACCCTGGCTGACGAGGCCGCCGATCAGGAACTGGTCCTTCCAGGCCGGGAACAGGGCCTTGTCGTAGAGCGCGAGCCCCGAGGGGCCGATCACCGGGTCCCAGTAATAGACCGGCTGCACCGTGCCGCCGGCCTGGGTCTGGCCGTCGCCGATCTTCTCGCCGGAATACTCGATGCCGTAGGTCACCACCGGCCAGCCGTAGTTGAGGCCGGGGCGCGGGCGGTTCAGCTCGTCGCCGCCGCGGGGGCCGTGCTCCACGGTCCAGAGCCGGCCCTGGCCGTCGAGGGCCGCGGCCTGCACGTTGCGGTGGCCGTAGGACCAGATCTCGGGCTTGGCCTTCTCGCCGCCGGTGAAGGGGTTGTCCTTCGGCGCGTTGCCGTCGGTGTCGATGCGGAAGACCTTGCCGAGCCCGCTGGTCAGATCCTGCGCCTGCCCGCGGGTCTGCTTGTCGGAGCGCTCGCCCACCGTGACGAACAGCTTGCCGTCGGGGGCGAAGACGAGGCGCGAGCCGAAATGCTTGTCGCCGTCGTAGGTCGGCATCTGGCGGAAGATGACCTTGAGGTCGTCGAGCCGCGCCTTGCCGTCGCCCTCCACCAGCTTGGCCTTGGCCACCGTGGTGCCGTTGCCCTTGTCGCGCGGCTCGCTGTAGCTGAAGTAGACCGTGCGGTCGCTGGCGAAGCCCGGGCTCAGGGCGATGTCGAGCAGGCCGCCCTGCCCCTTCGCGTCGACCTTCGGCACGCCCGCCACCGGCTGGCCCACCGTGCCGTCCTTGGCGACGATGCGGATCCTGCCGGCCTTCTCGGTCACGATCATCCGTCCGTCGGGCAGGAACTCCATCGCCCAGGGGCTCTCCAGGCCCTTCACCGCGACGGTCTTCTCGACCTCTGTCTTCTGCGCCGGCTCGGGCGCCCGGGTCTGGTTGGGCAGGAGCGGCTTGTACTCGGTGTTCGGCGGCGCCTTCTCGGCGAGGGTCGAGCCGGCGCTCGGCGCGGCCGGCGCCTGGAAGGATTCGCCCTCGATGCGCGGCGAGCGGGTCTCCTGAGCGGACGGCTGCTGCGCGAAGGCCGGTGCATCGAGGCCGAGGGCCGCGACGGTGGCGAGCAGGAGGGGAAGAGTGCGCGTCACGTCGTTTGATCCTTGTCCGGGTCGCCGATCCTGCCCGCCAAATGGGGCGCCGACGGCGTACGGCGAGGGTCGAGCCGCCGCAGCGGGCGAGAAGACGGGATCCATGCGGGTCCGGCCTGCCAGACCCGTGGCGCGGGAGGCATGCCTTGACCGGAGCCGGGGGCGTTGCCAAGTCTCGCCTCACCGTGAGGCGCCGACCCCGCTCCCCGGTGCCTTGGAGCGCTCGCCACCGAAGTGGATACCGGTTCGGTGAACGGGGAGCGCGTTCAGATAAGGGCTCGGGGCAAGCTCCGAGGACCGCGTGTCGAAAGGACCTACGATGGCGACCGTGAAAGTGACCGATGCGAGCTTCGAGCAGGACGTTCTGCAGTCCGCCGAGCCCGTCGTGGTGGATTTCTGGGCGGAGTGGTGCGGCCCCTGCCGGCAGATCGGCCCGGCCCTCGAAGAGATCTCGGTCGATCTGCAGGGCAAGGTGAAGATCGCCAAGGTCAATGTCGACGAGAATCCCGGCATCGCCTCGACCTACGGCATCCGCTCGATCCCGACCCTGATGATCTTCAAGGACGGCAAGCTCGCGAGCCAGAAGGTCGGCGCCGCCCCGAAGGGCGATCTGTCCCGCTGGATTCAGGCGAGCGCCTGACCCGCCTTCTTCGGACCCGACCGTCCGAAGCAGCCCGGCCGCGAGGCCGGGCTTTTTCATGCCCGCTATCGGGTTTCGGGCCTGCTGCCCGGCCCGGCGGCAGCCTGAAAGCCTGTTCGGCCGGCCGACGTGTCTTCGTCAGGCCACGGCAAGGCGAGATGGGATCGCCGCAGCCGAACAGGCTCTGATACCGTTTCCGATTGATCGCTTCGGGTTTTGCCACCCTCCGTCATCGCCACGGCTTCGCCTCGCGATGACACAGGAGAGGCCGAAGTCATCAACCGGTGTCGTATGAAACGCAAGAAGCCCGGCCTTGCGGCCGGGCTTCCTGGTTTCGAGACCCTTTGTTTTGGACGATTCGGCTTAGTAGCTGCCGAACTTGTAGTTCAGGCCGGCGCGCACGACGGCGAACTCGGTGTCGTTGCGGCGCAGGGCGCCCGAGGCGACGACCACGCCCGGGGAGGTCGTGGTGATGACCGTGCCGGCATTGTTCACCGCGAAGGCGCCGTTGAGGGCACCGCCGCCGCGATCGAGATTCACGTACAGGCCTTCGACCTTCAGCGTCACCGCCGAGGAGCGGAAGAAGTTCAGGAACGAGTCGGTCGGGAGAGCGTACTCGACGCCGCCGCCGGCGGTGTAGCCGGTGCGGAAGTCGTCGGTCGAGCTGTTCGGCAGGCCGAACTGACGGCCGCCGCCGGCGCCGTAGGCGAAGCCGCCGGTGCCGTAGAACAGGACGCGGTCGAAGGCGTAGCCGATGCGGCCGCGGACGGTGCCGAAGAAGTCGAGGCTGGACAGGCCGTTCGGGTTGAACACCTGCTGAGCGGCGACGCCGTTGATGCCCGCCACGCTGTTGACGACCGAGAACCGGTTCCGGTCGCGGCCGAAATCGACGTACTGGGCGTCAGCCTCGATGCCGACGACGACGCCGGAGCCCGGGGTGAACTGATAGTTGTAGCCGATCTGGCCACCGCCGACGAAGCCGTCGTTGCGGTTGTTGCCGCCGAAGGCGATGACCGCGGTGGTGCCGGCCGGCACGAGGCCCGTGGCGGCGTTCACGCCGACGACCGGCGGCAGAGAATCTTCCTGCACGCCGAAGCCGTAACCGGCGTTGAAACCGGCGTAGAAACCGGTCCAGGTGAACACCGGAACGGGGGTGAAGACCGGCGGCGCGGCGCGGCGCGGCAGGTCGGCGGCGGAGGCCGCGGCGGTCAGCGCCGTGAAGGCGGCGAGCGATGTCAGAAGCTTTTTCATCTGTTGATCCCCAGCAGAAACCCGATCGCCCGCAAGCTAGACCATTTCCTCTCCCTGAGATGTAGCGGGCAGGACACACCTGTTGCGCGACAATCGGCCCGGAGGCCGGGGGCCAAGCCGCCCGATGCAACATCGGAATCGGACTTTTCCGGAAGCGATTGGTGAGGTGGGGCCGCCCGTCTCGGCGCTATGCCGGGTCGACGGGCGGCGACGGGCCGAGGTCGGACTTCGATCATCCGGCAGGCCGCATCGAACCCGCCGATCCGGTGCCCGCCCGGATCCATGGCGGGTTCGGCGCAATCGATGGAATGTCCCGCGATTGAGCCTCGGGCCGTCCGGCGCGGCGGGCGTTCCATGGAAAAAGGCTCAGACCGGAATCGTGCCGTTGGCTTCGAGCACGGCGCCGGCGAGATAGAGCGAGCCGCAGATCAGCACCCGGGGCGGACGCTCGAAGATCGTGTCGGACAGGGCTGACACCGCCGCCTCGACGCTCGGGGCGATTTCGGCCGAGAGACCGACCGCGCGGGCGATGCCCGCCACCTCCTCGGCGGGCCGCGCCGCCATCTGTCCGGTGATCGGCACCGCGATCAGCGAGCGGGCCAGCCCGACGAAGTTCTTCAGGAAGCCTTCCGCATCCTTGGTGCCGAGCAGGCCGGCGATCAGGATCAGCGGCGCGTCGCTGCGCTCGCCGAGATCGGCCATGGCGGCGGCGAGGATGCGCCCGCCATCGGCGTTGTGGCCGCCGTCGAGCCACAATTCGGCATCCTTCGGCATCCGCTCGGCGAGCGCCCCGCGCACGAGGCGCTGGAGCCGGCCCGGCCAGTCGACGTTGCGCAGGCCCGCCTCGAAGGCCGCCGTACCGAGGTCGCCGAAGCCCGACGCGCGCAGAGCCGCGATGGCGGTGCCCGCATTGGCGAACTGGTGGCGCCCGGTGAGCCGGGGGCGCGGCAGGTCGAACAGGTCGGTCTCGTCCTGATAGACCAGCCGCCCGCTCTCCTCGTGGACGGAAAAGTCCTGGTTGCCGACCCGCAGCGGCACCGCGCCGACCCGCTCCGCCTCACGGCAGAGGACCGCATCGGCTCCCGCATAGTCCTGCGCGGCGATCACCGCCGGACAGCCGCGCTTGAAGATGCCGGCCTTCTCCCGCGCCACCGCCTCGACGGTGTCGCCGAGATACTCGGCATGGTCGCGGCCGATCGGGGTGACGACGGCGCAGGCCGGATGGTCGATCACGTTGGTGGCGTCGACCCGTCCGCCGAGGCCGACTTCCAGCAGCAGCACGTCGGCGGGGCTCTCGGAAAACAGCAGCAGCGCCGCGGCGGTGGTGATCTCGAACACGGTGATCGGATCGCCCTTGTTGGCCGCCTCGCACCGGGCGAAGGCGTCGGCGAGCCGATCCTCGGCGACGTAGTGGCCCCCGCCGATGGCACCGAGCCGGATGCGCTCGTGGAAGCGCACGAGATGGGGCGAGGTGTAGACGTGGGCGGCCAAGCCTCCGGCTTCGAGGATCGCCCGCATGAAGGCGATGGTCGAGCCCTTGCCGTTGGTGCCGGCGACGTGAATCACCGGCGGCAGGCGCCGCTCGGGATGGTTGAGGCGGCCGAGCAGGCGCTCGATGCGCCCGAGCGACAGGTCGATCGTGCGCGGATGCAGGGCCAGGAAGCGCGCCATCAGCGCGTCGGAGGATTCCATCTCGCGCGGAGACCTTCTATCGCCGATTCGAATCAGGCCGCGTCGGGCAGCGGCTCGGGGGCGGGCGGGGCGGGTGGCGTCCCGGTCTCGGGCGCGTGGCGCACATCCATCAGCAGGCCGCAGAGACGGCTGATCGTCTCCTTGAGCCGATGCCGGTGCACGACCTGATCGACCATGCCGTGCTCGCGCAGGTACTCCGCCCGCTGGAAGCCGTCGGGCAGTTTCTCGCGGATCGTCTGCTCGATGACGCGGGGGCCGGCGAAGCAGATCAGCGCGCCGGGCTCGGCCAGATGCACGTCGCCGAGCATGGCGTAGGAGGCGGTGACGCCGCCCGTGGTCGGGTTGGTCAGCACCACGATGTAGGGCAGCCGCGCGGCGTTGAGGCGGCGCACGGCGACCGTGGTGCGCGGCATCTGCATCAGCGAGAGGATGCCCTCCTGCATCCGCGCTCCGCCGGAGGCGGCGAACAGCACGTAGGGGGTGCGCTTCTCCAGGGCGGTCTCGGCGCCGCGGACGAAGGCCTCGCCGCCGGCCATGCCGAGGGAGCCGGCCATGAAGCCGAACTCCTGGGCGGCGATCGTCGTCGGCAGGCCGCCGACCCGGCCGAAGCCGATCTTGAACGCGTCCGCCATGCCGGTCTTGGCCCGCGCCTCCTTGAGGCGGTCGACGTAGCGCTTCTCGTCGCGGAACTTGAGCGGATCGGCCGGCACCTCGGGCAGGGGCACGTCGATCCAGGTGCCCTCGTCGAACATCATCCGCAGGCGCGCCGCCGCACCCATCTTGAGGTGGTGCTCGGAGCCGGGAATGACCCAGTGGTTCTGCTCGACTTCCTTATGGAAGACCATCTGGCCGGTGTCGGGGCACTTGACCCAGAGGTTTTCCGGCGTCTCGCGCTTGAACAGCGTCTTGATCCTGGGGCGCACGACCTCCGAGATCCAGTTCATCGCCTCGACCATGGCGTCAGACTCCCCTGTCTCGCCGCGCTGATATCGGACCGACGCCGCCGCGATGCCAAGGGATCTTCGAAGGGATCTTCGAGAAGAGCGCCCGGGTGGCCGGTTGCGGCGGGGTTCAAAAACGATCAGGCTTTTACGGGCGCCCCGGCGACGCCGCGCACGCCCTCGGCCAGTTCGCGCACCAGGGCGGCCACCGCCTCCACCGTGCCGCCTGCCGCCCGGTCCCCGGCCTCCAGGCTGCGGGCCAGCGCCTCGACCAGCGCCGAGCCCACCACCACGCCGTCGGCGCCGCGGGCGATCTCGGCGGCGTGCGCGCCGGTCTTCACGCCGAAGCCGACGACCACGGGCAGGTCCGTATGCGCCCCGATCCGGGCGACCGCCTGCGACACCCGGCCGAAATCGGGGGTCGCGGTGCCGGTCACGCCGGTGATCGACACGTAGTAGACGAAGCCCGCCGTGTTCGCGAGCACCGCCGGCAGGCGGGCCTCGTCGGTGGTCGGGGTGGCGAGCCGGATGAAGGCGAGGCCCTTTTCGAGCGCCGGCAGGCAGAGTTCCCCGTCCTCCTCCGGCGGCAGGTCGACGACGATCAGCCCGTCGATCCCGGCGGCCTGCGCGTCCTCCAGGAAGCGGGGGACGCCGTAGGTATGGATCGGGTTGTAGTAGCCCATCAGCACCACGGGCGTGTCCGCGTCGTTCCCGCGGAAGCGTCGGACCAGGGCGAGGGTGCCGCGCAGGTCCTGGCCGGCTTTCAGCGCCCGCAGGCCCGCGGCCTGGATCGCCGGCCCGTCGGCCATGGGATCGGTGAACGGCAGGCCGAACTCGACGATGTCGGCCCCGGCCTTCGGCAGGGCTTCCAGCACCTTCAGCGAGGTTTCCGGATCGGGATCGCCCGCCATGACGTAGGTGACGAGCGCGGCCCGCCCTTCCGCGCGACAGCGGGCGAAGGCGGCATCGATGCGGGCGGTCATGGTTCTCGCTCCCGGCGGCACTTCCGGCCCGATGACCCGGGCGGTGGATTCCCGGGACAGGGCGACGGGGCCGCGCAGCGGCGCCCGGCTTCCCGGCCAGGGCGCGCGCCTACACCATCCGCCGGCCCGCGTGAAGCGCGGGGTGTCGGCCGGGCTCCGCGCGCGTCAGCCGAAGGCGTCGTCCACCCAGTCGCGCAGCAGCAGGTGGGCGATGGCCGTGGCCGGCGGAACGGTGAGGCCCTCGGCATGGGTGCCGGCGATCATCCGCGCCACCGCGTCCCGGGTGAACCAGCGGGCGTCCTCCAACTCGTCGGGATCGGTCGTGATCGCGTCCGAGAGCGCTTCGGCCACGCAGCCGATCATCAGCGAGGCCGGGAACGGCCAGGGCTGCGAGGCGTGGTAGGCGACGGCACCGACCGCGACGCCGGTCTCCTCCCGGGTCTCGCGGCGCACCGCGTCCTCGACGGTTTCGCCGGGCTCGATGAAGCCGGCGAGGCAGGAATACATCCCCGGCCTGAAGTGCCGGCCGCGGCCGAGCAGGCAGGCGCCGCCCCGGCGCACCAGCATGATCGCCACCGGGTCGGTGCGCGGGAAGTGGTGCTGGCCGCAAGCACCGCATTCCCGGCGGAAGCCGCCGGCGGCGATGGCGGTCGGCTGGCCGCAATGGGCGCAGAAGCGATGGCGCGCGTGCCAGGCGAGCAGCGACTTGGCGGTGGCGAGCAGCCCCTGCTCCTCGCGCGCGACCGCGCCCTCCGCGGCCAGCGTGCGCAGGTCCAGGGCGCGGTAGCCGGGTGCGGGAAAGCAGGCCGCCGCCTCGTTCGGAACGGCACCGGCGAAGACCGGCCGCCCGTCGACCCGGCCGAGGAAGACCTCGACCGTGGGCGCGCCCGCCCGCGCGCCCTCCTCCGGTTCGAGCAGGGCCGTCGCCGGACCCGGCTCCGGTTCGGCGCGCAGGATCACCGCCCCGCCCGCGATCAGGACGAGGCCGGCCTCCGGCCCGGCCTCGGCGAGGGAGGGCGCGGGGCCGAGCTCGGCGGAATGGCGCACGAGGCGGCTCGCGACGTAGGCGAGCGCATCGCGTCCGGTCGGGGCTGGCGGGCGCGTCACGGGGCAAGCCCTCACGCTGCGGCGAACAGGGCGGCCGCCCGTTCGAGCAGGGCGGCGCGGGCATGCGGCGGGTAGGGCCTGCGCGCGCCGACGCCCCAGACCGGACCCGGCCAGGCCGGATCCGAGCGGAAGCGGGCGACGACGTGGACGTGGAGCTGCGGCACCACGTTGCCGAGCGCCGCGACGTTCACCTTGTCCGGCCGGGCGAGCGCTTGTATCACCCTGACGGCGATACGGATTTCTTCGAAGATGGCCGGCGCGTCCTCCGGCGTCAGGTCGGTGAGTTCGCTCAAGCCCTCCCGTCGCGGTACCAGGATCAGCCAGGGAAACCGCGCGTCGTCCATGAGCAGGACGGAGCAGAGGGCGAGATCGCCGACCGGGTGGGTCTCGGCGGCGAGCCGTGGATCGAGGGTGAAGGCGTCGGTCATGCCGGGGATCTAGCGCGTCGCCCCGAAAAGGGGCGCCCGGTTTTCGGGGTCACCGATGCGGCGGCGCAGCCGCCACCGGTCCGGACATGCGTTGCCGGGGTTCGAACTCGCGGAAGACTTGCGGAAAGACACCGGCCGTTCGGGGATCGTTCAGATGATGTCAGGGTCGGTTAACCGTGTTCTGTCACGCCTTCACGCAGTGATCGAGAGTCGGCGGGCGGCGGGCCGTGCCGGGATCATCCTGGATGAGACGATGACGGGCGGCGCGGAAGGAAGCGGCAGCGCGGTCGTCGCCGTCGTGGCGGCCCGAACCCCGGCGCCCCTCGTCCTGACCCTGCGCGGGTTGCCCTGCACCACCTGCATCGTCGCCGTCTCGGGGCAGGTCGCCGAGGATCTTTTGGCCCAGGCCCCCGACGTGATCCTGGTCGAGGCCGAGCCCGAGCGCTACGACGCCCCGGCCCTGATCCGCGCCCTGCGGGCGCAGGAGAGCCTCGCGCGCACGCCGGTCCTGCTGGTCGCGCGGGGCGAGGCGCGGGCCCTGCGCCGGATCGGCCACGAGGCCGGGGCCACCGACGTGCTGCCCAAACCCTTCGACGCGCTGGAACTGCGTGACCGGCTCGGGGTGCTGATCGAGCTGGCCCTGACGCGCCGGGAGAACGACCGTCAGGCCCTCGCCATGCGCCGCGACGCGGCGCGGGCGGTGGCCGACGCCTCGGCGCGGGAGCGCGAACTCGTCCGCCGCCTGATGCTCGCCGCCGAGTTCCGCGACGACCAGGCCGGCGACCACCTCACCCGCGTCGCCGGCTGCGTGATCGCGGTGGCCGAGGGGCTCGGCCTGTCCTCCGCGGAGGCCGATGACGTGGCGCTCGCCTCGACCATGCACGACATCGGCAAGATCGGCGTGCCCGACCACATCCTGATGAAGGCCGGCCCGCTCACGCCCGGGGAGTGGGACGAGATGCGCCAGCACGCCCTGCGCGGCTATCACATGCTGCACGACAGCCCCTCGCGCCTGCTCCAGATCGCCGCCGAGATCGCGCTGACCCACCACGAGCGCTGGGACGGCACCGGCTATCCCCGCGGTCTCAGGGGCGAGGAGATTCCCCGCTCCGGCCGGATCGTCGCGGTGGCCGACGTGTTCGATGCGTTGATCTCGACCCGCAGCTACAAGCCCGCGTGGCCGCTGGAGAAGGCCCGCGCCCATCTGGAGACGGAGGCCGGCCGGCATTTCGACCCGGCCTGCGTCGCCGCCTTCCTCTCGCGCTGGGAGGACATCGTCGCGCTCGTGCAGGAGCGCGCGGCCTAGAACCTGTTTGACCGGGACCGTCCCGGGGCTCTGTCATGTCTCGACCGTGGGGTAGAATCTGCGCCGCAGGCTCCAGCGCCCGCGCCCTGCGGCGGGCTCGAACAGGCCAGCGCGACCAGCCGCGCCTCGCCGCCCCGTCCAGCTTGCACGCGGAGACACGGCTCGACGGCTTCGAATGCAGGGTGGCCTCAAGCCCTTCCTCGGCGAAGCGGCGCGCACCCGCTCGCTGCCCGCCCCCCGTTCACCGCACCCGGCCTTCGCCAACCGTGCCGGGAGGTTTGTGAGACGCTCCAAAAGCCCTTGCGGAAGCTGCCCAGATAGTGTCATCTACAATCATTGATATGGACTGCGATCATCGTGCCCTGTCCGATGGCGACGGCTCTTCCCCGCATCGCACGGACGAGCCGGTCGGGCAGCCGGCGCTTCGAAGGAGACCCGTATGGACGGCGTTCACGACCTTGGAGGGAAAGACGGCATGGGGCCGGTCGGCCCGACCCTGTGGGAACCCGTCTTTCACGCCGATTGGGAGAAGGCCGCATGGGCCCTGTTTCCGTTCTGTGCGAGGGCGGGCCTGTTCGGTTTGGACGAATTTCGTTGTCACCTCGAAAAGCTGCATCCGATTCACTATTTCACGGCTTATTACTACGAACATTGGCTACATGCGACGGAGGAGATCGGAATCGAGAAAGGGTTCTGGTCGAAAGACGACCTGGACAAGCGAACGGCCTACTATCTTACGTATCCGAATGCGAAGATGCCACCGAACGACGATCCCGGATTGGTCGCCTTCGCTGAATGGGCGGTTCAGAACGGCTTCTCCACCTCCCGAACGCTCGACACGCAGCCAAAGTACAAGGTGGGCGATGTCGTCGTCGTCGACAGAAGCGCTCCCAAGAAGCATACGCGCCGCGCCGGTTACGTCCGCGGGCGTACGGGCGAGATCGTCGGATATCATGGTCCGCACGTCTACCCGGACACGACGGGCAACGGAATGGCCGAGACCTCACAACACCTCTACGCCGTTCGGTTCACCAACGCCGAACTCTTCGGAGAAGAAGCGGCCGAGCCGAACGGCACTGTCGTGACCGATTTTTGGGAACCCTACATCACTCTTGCGGCGCAGTGAGGGAAGCAGCCCCATGTCCAGAGTCAATATGGTCTATACGCCGAAGACCGAAGACGAGATCGCGGCCCGCGTGAAGGCGATCGAGGCGATCCTGATCGAGAAGGGCCTCATGTCCCAGGCCGGTGTCGACAAGTTCGCCGACCTCTACGAACATGAAATCGGCCCGCATCTGGGAGCCAAGGTTGTCGCCAAGGCTTGGACCGATCCGGCCTTCAAGGCCCGGCTCTTGGAGGATGCCACGGCTGCCTGCAAGGAGTTGGGGGTCGGCGGGCTGCAGGGCGAGCATATGGTCGCCCTCGAATGTACCGACAGTGTCCACCACGTTATCGTTTGCACGCTCTGCTCATGCTATCCCTGGCCCGTGCTTGGGCTGCCGCCGAACTGGTATAAGTCGATGCCCTACCGGGCCCGCATCGTCCGTGAGCCGCGCCAAGTGCTGCGCGACGACTTCAAGTTCGATGTTCCGCTCTCGACCGAGATTCGAGTATGGGACTCGAATTCGGAGATTCGATACTGGGTGTTCCCGAAGCGTCCAGCCGGATCCGACGGGTTGGACGAGGAGGCGCTCGCTCAGTTGGTGACGCGCGACTCGCTCATTGGCACGGCTCCGGCGGCCTCTGCACAATAGAATCCGGAGATCGGCGATGATCGCATCCACTCTCGATATCGACGATCCCCAACTCGCGAACGCCCTCAGCCGCAGCGATGGTCAAGCTCCGTTCTGCAAGCCCTGGGAGTTGCGAGTTTTCGCTGTGGCCGTGTCTGCCTGTGAGGCGGGCGAGTTTCAATGGTCGGAGTTCCAAGAAGCCCTGACCGATGCGATCGGGAATTGGGAGGCTGCCAATCCCGGCCATACGCAGGCTCAGTGGAGATATTACGAGCACTTCGTCACGGCGCTCGAAGTGGTTCTGGCGCGCCGGACCACGTTGTCGAACGACGGACTTGATGAACGGACTCGTATCATCCTGAACACGCCGCCGCATCATCATCATGTCGCGAGACATGACCCGATTGCAATCGATCCAGCTCGGGTATGATTAACACTGCAATTGCGTTTTCATTAAGGATCCGGCTCTCTGTGTCGCCATGCTTCGCTCATCATGGCCGTGTCAGGCACTCCGATCGAGGCGACCCTGGACCTGTGCCACGTCTCTGCGGGAGGTGAAGCCTGTTCGAGCCCCTCAGCCGGCCGCCCCCATCTGTCTCGTGTCCCAACACAAATTCCGCCTGGCGGGCGGGAGACGAAGAAACGGAGAACTACATCTACTCTATAGCCCTCGATGGCCTCCTAAATAAAGCGACCGAGAGATGCGAAGATGCTTGTCGTCCCGGTTCAGCCCTGAATGATTTTGCTCTTAGAGGCGTTGAAATTTAGGGTTCCAGCAGCCGGTGGGGTGTCGGCAAAGAGGTGCGATGTTCCCTTATATTGAAGGAAAAGTCGTCGCGCTTCTTCCTTTCTCGTAGCATCCTGCTCATTGAGCACATTGCCGATGTGCATAAGAATCCATGAACACAAATTGGCATCGCTCATCGCAGCGTGGAGGTCAGCACTGGCTACGATTTTCACGCTCCGAATATACCGAACGGTGGCGTCGAAAACCTCTTGGGGGGTCGCATTCTCCGCGTGCCAGATCCGACCAGAGACCATCAACAACCTGGCTTCTTCGTCCAAGCTGGAGAAAATGACGGCATCGTCATAAACGTCGCTAGATGCCCAAACCTCGTGCGACAGGATGTTCCTGAGTTCGTATATGTCCCGGAACAGAAGTCGCGCATGGTCAAATACGGACAAAACGACCGGATCAGCTCCGCTGTATGGAAACGAACATAGGAAATCTATTCTCGCCTTAGGGTTCGGAAACTCCTTCAGTGTGCGCTTCGCCGCAAGAAGCTCAGCTCCGTGCGTGACGAAGATTATCTGCTGGAGAAGACTCTGCAGGAATGTGCATGTCGAGACTATAGAAGCACTCAGGTTTCTGAAGCCTGCGGGAATGACAGCGCCCGCTCCCGATCGTCGGGCGAGGTTCGTACTCTCGGTTATCAACTGGTAATACTTTGGCACCTTCTTATTCCCATCGTCGTAAAAGGAGGAAGCACTGGTCGAGTCTCTATAGAGTCGAAAGTTGCCGCCCGCTGGCCTTCAAGATTTATCGGGATGTAGCGTAGAACCGGCGGTTTTGTATGCTGATTGGTGGGTGTGCGGTGATCGGCGGCCGTATCGCACTATAGAGGGCAATCGGCGGGAATGGCGGAGCAGCGCCTGCGTGCGGCGGACGTTCTGCTGGAGCTGCTGGAGCGACGAATATGGCAGGCTGGCGAGGTTGCGCGCCTGGTTGACCAGCATCGTCGCCTCGTTCTGGAGCGAGGTGATCTGCTGGTTCACCTGCTGGAGCGTCCGCGCGGCCTGGAGGACGTTCTGCGCGTAGTTCGACGGATCGAACACCGTCCATTGCGCGGCGGCGGGTGTCGCCAGCATCGGCGACAGGGCGAGCGGCACGGACAGGATGGTCGCGGCGACGAGCGCCGCGCACGGACGGCGCAGGATCATGATGGTGTCTCCAGGTTAGTGAGGTCGGGGATGAGGTCGGCGGCCCAGCCGACGCCGCGGTGGCGCAGCCAGGCGGACAGGAAGCCATCGCGGCCATGCTCTGCGACGAGTGCGGCGATGGCCTGCTGGTCGGTGCGCGACGACGCGGCGCACAGCGCCAGCGCCACCTCGGACAGCCCCAGCTCGAACAGCCGGTTGCCGCGACGCGACTGGCAGTAATAATCTCGCTTGGGCGTCGCCCGCGCGAGGATCTCGATCTGGCGGTCGTTGAGGCCGAACCGCCGGTAGATGGCGGTGATCTGCGGCTCGATCGCGCGCTCGTTGGGGAGCAGCAGCCGGGTCTGGCAGCTCTCGATGATCGCGGGCGCGATGGCCGATCCGTCGATGTCGCTGAGCGACTGCGTGGCGAAGACGACGGAGGCGTTCTTCTTCCGCAGCGTCTTCAGCCACTCGCGGAGCTGCCCGGCGAAGCCCTCGTCGTCGAGCGCCAGCCAGCCCTCGTCGACGATGATGAGCGTCGGCGCGCCGTCGAGCCGGTCCTCGATCCGGTGGAACAGGTAGGCGAGCACGGCCGGCGCGGCTTCGGTGCCGATCAGCCCCTCGGTCTCGAACGCCTGGACGGTCGCGCTTCCGAGATGCTCGGCTTCCGCGTCCAGCAGCCGGCCCCACGCGCCGCCGACGCAGTACGGGCGCAGCGCCTGCTTCAGGTCGTTCGACTGGAGCAGCACGGCGAGGCCGGTGATCGTCCGCTCCTCGACCGGCGCGGAGGCGAGCGACGACAGCGCGGTCCAGAGATGCTCCTTCACGTCCGGCGTGATCGGCACGCCCTCGCGCGTGAGGATCGCCACCAGCCAGTCGGCCGCCCAGGCGCGTTCGGCGGTCTGCTCGATGCGAGCGAGCGGCTGGAGCGAGACGCTGGTATACCCCTAAGCGGATAGAATCCCGGTCTCGGTCTGCCCGATGAGGTGGAAGCGGTCCGTGATGAGGCTGGCCAGGTCGGCCTCATGCTCATGCAGGCGCTCGAAGAAGTCGTCGAAGGCCTGCTTGAACAGCGCGAACTTGGCATACGCCTTGTTGAACAGCACCTTGCGCTTCATGAAGTGCCAGAAGCGCTCGATCAGGTTCAGGTTGGGCGCGTAGGACGGCAGATAGACCAGCCGCAGGCGACCGTCAGGCTGGTCGCGCCCCGTCCTCAGTTCGCGCGAGCGATTGTAGCGGGCGTTGTCGAGCACGACCGTGACGCTCTCGGCCGCCGGATGGCGGGCCGCGAGGGTCTCGAACAGGCGGATCATCGCCGCGCTGGTGATCTTCTCCTCCTGATGGTGGATCAGGCTGCGATCCGGCCAGGAGAGAGCGCCGTTGAGGTTGAGCCGGGTGCGGCCATGGTTGGATTTCAGTTCGACGGTGGCGCCCCGCCGGATCCAGCCGTGAGCGGGCCGCCCCGTATAGGAGGGATGGCAGCCGTCCACGAAGTCGAGCGGCGCGTCCGGCCCGGCCGCTTGCATCAGCGGGGTCAGCGTAGCGTCGAGGAAGGCCTGCTGGATGCGAGCATCCGCCTTGGCCGGCACGCATTTGGGCTTCTTGAACACGAATCCGATCGGCCCGAGAAGCCGGGCCATCGCGTGCGGTCCATAGGACAAGTCGAACATCGCTTGCACCTGGGCGCACACGGCCTTGGCTGTCTGAGGCACCTCGGCGGCGACCCAGTCCGACAAGGCCGTGCGCTCAGCGGCCGACAGGCGCGAGACCCGTCCCGTGTAGCTCAAGCTTTCCACGCCGGCCCGGCCGCGCTCCCGGTAGAGCGTGCGGTGCTCGGCCACCGTGCTCTCGTCGAGGTAGAGCGCCGCGGCGATCCGGGCCGGCGTCCAGCCGTCGTCGAGCAACAGAAGCACGTTCAAGCGCCGATGCACCGCGCTGTTGAGCTGGCCCCGCATCAGCACCAGGAAATGCGCCCGGTCGGCGGGAGACAGAATCAGTCCTGCCATCCCCGTAGGGAATCATGCAAACCCGCGGCCGAAAACCCAAAAACGGGATTCCTTCCGAGTCGCGGTATATCACCGGGATGGGAAGCCCGTTCGTTATGCCGGCGATCTCGATCTTCCACGTCTAATCATCACGCCGGGCTTGAACAAATTCCGCAACGGATATGAAATGTTTGGTCCCGGCATTTGGTGGAGCGGGTTTGACCTGAAGCGGCCGGGCTCAGCGGACCATGCCTTGCAGATGGCTTCGTAGGGCGTGAGGCCGCGCAGGGTCTTCAAACGGCGTGCGAAGTTGTAGGCGCTGACAAAGTCGGCCAAGTGCGCACGGAGTTGCGCGTGGCTGTCGTAATGGTAGCGCTTGACCGTCGCGTCCTTGATCGTGCGGTTCATCCGCTCGACCTGACCGTTCGTCCAGGGGTGGCGCGGTTTGGTCAGCCGATGGTCGATATCGTTGCGGGCGCAGGCAAGTTCGAAGCTGTGGGCTCGGAAGGTCTCGCCGGCTACAATCGCCTCCTTGATGACGGAAGCGGCCGAGGCGACGTTGCCGGGCGTGGTGAAGTGGGTGCCGTTGTCGGTGAGCACCGTGTGCACCTTGTAAGGCACGGCCTCGATGAGATGGCGGAGGAAGTCACCTGCGACCCGCCGCGTGGCCTTCTCGTGGAGCTCAACGAAGGCGAACTTGGTCGTGCGGTCGATAGCGACGAGCAGGTAGAGTCGCCCTTCGGCTGTGTGAACCTCGGCCAGATCGATGTGGAAATAGCCGAGCGGGCAGGTCTTGAAGCGTGACCGCTTGGGCTTGTCACCGTCGACCTCCGGCAGTCGGCTGATGCCGTGGCGCTGCAGGCACCGATGCAGCGACGAACGGGTCAGGTGCGGGATCGTCGCCTGGAGCGCGTAGAGGCAGTCGTCCAACGGCAGGAGCGTATGGCGGCGAAAGGCGACGACGACCGCCTCGTCCTCCTGTGACAGCACCGTCGAGCGGGGATCCTTCGGACCCGTGCGCTGATCGGCGACCGAGGTCCGCTGCCGCCACTTGGCGACCGTCTTCCGGTTGATCCCGTAGCGCTTCGAGAGCGCCCTCAGGCTCGCTTGACTATGCTGGATCGCTCGACGGACTGCCTCCGTCGTGGTGGCGCTGCCGTGAAGAACTTGGCCCATAGCGCGTCCCTCCACTCCAACGTGAAGAGTGCACCATCAAACCCTGGGATCAAACACTATAGACTGTCGGACAACGCGGTGAAGCTGGTTGCCGAGTGTCCCAATGTCATTGCCATTCAACATACCGAACAGGGCAGCACTTCCGGCTCCAGCGTTTTCGTCGCCGGTACCGAATCCTTTTATCCGGGTCTGAATCTTTGGGATCTAGGCTCCTTCGTTTCCGAGGTGCTCGAACCATGAATGAAGCCGCGCTCCAGTTCGCCGACGAGGACAAGATCGGGCGCGTCGCATCGGTCGATACGAGCCGCGTCGCGATCGACGTGACGAACTCCGTGCTGCTCACGCGGATCGGCATTGGACAGCTCGTTGCCATTCGCGGTGCGACGGAGCGCGAGTATCTCATCGCCATGACCGAGCGCGTGACGCGCAGCATCCGTGAAGAGCTGCCCGGACCCGACGAAGACGATGCAGATGGTGCATTGTTGGCGGCGGTCCCGACCGATCTGATCCAGGGGGTGTTGATCGGGACATTCAGGACGGTTGAGGGTGATCGTCGCAACACCTTCAAGCGCGGTGCCGACAGTTTCCCGCAGATCGACCGCGACTGTTTCGTGATCGAAGGCGGCAACCTCCAGCGCTTCATGGGTATCTTGGGTGCCGGGTTCTCGGCCAACGAACGGCTCAAGCTCGGCACGTTCGTCGCCGATCGCACGGCTGATGCGATTGCCAGCGGCGACAAGTTCTTCCAGCGGCATGCCGCTATCCTCGGGAGCACCGGTTCGGGCAAAAGTTGGGCCGTCGCGCTGATTCTTGAGCGAGCCGCCAAGCTGAAATTCCCGAACATCATCGTGTTCGACATGCACGGCGAATATGCGCCGCTTGCCGACAAGGCGGCGGGTGGCTTCGCCGAGCGTTTTCGTATTGCCGGTCCCGGTGATCTCGAAAGGCCGGGCGACGACACGCTGTTCCTCCCCTATTGGCTGCTCAACCGCGACGAGATGCTGTCGATGATTCTCGATCGCAGCGACCAGAACGCACCCAATCAGGCGTCGCGGTTCACGTTGCATGTGCGCTCGCTTAAAGGGCAGGCGCTCGATGCCGAGGGCAAGGTGGACGTCAAGAAGACCTTCACCGTCGACTCGCCCATTCCTTACGACGTGAAGAAGCTGGTCGGACTGCTCCACACCGACAACACGACGAAGGGCGTCGGCAAGACCGGCCCCGTGAAGGGAGAATGGGAAGACAAGTTGACACGCTTCCTGTCGCGCCTCGAAGCGAAGCTTGATGATCGCCGCTATGGCTTCATGTTCGCGCCGCCTCCCGCAGCGATGCAATATAACTGGCTCGCGTCGCAGGTGTTGAAGCTCCTGCGGTCCGGCGACGGAACGGGCATCAAGGTGATCGATTTCTCGGAGGTTCCGGCGGACGTTCTGCCGGTCGTCACGGGCACGCTGGCGCGCTTGCTCTATGACGTGCAGTTCTGGATGGGCGGAAAGTCACGAACTCCGGTTACGCTCTTGTGCGACGAGGCGCATCTCTACCTTCCGGTTCGTGACGACGCCGATGCCGTGCAGCGGCAGGCGCTCGGTTCGTTCGAGCGGATCGCCAAGGAAGGACGCAAATACGGCTTTTCCCTGCTGGTCGTGAGCCAACGTCCCTCGGATGTCAGCCGGACCATCCTCAGCCAGTGTAACAATTTCCTCGCACTGCGTCTTACCAACGAGACCGATCAGGGGGTCATCAAGCGCTTGATGCCGGATTCGCTGGCCGGGCTGACCAGCATCCTGCCGCTGCTCGACACGGGCGAGGCGCTGTTGCTGGGCGACGCCGTGCTGCTGCCGACGAGGATCAGGCTCGACGTGCCCAAAATCCCGCCGGACAGCGCGACGCGAGATTTCTGGAAAGAATGGGGATCGGCCAAGCCGGATGACGCCGCCATTACCTCCGCGATCGAATGTCTGCGCGGGCAATCTCGCAATACTTGATGGATTCCTTCAATCTGCTTTCTGGAGATTCAGATCAGCGGCATCATAGTTCCATTAAACGATTGATTCATTTCGGCCCTCTTTTGCCCGCGTTCAGGAACATCGGGAAGAAGCTGCGTTGGTTCTTAAGCTTAATGATGTCGTTCACCGCAATCGTGTTGGCCTTGCGGCGCTCGCCGCCAGCCGGTGTAACCACCTCAAGGTCCGGGTTCTCAATGATCGCCGCATGAACGTCGTCGGCGTGCGCCGGGGTGACGTTGTATATGCTTTCGTAGAACTCCATCACCGATATTGCGTCCCCTGCCTCGGTCACGAGACGGGGAATGTCGTCCAGCAATTGGGTCTTCGCCGACGCCCGGCCACTGTCGTCGAAGAGGTACAGCATCCCCTCGCCATGTCGGGGATCGTAGGACAGCATGTTGAGGCCCGGCCTGCCGACGTGGGCCTGCAAGCTCGCATTGTCGTGTAGGATGTTGTTGTAGACCTGTCGCGCCCGATAGGCGTTGGCGAAGTGGATCAGCCAGTATCGCCACCCGCCGGGATTGTTGATCGAGAACGGGCTGACATACGGAGCACAAAGGCGGAAGGCGTCGAAGACGATCTTCTCGGCCGTGCCGAGCCAGTCCTTCCGGCTCATCAGCCCGTCAAGCGCCTGCATGTCGTTGGCGGGAATGCCGAGGTGTTCGAGTTGCGCGCGCAGGCGCTCAGGCTCGTCCTTCTGGAGAAACGCCAGCAGAGACGTGATGACGAAGGTGTAGAAGATCTCCGCTGCGGGCCAGGAATGCATGATGTCGAGAATCGTACCGCGTTCGACATGGCTATGGCCGCACTGGTCGAGGTTGAAGATCACGCTCCGATAGCGTCCCTGACCGAGCAGTGCCTTGATCTTTGGATAGGCGACCTCGAAGAACTCGTTCAAATACTCCACCTTAAGGTGAAGCTTGGGGCAGGCCAGCGCGATGTCAGCCTGCATCGGGGCAACATGCGTTTTCAGTAGCTCGATCGCGTCGCGGCTGGCATCGTTGAAGACGAGCAAGCACTCGACCTCGATCGCGCCGAGTCCCTGAACGACCCGCTGCGTGTTCACGGCTTCAACAGCCCGCTTCAGTTCCTCGATGAAGATCAGTGGTGAGCCAGCCGCCCCGCATTGATAACGACCACCACCGGCAAAGCCATCGACGATGGCGAGCCGGAACCGTTCCTGCTGGGGAAGCTTGCAGCGGACGGTGAGATAATCGAATACATACTCGCGAAGGATTTTGTGCTTTCGGCGCGAATGTTCTTCGAGGACTGCGCCGTCCGCCCATTCATATCGCTTCTCGACCACACTGCCTCCCCTGTACCCAGCCCCGTTACGCGACAGCGTGTGTCACGGCCGGCATCTCATCCCAAGTCTGCCCACGATACTCGCGACCGTTCGCCTTCTTCGAGCGCTTCTTGTTGTCCTTGCCCCACGTTCCCCATTGCTTGAAGAAGAATGCGGTGCCGGCCGACAGGCATCGGGCATGGATTTCATCGATCCATTCCTCTCGGATCGGCCGGGCGGACTTGCCGCTTTCGCCGCCGACAATCGCCCAATGAATGCCGCTGAGATCGACGGCACCGACTGCTCCGATCAGCGGCTCGAACGAGATGAAGCGAATCGCGGCGGGCGCTTTGCGGAGATGCTCAATGCGATCCACGACAGCGGTGTCCTCAATGCTGGTGCCGAGCCAGACATTGGGCAGGACTTCACCGATCTGGCCGGAAACCAGCGCTGCCATGCGTTCGGGCCGCTTGGTGAGAATCTGATAATTGTGCCGCGGCGTGTCGCGCATCACCTGCCAGACATCGAGGATGAAGGCGTCGGTCACCCGTTCATGGAATAGATCGCTCATCGAGTTGACGAAGATCTTGCGCGGCTTGCGCCAGCGATGTGGGATCGACAGCGCCTCGCGATCTTCGCGCACCACGCCGTTCCAGACGGTCCGCTTGCCGGTCTTTCGGGTTAGCCCGGCATATTTGTCGACGCCCATCGCTTCGAGACGCTTCGCCATCTCCATCGCGTAGCAATGCGTGCAGCCGGCGGTAACGATCGAACACCCCGCGACGGGATTCCAGGTGGAGTCGGTCCACTCGATCTGGGTTTCAGCCATGCCGCCCTCCCGAGCGATCCCAATCGGTAATCGCCATCAGACCGCTCCACGCAGCGGATTGACGAATTCAAGCCCGGCGAAGTCCTTCTCGTTGTCGGTAACGACGACGCAATTGTTGGCATCGGCGACCGCCGCGACGATCATGTCGAGACCGCTGCGTGGGCGGCCGGCAATCTTCCCGTCCGCCATCAGCCGCGCCCAGATCAGTCCGGCCCGGTCGTCGAAGGGCAGGATGCGCCCCGCGAACAAGGCCTGCGGCCCTTCGGGACCGGCGAACCAGGCGTCCAGCGCCTCGCGCTTCTTGCCTGCCGGCTTTTCCAAAACGCCCCGCCGGATTTCGGCGACCGTCAAAGATGCGATGAACAGCGCATCGTCGCGCTGCTCCGCCATCCAGTCGAGCAGGGAAGCGGAAGGCGTCGGCTTGACGACGTTGCTGATGATGTTGGTATCGAGCAGGTATCGCGTCACAGATCGACCCTGCGCCCTTCCTCGCGGACGCGACCAAGATCGAGATCGGCGCCGACCAGCGGCGACCGGCGCAATGCCTGGAGGATGCCACCTTGATGCGGCGGCTCCCCGGATACGATCTGCTGAACCATCGTGCGCGCCTGCGTCGCCTCGGGTCCGTCATCGGCAAGCCGACGAGCGAGGGCGCGGATCAGTTCACGGTCGGCGTCGAGCGCCTGAACCTCGAAGCGTGCGATGCCGCGTTGCGCCTGACGCGACCGGTAATTGCGGATGGCGCGCTTCTGTGCGGCATTGGTCATCGCGAGCCTCCCATGATATGGCTGGATATATATCCTATTCCTGCCTTTCAAACAATGGCCTTATGGAGTGTCGTCGACCCTGTCGGCGCATCCCGCGCTCGTTGGCGTAGGATGGTTGGGCGGTAGAAGATCGGCACGTCGCTTCCTATCTGATCGGCAGCAAAGCCGGGGCAACGAACACGATGTCGATCGATGACTACTTTCGGGAACAGCGCCGGCTCAAGGAACTAATGGGGATCGGTCAGACCGCATCCGCCATCGCCGAGGCGCATCGGGCGATCCAGCCGCTGGGCGGTCTGCTCGGCAGTGGATATCGGTCGGCAGTGGAGGAAATTGCGCTTGGCTTGCGGGGACACGCTTCAGGTAGCGTCGGCGCCTATTTGCGCGAACAGCAAAGCTTCAGTACCCGCATCTCCAGCGAGTTTCTGGTCGGGCGCGATGCGGCGACGACGGCCACTGCGCTGGCAAGGCAATATGGCGACCAGATTGGGGCGCTGAACGACAGGATTCAGCGGGATTATCTCGGCGGCGGCTACGCTGAGTCGCTGCGAAAGGAATTGACCGGCACGGCCATCGCGCGACGCGCCGAGGTCGGCGCCATTGCCCGCGCTACGAATTGGTCATCCGGCTTGCTGGCGCGTGACGAGGGCGCATTGTCCCATGTCCTGAAAGCGTCCAGGACCGCGAATGAAGAGATGGCGAGGCTCCAGCGGATGGCGACGGGGATCGTCGATGCGGGCGATCTGGTGGCGCGAGCGAGCCGCGGGGTCGAGTTGGCCGGCATTCGCGACGCCACGACATTGCGGATGTCCGCCTTCGCCGGCGCGCTCGACACGTTCGGGCCACGCGCGTCGCTGGGTCAGGCGGCGTTCGATGCGCTACTCGGCACCTGGCACACCCACCCCGATCTTCCGCCTGCCTTCTGGCGCGATCGGCCGACGCGGGCACGGTTCTATCGCGATGCCGATGTCGATCCCGGATTGGTGGATGCCGACAGCGCGGCGATTGTCGAGGTGTTGGTCGATAGCGGTGTCGTCGAAGGCAAGCGAACGCGGACCGGGATCAAGGCCGTGGTCGAGGTCGGCCCGCTGCGGATGTCGATCACCACCGGCCGCACCCGACACGATGCCTATCGCGCGATAGACGCCTTCGAGGTCGCATTGCGCGCCTATATCGCGACGAAGCTGCAGGCGCACCTTGCCGCCAAAGGTGAGGACGGCGCCAAGTGGTTCACGGCGCGCGTGCCGGGGAACATCGTCGGCGAAGCCAAGCGGACGCGGCGCGATGCCTACAAGGCGGGCGAGGACCGCCAGCCGCTCATCAACTTCACCAATCTCGGCGACCTGATCTCTGTGATCTCCACCCGGCAAAACTGGGATGAGGTATTCGGGGCGGTGTTCGGTGACCGCGACGGAATCAAGGTCGATCTGCAACGCCTCAATGCACACCGACGCCCGACGATGCACGCGCGTCCGATCGACGGCCCGCGCCTCGCCGAGATCGTGCTGACGATCCGGCGCCTGATGGCGACGATGCAGGTGGATGGAGCGTGGGACGATGGCTGGGACGAGGATATCTGACATGACAGACACCTCGTCAGGGATGGTGCTGTCCCTCGAGCCTTGCCGCCGCTAGGCGCCCGACGCAGATTGAACGCATGGTAAAATCAGCCTCTATGAAGATTGTCTATCTGGGCCGGCAAAGCCGACGCAACACGCCGGAGCCAAAGCATGAAGGCGATGTACTCGAACTACTAGCAAATAATTGGGATGATTTCGGTAATAAGACCACCTTCGCTACGACCTGTCGTATAGCGGGGGAATTGGTTGATCTCGGCCACCTGAAGCTGATGATCGAAGGTGCCTCTGTCAGCGAAACCTACCTCGACCGTCTTCTGAAGGAGGGCTGGGATGGCGTCTTTCCAATTCCGAACGCAAACTATCTCTCGCTTCCGGGCGAAATCGCATTCTACGAACAGTTGCGTGATCGACTGAGCTTGGATGCCGCGCGGGACGCCGCCATCAAGCTGCGCGACGCCAGCTACCTCATGCACCTTCAGCAAGAACCGGCGGCCCTCAGCCTTGTTGACAGTCAACCTTTTCAGAAATCGCTTCTGCGTGAACGAAGCGAGACTAAGTCATATCTCGACGGCTGGAAACTGTTTTCGGCCGAGGCCATGTCCGTCTTGGATCTCGGTTTTCAGTTTAAGGATGTTTTCAGCGAAACGTCCACTCTCAGCCTAAAGTTCAGACAAGCCAGCATTCTTCCACACAACGTCAATGTCCTCATTGGCCCGAATGGTGTCGGAAAGTCTCAGATACTACATCAGATGGTTCAGGACTGGCTCGGCGCTCCTCCTGAAAAGCGTGGGCGCAAGGTTGGGTTTGTCGAGAAGCCCAACCTCAGCCAGATGGTAGTCGTTTCCTACAGCCCGTTCGAGCGGTTTCCCGTCGATCTCGAAACTCAGGAACTACAGGACAAGGACATCTATCGATATTTCGGCTTTCGCGGCCGTTCTGTCAGTCGGACCGCTGGGCGTCTGGGTGGGATTTCCTTGAGCCATCAGGCACCGAAGAAAAACGCCGCGGCGTCGCTGCTCGATTGCCTGGTGGACGATCTCCGTTACAAAGGGCTTCGCAGTTGGGCGAACAAGTTAGCGACAGTTGAACGTGTGCTCCGAACTGCCTTCGCTTTCGACCACGCTGCAATCAACGTGGGCGAAGCGTCCGGTTCAGCAAAGCGCTTCTACGACGACACCTCGTTAATCGATGACCTTGTGTTCGACGTCGATAATGCGCGCTATGTTCCGATTGGTTCCGACAGAATTGACGAACTCAATGTCGATAAGGTGAGGGCTTCTCTTAACGCCGCAGATGGTGTGACTTTTTTCGCGATGGTGAAATCGTCCAGCTAAGCTCGGGGCAGAAACTATTCTCTTTTATTGTTATTAATATCTTAGGAGCGATCCGGTGAGATAGCCTGATACTAATCGATGAGCCTGAACTATTTCTCCACCCGACCTTGGAGATTCAATTCATCGACATGCTGAAGGCGATCC